>JAUIED010000039.1 GCA_030428905.1 Gammaproteobacteria bacterium
CAGCTGCGCCGTACGCGGTGTCGGTGGTTCTCCTCTGCCTCATTGCGCCGTGGCTTGCGGCATTTCTGGACGACCCTGCCTGAGCCGGGTCGATCCGCTCCGCGCCTTCAAGGGGTGCGACTCAAACTAACATTTGTTGGTTCACTGCCTTACGCAGCGCCATGCAGGGACTCGTGCCATCTATTGCTGGCAATGCTATCAGTTGATAGCATTGCCGATGTTTGATTCTGGCGAACGCGGGGGCTCACTATGGCCGGCTTGAGTGTCAGAAAACTTGACGATGAAACCCTGTCGCGCCTCCGGGTTCGTGCAGCGAAGCATGGCGTGTCGATGGAAGAAGAAGTGCGCCGCATCCTCAAGGATGCCGTGAGCGCGCCGGAGTGTCTTGGAGATCTGGCGCTCAGCATCTTCGGGCCGAAGCACGGCGTCGATCTGCAGTTGCCTGAACGGGTTCCGCACGAACCTCTGGACCTGGCTGAATGATCCTTCTGGATACGAACATCGTGTCAGAGGTCATGAAGACCCAACCGGCGGAAGCAGTCGTAAGCTGGCTGAATAGTCAGCATTCTGAAAAACTATATGTCTCAGCGATCTCCGTTGGCGAGATCGCTTACGGCCTGCGAATCCTGCAGGCAGGCAGGCGTCGATCTGGGCTTCGAGAACGCTTTGAGCGGTTCATCGCTCTGGCTTTCGACCAACGCGTACTTGCTTTCGATGAGCCTGCTGCTCGCGTCTATGGAGAATTGATGGGCGAGCGAAAGGAGCTCGGCCTCCCTATGAGCCTTCCAGATGGGCAGATTGCCGCGATTGCCCGGTACAACCATTTAGCCGTTGCCACCCGCAATACCTCGGACTTCGAGAGGTGCGCTATCGAAGTCGTCAATCCGTTTGTTGCGCCAGTATAAGGCGGTGGGCAACGACTGCTTCTCCCAACCGGATACAAGCCATGCCCGAACACTACCGAATCTGTTCCATCTGTGAAGCCGGCTGTGGTTTGCGCCTGCAGGCGGACGGGCGCCGCGTGGTGGAGATTCGCGGCAACGCAGACGATGTGTTCTCCCAGGGCCACAGCTGCGCCAAGGGCCTGGCGCTCGCGGAGCTGGATGCAGACCCGGACCGGCTGAGAACACCGCTCATCCGCGAAGGGGACCGGTTTCGCGAGGCGAGCTGGGATGAGGCGTTTCGGTACATCGGAGAGCGGCTGGAAGCCGTGAGCCGCACGTACTCTGATCAGAGCGTGGCGGCGTACATCGGCAACCCCACGGCGCACAACGTCGGCCTTTCCTTCGGCATGAGCACCTTTCTGGGTGCTCTCGGCACCCGACAGATCTACAGCGCCGGCACGGTGGATCAGGTGCCCAAGCAGCTCGCCTGCGAGCTGCTGTTCGGCAACGACATGGCCATTCCTGTGCCTGACATCCTGCGGGCGGACTACGTGCTCATGCTCGGCGCCAACCCGGTGGTGTCCAACGGCAGTCTCTGGCTCATTCCGAAAGTGCGCGACCGCATCCGCGAGCTCAAGGCGCGCGGTGGGCGGTTGGTCACCGTGGATCCGCGCCGCACCGAAACCGCGCGGTTGGCGGATGCCCACCACTTCATTCGCCCCGGCAGTGATGCCTGGCTGCTGGTTGCACTCATTGCGCGGCTGCGCGAATCGGGTGCTGCATTGCCGCCGGGCTATCCGATTGCCGGCTGGCAAACGCTGATGACAAGCCTGGACACGGTGCGTGTCGAGGATGCCTGCACGCGAACGGGCCTGGCGCTGTCGACCATCGACGATCTCGCTCGAGAGCTGCTCGCCGCACGGCACCCCGTGGTGTATGGCCGCGTCGGCACTACCCTGCAGCGCTTCGGCACGCTCACGAGTTTTCTTGTTGAGATTCTCAACATCCTGCTCGGTGCGCTGGACCGAGAGGGCGGGGCGATGTTTCCGGAGCAGCCGTACCACATGCCGTTCCGTCCGAGCGATGGTGTGCATCGCGGTCGATATGCGTCGCGTGTGTCCGCCTACCCGGAGGTGCTCGGCCAGATGCCGGTGGCGGCGCTGGCGGAAGAGATCGACACGCCCGGCGACGGCCAGGTGCGTGCGTTATTCTGTTTCGCTGGCAACCCGCTTGTGAGCAATCCCGACAGCCGGAGGCTCGAGCGGGCCCTGGAGGCGCTCGAACTCCTCGTGTGTGTGGATCTCTACCACAACGAAACGTCGCGCCTGGCCCACGTGATCCTGCCCGGCACCTCGCCGTTCGAGGAAGGGCACTACGATCATTTCCTCGGCGCCATGGGCTATCGCAACGCCGCGCGCTACTCGCCGCCGGTCTTTGCGCCGGAGCAGCCGGACGAGTGGCAGGTGGGCTTGAGCCTGGCCTTTGCCAGCCGCCATGGGCGCGGCCCGTCGCCAGCGGAGCTTGCCGAGACGGAGGATGCGGTGGTGGCCGGCGCGGTAAGTGCCCTGATCGCCGACCCTTCCAGCGGTATTTACGGCGCCGACCTGCAGTCCGTCATGGCGGCCATCGAGCCCGAGCGCGGGGTGGAGCGGTTACTCGATCTCGGGGTGCGGGCGGGTCGATTCGGCGATCACTTCGGTCGGCGTGAAGGGCTCACGCTTGCGCAGATGGCGGCGCAGCCCAACGGCATCGATCTCGGCATGCCGCGGGCTGGTCGCTTGAACGAGGTGCTGCAACATCCCGGTGGCCACATCGACGCGGCGCCGGCGCTCATACTCGAGGACCTTGCGCGTCTCACAAAGAGCCTGCCGACGGAAGGGCTGGTGCTGGTGGGGCGGCGCAGCACACGCATGAACAACTCCTGGCTACGCAATCTACCTATGCTCGCCGCGGGCACGGCACTGTGCACGCTGCACATGCACCCGCAGGATGCTGCGGAACGCGGTGTGGAAGATGGTGATGTGGTGTGCATCCGCTCCGCTACGGGTGAAGTGCAAGCACCGGTTGAGATCACCGACGCCATGATGCCTGGCGTGGTGAGTCTGCCGCACGGTTTCAGCGAGGCAGAGAATCTGCACCAGGGCAGAACCCGCCCGGGCGCGAACTACAACGCGCTGGCAGCGGCCGGTGAGGTGGACGTGCCGAGCGGTACCAGTGCGTTGAACGGTATCAGCGTTGCGGTTACCCGGCATCTGGAGACAGCATGATCACCTGCGTCATTGACTGCCAGATCGATCCCTACAAGCTCGCCGAGTTTCGCCAGTACTGCGAGATGTGGTTGCCGCTCATAGAGAAGTTCGGCGGCACACATCATGGATACTTTCTGCCCAAAGAAGGCGCGAGCGACAGAGCGCTCGGTCTGTTCTCCTTCGATTCGCTTGCGGACTATGAACGGTACCGAACAGACTCCCGCGATGATCCGGATTGCAGGCGGGCTTCGGAGTTTGCCGCTGAGACCCGGTGCATCGTTCGCCTGGATCGTCAGTTCATGGATCCGATGCTTCCAGGCACTATCCGATGACCACCGTCTATCTGGTCACCCACACGGAATCGACTCACCACTTGGACGACCTGGTCGGCGGCTGGTTCGACTCCGAGCTTACCGAGCGGGGGCAGAGGCAGGCGCAGGCGGTCGCCGCGGCGCTTGCGCAGCGGTGCCCGCGGGCGTTGGTCTACTCGTCAGATCTGGCGCGGGCAACGCAAACCGCCGCACCCATCGCTGCTGCATACTCGGTGCCGGTGTCCATGTCTGCAGATTTGAGAGAGTTGAGCTGCGGCATCGCAGAGGGCCGGCCTCAGAGCTGGCTCGATGCGCGCATTCAGTTTCCGCCGGGAGATGCTTCAAGGATAGATCACCGCATTATCGAGGGCGCGGAGTCCCGTCGGGATGTGGCGGTCCGTACCGCACGGTTCGTCAGTGGGTTACTTGACCCAGCGCCGGATACTGCGGTGGTGGTCACCCACGGTTTTGCTGCGTCTTTCGTTGTGGCGGCCTGGCTTGGCATGCCCACCGAAGCGGCAGCCTATGTGGAGTTCGAGTTCAGTCCGGGTGGCATCACCACGCTCGAGATGCACAAGCCTTGGGGGAATCGAACACTGTCGGCCCTGAATGATACTTGGCACCTTCGAGAACTTTGACGATGACGCTTGATAGGATGACGCTTGATAGTGGCCGTCCGCTATCGCTCTGAGAGACGCCGGCGGATTTCCGCATGCCGCTTCCGCGACATGTCATACGGCCAGAAGATCCACAGCCCCACGCCGGCCATCGCTACGGTGGCGACGCTCGCGAGACCGTAGTTCCACAGCACATCGCCTGGCACCTCGCCGGGTTGTGCGTTCGTTGGGAAGCCCACAACATCGAGAATGATGCCGGCGGCGAAGCTGCCCACCGCCGTGGTGCACTTCAGCGCGAAGTTGTGGCTGCCGAAGTACACGCCCTCCTGGCGGCGTCCGTGCAGCAGCTCATGCTCGTCGGCGATGTCTCCCATCATGGAGATGCCGCTCACGGCGGCGTGCACGATGGCAGCGAAGCCGATGAGCTGGGCGATGATGAGTAGTGTGCGCACCGCCATCGGGTCTTCTGGCGCGAGGTCCAGCAGCTTAGCCGCCACAGGTAGCGTTGCCGCCGCGGTGTAGGTCACCACGCCGATGATGAGGGTCATGCGTTTGTCGAGCCAGCGGTGAAAGGGGCCGAGCAGCGCCAGGCCCAGCAGGCCGCCGATGATGCCGGCGTACTGGATGTACTCGATGCTTTCGGTGTCCAGCACCCAGAAAAAGGTCTTGGTGTGCATGGCGAGCCCCGAGTGCACGCCCATGAAGATGGCAAAGATCAGCGAGCCCCAGAACAGCGCGAAGAAGGCGCGGTTCTGCAGCGCATCGTAGATGTCGCGGTAGATGCGACGCAGGGTAAACGGCGGATGATCCTCAGCGGTGCGGCTCAGCTTCGGCAGCAGTGGCAGGGTGCCGAGGGTGCTGACGAGCATGAGAACGACCATCAGCACCGCGCTCACCAGGGCGAACTCGAAGTAGGGTTCGCGCGTGAGCTGTGGGCTCGGCGTGTCGGGGGTTGCCACCATGATGACGTTCCACGTGAGCACCACGAGCAGCAGGGTGGCTGCCATGCCCGCCGCCTGGCGCACCGCGGCGATGATGGTGCGCTCCTGGTAGTCGCTGCTCATTTCCGCGCCCAGCGCCAGGTACGGCACATGGAAGAACGTCAGCGCCGTGCGGCACAGCACGGCGAACACCGTCAACCAGATAAACAGGCCGAACTCGCCGAGCCCTTCTGGGGGCCAGAACAGGGCGAAGAAGGTGAGGCCCATGGGCAGAATGCTCGCAAACATAAAGAGGTGCCTGCGGCCGTAGCGGTGGCGAAAGCCGTCAGACAGGGAGCCCACCGCAGGATCGCTGACGGCGTCGAAGGTCAGCGCAATGGCAATGGCAAGCCCTGACAGGGAGCCGGACACGCCGAGCACCTGGTTGTAGTAGAGCAGCAGCAGATTGCCGAACGCGAAGTTCTTCACCGACTCGGCAGCCTGCCCTGCGCCGAACAGCAGTTTCAGGGGGGTGCTGACCTGCTTCACTGGCCCAGCAGCGCCTCCAGCACCGCGGGCGGCGACATGGGCAGCGCCTGCAGGCGCTTGCCGGTTGCGGCGGCGATGGCGTTGGCTACGCAGGCCATCGCCGGTACCAGGCCGACCTCGGCTACACCCTTCACACCGAAGGGATGGTTCGGGTTCGGCACCTCGACGATGAGGGTTTCGATGGCCGGCAGGTCGGAAGCGACCGGGATGCGGTAATCCAGAAACGAGGGGTTTTCCAGCCGGCCATCGTCGCCGTATAGGTAGGCTTCATTGAGTGCCCAGCCAACCCCTTGCGCTACCGCCCCCTGCATCTGCCCTTCCACATAGTCGGGATGGATCGCCCGGCCGGCATCCTGGGCGGTGACGAAGCGCAGGATCGTCACCTTGCCGGTGTCCGGGTCGACCTCCACGTCGCAGAACTGCGCGGCGAAGCCAGGCGCGTGGCCGCTGGCGTTCAAGGCGTGCGCCGCGCCGATGGGTCCGCCTGTAGCGGTGGCCTTGGCCGCCAGGGCTTTGAGCGATAGCGGCTCGAAATCACCGACGTTGCTGCTCACGGGCACGGCGTGGCCGTCCTGCCAGGCCACGGCGTCCGCTTCCACATCCCACAGTTTGGCGGCGCGCGCGCGCAGCTCATCGATCACCTTGCCGCAGGCGCCGAGCACGGCGAGGCCCGTGGCGTAGGTCACACGTGATCCGCCGGTGACGCCGGTGAAGGGCACCGATGCGGTGTCGTTGACGAGCGCGCGCACGTCGTCGTAGTCGATGCCGAAGGCTTCTGCTGCCATGATCGCCATGGAGGCGCGCGAGCCGCCGATATCGGGGCTGCCGGTGGCCACCTGCACGGTGCCGTCGGCGTTGATGTACACCGTGGCGCCGGACTCACCGGCGGCGTTGTGCCAGTAGCCGGCGGCCATGCCGCGGCCCTGGTTGGGGCCGAGCGGCGCGCGGTAATCCGGGTGCGAGGCGATCGCTTCGAGAGTCTGGGTGATGCCATCGTGGCTGAGCACGGTTCCGGACAGCAACGGGCTGCCTTTCTCCGCAGCGTTCTTCAGGCGCAGGCTGGCCGGGTCCATGCCGAGGTTGGAGGCGAGTTCGTCCAGCACACTTTCCACGGCAAAGTTGGATATGGGCGCACCTGGGGCGCGGTAGGCCACCACCTTGGGGCGGTTGGATACCACGTGATAGCCCTTGGCGTACTGGTTGGGAATGCGGTACAGGGCAAAGCCGCACAGACAGCCGTTTTCCACCGGCGATTGCGGAAACGCGCCGGCCTGGAACTTGTACTCACCTTCGGCGGCCACCAGCGTACCGTCGCGCAGCGCGCCGATCTTCACGCGCATGGCGGAGCCGGAGGTAGGCCCCGTGGCGCGAAACACCTCGCTGCGCGACAGGGTCATCTTCACCGGCCGCCCGGCGCGTTTGGACAACAGCAGCGCCAACGGCTCCAGGTACACGGTCGTCTTGCCGCCGAAGCCGCCGCCGATCTCTGCCGGAATGGCGCGGATATCGCCGGCGTTCATGCCGAGCAGCCGCGCGGTCTGCGCGCGCAGCTGGAAGTGTCCCTGGCTTGAGAAATACAGCTCGCTGGCGCCGTTTTCCTGATAGTGCGCAAGGCACGCCTGCGGCTCGATGTACGCCTGATGCACCGGCTGCGTGGTGAAGTGTCGTTCCACCACCACATCGGCCTGGGCAAAGCCGCGGGCGACGTCCCCCATGCTGAACTCGGCCACTTTTGCGACGTTCGAGGGTTTGTCAGGCGGCGGCTCGACACCGCGGGTGATCATGTCCTCGAACAATAGCGGCGCGTTGTCTGCCATCGCCGCTTCCACATCGATCACGTGCGGCAGCACGTCGTAGTCCACATCGATCAGCGCCAGCGCCGCGTCGGCGGTTGCCAGATCGGTTGCGGCTACGGCGGCCACAGCGTGGCCTTCGTACAGCACCTTCTCCCGCGCCATGACGTTGCGTGTGAGGTGCCAGAAATTCGTTTCCACCCGCGAGGGGCCCATGTACTGGAACGGCTGATCGGGAAAGTCCGCGCCGGTAATCACCGCTTTCACACCGGGGTGCGCCAGCGCGCGGCTGGTGTCGATACCGCGTATCCGGGCGTGCGGGTGCGGGCTGCGCAGCACGCGTCCCCAGAGCATGCCCGGCAGACGGAAGTCGGCGCCGTACCTGGCAGTGCCCGTGACTTTGGGCACGCCGTCCGGGCGCACCGGACGGCTGCCCACCCATCGGTAGTTCGGGTCGGTCATATCAGTGCGTGAGCACGCACTTGCCGTTGTTGATGGACACCACGTCGCGCTCCTTCACGCGCACGCGAAAGCTGATGACGTTGCCGTCCTGCCACATCTCCACCTGCTGGGTTTCACCGGGGAACACCGGAGACGAGAAGCGCACGTTGAACTCGCGTATGCGGGTTTGATCGTAGTCGAGCATGGTCTTCAGCACGCCGTGGCAGGCGATGCCGTAGGAGCACAGGCCATGCAGAATCGGCACGTCGAAGCCGGCAGCCTTGGCGATCTGCGGATCTCGGTGCAGCGGGTTGCGGTCGCCGCACAGCGCATAGATCAGCGCCTGATCGGTGCGCTGGGGCAGCTCGCACACGGCGTCCGGCGCGCGGTCCGGCAATTGGTGCGGTTCCGGCGCACCCTCCGAGGTGCCGCCGAAGCCGCCATCGCCGCGATAGAACAGCGTCGAGCCAAGGGTGTAGAGCGGCTCACCGGAGGCCAGATTGGCGTTGGTCTCGATGGTGACGATGGCGCCTTTTTTCTCGCCCTTGTCGTACACACCCGTGGTGCGCGACGACATCAGGAGATCCGCTGCCGGCGGCAGCGGCTGGTGCACCGTGAGGCGCTGCTCGCCGTGCAGCAGCATGCGGTAGTTGAGCTTGCCGCGCAGCGCTCGGCTGCCGCCACCACCACTGCCGAGCGTGGTCGCGGCGGTGGGCACCACGCGGTTGCCGCTGGTTTCGTTCACGTACTCGAGTTCCTTCGGGTCCAGCGGGTCTTTGCCCATGCCGATGGCCACCGCGTAGAGCAGGGTTTCGCGGTCGGTGTAGCTGGAAGGGACTTCTTCCGGGTTCTCAGCAAGCGCGGCTTCTACATCCGCAACGGTAATAGGCATCAGGGTCTCCTCAGTTCGATTCGCGGATACGTCGCCAGGACGTGTTGCCCTCTTCGGCGGCGCTCATGTCCAGCAGCTCGTCTTTGTTCGCGAGCAGATCCTCGTAGGTCACATCAGCGCCGAACACCAGGCCCGGATTGCTGAAGATAGCGGCTACGGAAAAGCGGCCGTTGCCCGCCTGAAACACTTTGCCGGTGGGTGCGTCATCGCTGCACATCAGCAGCACCGCAGGAGTGACGAGCTTGGGGTGGCGCATGGGGTCCGGGTTGTCCAGATCCTCGTTGCGCCCTGGAATGGTGTTGATCAGGCGCGTCGCCGCCGCCGGCGCCAGTGCGTTTACGCGGATGTTTTTCGACGCACCTTCCTTCGCCAGCACGTTCACGAATCCGAGCATGCCCATCTTCGCCGCGCCATAGTTGGCCTGGCCGAAGTTGCCGTAGATGCCCGACGTGGAGCTCGTCATGACGATGCGGCCGTAGTTCTTTTCGTACATGATGGGCCACGCGGCATGGGTGACGTACGCGGTGCCGTTGAGATGCACATCCATGACGATGTCCCAGTCGTCCAGCGACATCTTCTTGAAGCTCTTGTCGCGCAGAATGCCGGCGTTGTTGACGAGTATGTCCACGGTGCCGAACTCGGCCACCGCATCGTCGATGATGGACTTTGCACCCTCGCGGCTCGATACCGACGCCTTGTTGGCAATGGCGATGCCGCCGGCGTTTCTGATTTCCTCCACCACCGCGTCGGCCATGTCGCTGGCGCCGGTACCGTCGCCGCTGCCGCCGAGGTCATTCACCACCACCTTCGCACCGCGTGCGGCAAACTCCAGCGCATGCGCTTTGCCCAAGCCCCCGCCGGCGCCGGTGATTACCACTACCTTGTCTTGAAACTCGCTCACGGTCATCCCCTTGTATCTACCCTCGCCATCAGTGTCTGGCAAAGAGGTTATGATGGTCAACGACCCGAGGCAGGCGTATCCACAGGAGGCAGGTGTGCTGGGTGAACCGATCGTGCAGATCGCGTACTTCGTCAACAATTCGGAGCAGGCGGCGGCGTGGGCGAGCAAGGCGTACGGCGCCGGGCCTTTCTTTCTCGTGGAGCGCATCGAGCTTGCCTGGGCGGAGCATCGTGGCGAGCGCCAGGCGCAGCCGTTTCTGCACACCTCCGCCTACGGGCAGTGGGGCAACGTCATGATGGAGCTGGTGCAGCAGGACGTGGAAGGCCCGTCGCCGTTTCGCGACCTCTTCGCACCCGGCGAGCAGGGGCTGCATCACACCGCCATGATGGTCGAATCCCTCGAAGGTACCTACCAGGCGGCGGCGGAGCTTGGGCTTGAGGTGGCGGCGCGGGCGCAGACCCTGAATGGCCGCGAGTTCGCATTCATCGACACGGTGGCGCAGCAGGGCCACCTGCTGGAGGTGTACGAGCGCTCGGAGCAACTGCTCGGCTTCTATCAGTTCGTGGCGGATGCGGCCCGCGGGTGGGACGGCAAGGAGCCGGTGCGGCGTCTGAGGTGAGTTGGCCGGTTTCACCATGTCTTGGCGTGAGCGGCCACGTTGGCGCTAGTCGCCTACCGTAACCTGTTGAATTCCTATGGGATATGCGATGGCATGCGCTTTGCTTATCAGGTGGATACGCAAACCACGGGGCAAACGATGAACGAGAAGCAGGCCAAGAAACGCATCAAGGAGCTGCGCGGTTACTACGGCCACCTCACCGCTTACGTATCGGTGAATGTGTTTCTGATCATTCTCAACCTGCTCACTCACCCTGGAACGCTCTGGTTCTTCTTTCCGCTGCTCGGCTGGGGTATCGGCCTCGCCATCCACACCGTGCAGGTGTTCTGGGTGGGCAACGAGTGGGAAGCGCGCAAGATGGAGCAGCTCACCGGTCTGAAGCAGACCCAGGATGAACTCTCCCGATTGTCCGAACGCACCGACGCGCTCGTCACGATCCTTGCCAGCGTCGACTGGGAGAAGATCGACCCGGAGCTGCTGCAGACAAGGGAGAACCTCGAGCAGGCGCGTGACAAGATCGTCGCGCTGCGCAGCAATCGCGATGCCCAGAGTGAGCAGGAAGTCGCCCGTGAGATTGAGAAGCTGGAGGAGTTCGTGACGAGCTCGAAGTTTGCCTACTACGATCAGGCAGCGCGGGACTGAGTCCGCCGGCGTTTCGCAGCGGCCGTGGCGTGGTGGCTGAGGGGGTCCTCATTCGCGTAAATGTGGCCCGCCTGCACGCGGTAGTCTTGAGAGGTGACTGATCAGAACGGACTGGTCGTCGTCGGCGACTATCCGCAGGCTCTGGTACAGGCGACGGGTTCCCCTTCTCTGCTGTACAACGAGGTCGAGATGCTGCACAACGGGGTGCAGATGGTTGCGAGGTGCGTGTGCTGCTGGATGCTTTCGGCGCCACGCGCATATTGCGGGAGCTTCACGAATAGATGCAGGAACGCGGTGTACCCCTTCGCTGGTTTCGACCGCTGAATTCCTGGCGTGATTGCTTCCCCCGAGGCGGTTCAGCCGATCGCCCGTAACCGCTCCAACCCACCATGATCCAGCGCCGCTGCCGCGTGCCGGCTCGCCATGGTGCTGATGAGGTTCACGCCGCGCTCGTTACTCAGATCCATGGCGCCGCCGGTGATCATGCTGGTGGCGAGCCCACCCATGAGGTGCGCGTGCGCGTAGTCGTCTGCGAGCTGATCCAGGCTATAGCCGGTGACGCCGGCGTCCAACAGCGTGTCATGGTAGGCGCCTACCAGGCTCTGTTCGTGCTGCCTTCGAAGCGCGGTGTCCATTGATCCGCCGAGCAGGTAGGCGAGGTCGTAGGCGCCCGGGCCGCGGCCGATGCCCTGCCAGTCGATGACCACCACACGGTTGTGATCCTCTGTGTCGAACAACATGTTTTCCACGCGAAAATCCTGGTGGGCCAGTGTCCAGGGGCTGCGCCCGGCGATGACGGTGTTGATGGCCAGATAGCGGCCAGTGAAGCCTTCGTAGACGTCGATGCCGCCTGGCGGCAGGTAGCTTTCGAACTTTTCCGCGAAGGTGGGAAAGATCTGCGTGAACAGTTGATCCACGTGCGCGATGCGCTCGCTGACCATCGACGGAATCCAGTCGAGCGTGCCGTCCTGCACCTGGTTCCACCAGGTGGCGTGTATGCCGGCAAGCACGCGCACCGCCGCCTCTGCCTGCGCGGGCTGCATACCGGCCACCTGGTCCACCATGTCCAGGCTCGCGAGGTCTTCCATGACGATGACGAACTCCGCCGTGCCGGAGAGGATGTCGGCGTGGTAGATCTGCGGCAGGCCGCTGGTGACTTTCTCCGCCAATTCGCGGTAGAAGCGCACCTCGGCGTCGAACATGCCCAGCGCCACACCTTGTTCGCGGTTTTCCGGGAAGGCAGACGGCAGCTTCACCACCACGCTTGCGGGCGCACCAGCGGCGTGTGCGTCATAGCTCAATGTGACGCGGAAGATATCGCCCATGATGCCCACACCCTGACCAATCTGCTCCAGCTCGTAGCCAGCGACCGGCGCGCCCAGGGCTGTGCCAAGCCAGTCCGTGGTGACCTCTGAGATGCTGTTGGGGATGTTCATTGGGGCTGTTCTCCTGTTGCTGGGCCGTGTGCAGGCGAACCGCGGTGGGCCGATTCTGCGGGAATTCCGGTATGCTCCCTGCCTTTCTCACGGCAGTACGGAAGCAGAGCATGTTTGATTTCAAGGGTAAAGTCGTGCTGATCACCGGCGCCTCCTACGGGCTCGGCGAGCAGTTTGCCTACGCGTTTGCCGAAGCGGGAGCCGATCTGATTCTCACCGCGCGCAGCGAGGAACTGCTCGCCCAGGTAGCGCAGCGGTGTGAATCCCATGGCGGCAAAGCCGTGGTTATCGCCGGTGACGTCTCGGTGGAGAGCGACGTTGAGCGCGTTATCAGCGGCGGGCTCGAAGCGCTCGGCAGAATCGATGTGCTCATCAACAACGCCGGCATCGCTGATCCGCGCGGCGTGGCCGCCGAACAGTTCGACGCAGAGATGTTCAACCGCATTCTGGCAGTTGATCTGGTAGGTGCCTTCTACTTCGCCCGCGGTTGCGGCAAGCACATGCTGGAGCGGGGTTCCGGATCCATCGTCAACATCTGCTCCATCCTCGCCAGCGGTGGCAATGAGAACAACGTCATCGGCTACACGGCGGCCAAAGGCGGCCTTCTGAACATGACCTATCAGCTCGGTGTGGAGTGGGCAGACCGCGGCGTGCGCGTAAACTCCGTGTCGCCGGGCTTCATCGTCACGGAGATGACCCGGTCAATGCTCGAAGCCATGGGAATAGACCGCTGGATTGCCAGCCGCACGCCCATGCGCCGCGTCGGCGAGGCGCAGGAAGTAACCAATGCGGTGATGTTCCTGGCGTCAGATCTTGCCAGCTACATTACCGGCGTCGATCTGCTGGTGGACGGCGGCACTAATGCCAGCAACGGCACGTTCCAGATACCGCCCATCCATCACGAGTGGAACACGCAAACACCCATGGTGCCGACCAGCTATACGCCGGTGCAGCCGCGCCCGGACTGGTATCAGGCCCTGGAGAAGGGGGTGCCTGGCGTGCATTACCCGCTACCTGACGCGGACGGCCCTGCAGGGCAGGAATAGCGGGCGACCCAGCGCCGCGGTTTGGTAATTTCGATCAATCTGAATACTCTAGTGGCTGGATTACAGGGGGAACTCACGCATGGCTTCCAATAAAGCAGCAGATTACGACGTCATCGCCGTAGGCGCAGGATTCGCTGGCCTCGGCTTGATCTACAAAGCACGGGAGGCGGGCTTAAGCATCCGCGTGTTCGACAAGGCCTCTGATGTGGGGGGCACGTGGACGTGGAACCGTTACCCGGGTGCGGCTACGGACAGCGAGAGCTATTACTACTGCCTCACGTTCTCCAAAGAGCTCCTCAACGAGTGGTCCTGGTCGCAGCGTTATCCGGGTTGGGAAGAGACGCACCGCTATCTGCGATTCGTGGCGGACCGTTTCGACATGTGGCCGCACATTCAGCTCGAAACGGCGATCGTCAGCGCCGACTTCGTGGAGAAGGACAACCTCTGGTCGATCAAAACGGCGCAGGGTGACACCTTCACCTGCAAGTACTTCGTCACCGCCATGGGCATGATCTCTGAGCCGGTCATCCCGAACTTCAAAGGGCTCGACACCTTCAAGGGGCCGTGCTTCCACTCCTCGCGCTGGCCGGACGGCCTCGAATACGCGGGCAAGCGGGTAGGCATCATCGGCTGCGGTGCCAGCACGGTACAGATGCTCCCGGTGATGGCGGAAACGGCAGCAAGCGTTACGGTGTTTCAACGCACGCCGAACTTCGTGATGCCGGCAGTGCAGAAACCGATGACCCCCGAGTGGGAAAAAGAAATCAAAGACAACTACGACGAAATCATCGCCAAGTGCCGCAACCACGTGTTTGGCATGGCCTTCGACAGCCCGGTGGGACGCAACCTGGCAGATACGCCGCCGGACGAGGTGCAGCGGATATTCGAAGAGCACTGGCCGCGCGGCAGCTTCCGCTTCGTGTTCGAAACCTTCGACGACCTGTTGTCCAACGCCGACTCCAACCAGGCTGCGGCGGATTTCATCGCTGGCAAGATCAAGGAGCGGGTGAACGACCCGGAGGTGGCAGAGCTGCTCACGCCGAAGGGTTATCCGCTGTTCGCCAAGCGGCCGCCCCTGGACCACGGGTTCTACGAGGCATTCAACCGCGACAACGTGCACCTGGTGGATATCAAGGACCGTGAACCGATCGTGGAAGTCACGGAAACGGGCGTGCGTACGACGCAGAACGCCTATGACTTCGACATCCTCATCCTCGCCACCGGTTTCCAGGCCTACACCGGCGCGCAGGAGGCGATGACGATTCGCGGCCGCCAGGGCAAGACCCTGCGTGACAAGTGGGAGGACGTCTCGGCCTCGATCATGGGCGTATTCGCTGCAGGATTTCCAAATCTGTTCATGATCACCGGACCGCAGGCGCCGTTTGCCAATCTGCCTACGTCCATCGAGCAGAACATCGGCTACATCATCGACTGCATCGGCAAGATGGAAAGCGAAGGCTATGACCTGTGCGAGCCGTCGCAGGATGCCGAAGACGCCTGGGTGGCGCACACGGCAGATATCCACGGGCAGACGCTCATGGCGCAGGGTGACAAAGTGCACTCCTGGATGATGGGTGCCAACCTGGAGGATCGTAAACCGCGGGTGCTCATCTATTTCGGTGGCGCCAACGTGTACTACGACAAGCTGCGCGAGTCGGCCGACGCCGGCTTCCCGGAGGTACAGTTCAACAAGGTCGCCTGAGCGGCGCCAATCGGGAGGACGGTTATGGCCAAGCTATCTACACCCTGCGGACGACAGGTCTACTTTGAGGACCACGGTGACGGGCCCGCGGCCATGCTCCTCGTGCACGGCTGGGGCATGAGCGTGCGCGCCTGGGACCCGGTGTTGGCGGCGCTCGTGGGCTCGGGCCTGCGGGTGGTGGCGCTGGATCATCGCGGCTGCGGCAACTCGGACAAAGACTTCGCCGACATGAGCATTGAGGCCATTGCTGGCGATGTGGTGGCGCTCGTGGCGCACCTTGGTCTTGAGCGCGTGCTGCTCAACGGCTGGTCGCTGGGTGGTGCGGTGGTGGTGCAGGCTGCAGCCGATCTCGGTGACACCTGCGCAGGTGTCGTGCTCACCGGTGGCGCTACGCCGGTGTACACGCAGAAGCCGGACTTCCCGCACGGCGGCACAGACGAGGCAATGGCCGGCACGCTGGCTGCATTTGCCGGTGACAAGGTCAACTTCCTGCGCGGTCTGTCGCAGATCGTGTGCGTGAAGCCGGTGGGTGCGGATGTGGAGCAGTGGCTCTGGCAGATTTTTCTCGAGGCCTCGCCTTTAGCGGGCGCGACGCTGGGTCAGCTCGCGCAGCTCGATCAGCGGGAGATGCTGCGTGGCCTGAACGGCCCGGTGCTGTCGCTCTACGGCAGCGAAGATGGTTTCGTGTCGCCGGACATCTGCGCCTGGGTGGCTGACAACCACGCCAATGCGCGTGCGGTGGTCTTCGATGGCGTCGGCCACGCGCCGTTCATCGAAGCGCGGGAGGAATACCTCGCCGAGCTTCTCACCTTTGCAGGAGACGTGCTGTGAACTTCGGGCTCTGGTACGACTTTCGCAACCCTGCCCAGTGGCGGCAGCCCTACGAGCCGTTCTACGCCGGTGTGTTGCAGCAGATCGCAGATGCCGAGCAACTCGGTTTCGACTCCGTGTGGCTCACCGAGCACCATTTCTGTGACGACGGCTACACGCCTTCGCCGCTCGTGCTTGCAGGCGCCATCGGCGCACGCACGCAGAAGATGCGCATTGGCACCAATCTCATGCTGCTGCCCCTGCACGATCCGGTGCGCATGGCGGAAGACAGCGCCACGGTATCACTCGCCACGGGCGGCCGCTTCGACCTGGGCGTGGGCATCGGCTATCGACAGCTCGAGTTCGATCAGTTCGGCCGCAAGCTTTCGCAGCGCCCCTCCATGATGGAGGAAGGCGTGGAGATCATCCGACGCGCCTGGCGCGGTGACGCGGTGAATTTCCAGGGCAAGCGCTATCAGGTGGGCGATCTGCGCATCACGCCTGCGCCGGTGCATGCGCCGGCGCTGCTGCTCGGCGGTATGGCGGAGCCGGCCATCGACCGCGCTGCGCGTATCGCCGACGGCTTTCTCTGCACCGGCGGCATCGGCCTCGATCTCTACGCCGAGGCGCTCGCCCGCCACGGCAAGACGGACGGCGCGGCGGTGCTCGGGTGCTGGGCAATCATCGCGGATGATCCGGAAGCAGAAGCTGCGCGCCTGGGCGAGCACATTCTCTACCAGACCAACGAGTACATCCGCTGGGGTGCGTTCGGGCCGCCGGAGTCGACGCCGCTGTTTGAAGACGCCGCATCCGCGGTGGAGAACGGCCTGTACGAGCTGTGGGACGCCGAGGCGGCCGTGAGCAACCTCAGCAAGCTCATCAACGACTTTCCCATGCTGCGCGACATCCACTTCTGGGCGCAGTTCCCCGGCGAGTCGCTGGAGTCCGGCAGCGCCCGCATGCGCTACATTGCCCAGAAGGTGTTGCCGCGCTTGCGCTGAGCGACGTCTGAAGCTGCGGCCCAAAGTGTTGGGTCGCAGCCATCGGGTCGTGCGCTTTTAGTCTGCCTTTATCTAACGGTTTTGCCATCCTGCGTGCTCTGGACGCCAGATAATGCGGCCTGTAGCCACGGGCTCGCCCTGGCATGTTTCCTGCTGCATTGGCATAGAGAACAGCCGAGCGGAGCAGAGCAATGTCGGGGGCAATCAAAACATCGCGTTCCACCTTCTCGCGTGCAGGCGCTGCCTGTGGAGGTGCGCAATGAGTTCCAGCAACACCGTGCTCGTGGTTCTGGTTGTGCTGTTTGCGGGGGCTACAGCCTACCTGCTCAAGCAGGAGCGCACCCAGGGAATCACGCCGACGATGGGGCAAACCGCTTCCTTCAGCGCCACCGCTGCGCGCAGCACTCCGGCAGCGCAACCGTATTCTTTCGGCGGCGGGCCGTTGCCTGGGGTGGTCGAGCCGGTGGCAGAGTCCGCACCTGTGGAGGATACAGCGCCTGTGTCCGAACCAGTCGTTCTCGGCGCCTCTGAACGCAAGCCACCACCGGCCGCTAGGGTGGCGGTGCGCACGATCAAGGTCAGTGTGCATGATCGGCAGAGAACGGGACGCTTCGCAAGGAGCGCCGGTTACAACGGAGCATTCGAGCTCACGGGCGCCAGTCGGCCCGTGCGTGTGGAGGAAGTCGCCGACGTTGTTCTGAATGGGCGTGTGGTGCGTAGCCAGACCGTCACCGTCACGATGCGTCAACCGGGACGCTTCCAGTCCAAGCAGCGCATTCCGGAGTTGAAATCGCTGGATGTAGGCAGCTATGAAATCAGGCTCAGGTTCGTGGCCGATGGCCGCACCATCGGCACGCACAAGTGGGCGTTGGCGGTACGTTAGCAGGCTGCTTCTTCAGCAGCCTGTTAGGCCAGCCCGCACATGCGCCGCATGGAACTCCTGAACAATCGGTGCGCATCCTCGAGGTCCACGCTGTCGTCGAAGTACACCGCAGACCTGAGGCCGATCATCATCGCGTAGGCAAGTTCGGCGGAGTCGCGGCTGTCGTCCACCAGGCGCCGCTCGGCGCGATCGAAGATCTCTGCGAGGAATGCCTTGCAGTGCCCGTCGAACTCGGCCTTGGTGTGCTTGAGTACGTCGTCGTGTACGGCGGCGCCGAAACATTCGAGCATGAAGCCAATCTCGCGGCGGGTACTCGTCTCGCCGCGAAACCAGAAGTCTGCCAGCCGTTCGATCTGCTCGCTGAGTATGGCGCCGCGGAAGCTGTCCAGGCGCGCGCAGAAACGCTCTGATACGAGCTGAAAATACTGTTCGAGGATGTCGTCTTTGCCGCGGAAGTAGTACAGCAGGTGGCTGGGCGACATGCCCGCTGAAGAGGCGACATCGGCAAGCGTTGTGCGCACGTAGCCCTGCGCCAGGATGCAGTCATGCAGGGCGCGGAAGATGCGGCGGCGGCGCTGGTCTGCTTTTGTGGGCTTGCCAGCTCGTACGCTGGGTGAGTCGTTCATTGGCGTACGTTACCACCGGGCTGCACGCCGCTGAACGGCTAGTTCTTGAATATTATTCAAAAAGTGATTAGGGTGGTCGTGCTTTGCTGTTACTCATGGGGGAGAGCACGATGAGCATTTCTGTCGAGGACCGGCTTGCCATTGGTGAGCTTCTCAGCCGCGCGGCTTACGGCTACGACGAGCGGGATGTGGACACGCTCGCCGCGTGCTTCGCCCACAACGCCAGCATGACCATTCGCATTGCCGGCGGTGATCCCGTCGGCCCGTTCAACGGCCGTGAAGAGATCATGGGTCTCATGACCTCGTCCATGGCTTCTCAGAGCGACGTGCGCAGGCATGTCATCTCGAACGTGTTCTTCCAGGAAGAAGGGGATGCGCCGCTGGTGGTGAGCAATCTCACCCTGCTCGCCACGGAAAACGGCGCCATCGACGTAATCTCCGCCGGCATCTATCGCGACCGCGTCACGCGTGAGGATGGCGCCTGGAAAATCAGCGACCGGCAGTTGGACCTCGACAAGGGGTACTGATGAACATCGGCTTGATTCCGGCCAAGACCGCGCGGCTCGACCCGGAGCGCGAAGCACTCGTCGACGTGACCTGCAACCGGCGCATCACCTATGCGGCACTTGACGAGCGCGTGCGCCGGCTTGCCAACGCACTGCTGGATGAACTCGGGCTGGTCAAGGGTGACCGTGTGGCCATCCTGTCGAAGAACTGCATCGAGTATCTGGAAATCTACTACGCGTGCGCGCGTGTCGGGCTCATCGCCCAGCCGCTCAACTGGCGGTTGGGTGCCGCGGAGCTTGCGCGCATCGTTGCAGATGGTGAGCCGGCGGTGATCGCCGCATCGTCGGAGTACCAGGCTGCCGCCGAGGCGCTGCCGGCGCCGCACCACGTGTGTTTTGGGGAGGGTGGTTCATACGAAACCCTGCTGGCGGGTGCGCAAGCTACGGAGCCGGAAGCGTCGGCCGCGGTTGGCGACGACGATCCTGTGCTCATTCTTTACACGGGCGGTACCACCGGCGAATCCAAGGGCGCGCTGCACACCCACCACTCGCTGTTCATGGGTATGCTCAATCAGACGGTGGCGGAGCGCGTGGTGCCCACGGACGTCTACATGCTCACCGGGCAGATGTTCCACATCCCGGTAGCGCTGGCCATGAACTACATGGCGCACGGGTGCCCGGTGGTGCTCATCAACTTCGAGGCGCGGCTGGCGCTGGAGGTTATCGAGCGCGAGCGGGTGTCAGCCTTTCTCGGCATTACCACCATGCTCAACTGGATGATGGCAGACGAAGACTTCGAGCGCTTCGATCTGTCGAGCCTGCGCAACATCCAGTACGGCGGCGGCCCCATGCCGAAGTCTGTGGTTGCTGCAGCGCTCGACAAGTTTCCCTGCACGCTGATTCAGGGCTACGGGCAGACGGAAGGCATGACCATGAGCTTTCTGTCGCAGGAAGATCATGCGGCCGCCATCGCCGGCACGCATCCGGAGCGGCTCAGCTCCTGCGGGCGCGAAGGCTTCGTTACCACCATATCGGTGGTGGACGCGCAGGGTGTGGCGGTGCCGAAGGACGGCCGCACGGCGGGCGAGATCGTCGTGCGCTCGGAGGCAAACATGGTCGGCTACTGGCGCCGTGACGACCTCACCGCGCAGACCATACGCGACGGCTGGATGTGGACGGGCGATGTCGCCACGTGGGACGAAGACGGTTATGTGTTCATCGTGGATCGCGCCAAGGACATGATCATCTCCGGCGGCGAGAACATCTACTCCACGCAGGTAGAGGCAGCCATTCATCAGCATCCCGCGGTACTGGAATCTGCAGTGTTCGGGGTGCCGGACGACACCTGGGGCGAGGCGGTCAAAGCGGTGGTGGTGCTCAAGCCCGGCATGCAGGCCACGGCGGAGGAGATCATTGCCACGGCTGGCGAGCATCTGGCGTCGTACCAGAAGCCCAAGTCAGTGGATTTTGTAGACAGCCTTCCGAAGGCGCCCACCGGCAAGATCCTCAAGCGGGCGCTGCGCGACCCGTACTGGAGCGAACAGGAGCGCAAGGTATGAGCGGCCTGCTGACCCCGGAACTGCTGGCCAATATCGGTAAGCAGAGCGCGCCGCGTCGCGAGATCGTTACGCGGCGCGACATCAGGAAGTACGCCATCGCCACCGACAACCGCCAGCGCAAATACCTCGACGGTGATGTCGCGCCGCCGATGTTTCATGTGGCGCTGTTCTGGGATGTCGTGGAGCTCGATCAGCTCACTCCGGACGGTGTTTCCATTGATACGCTGCTGCCGAAGTTCCCGTTGGAGAAGGCCATGGCCGGCGGGCTGGACATTGAGTACCACCGGCCCATCCACCCCGGCGACTGGCTGACGTCCGTGCGCACGCTGACGGACATCTACGAAAAGTCGGGCCGTTCCGGGCCGTTGATCTTCTACGAGATCGTCATGGACGTTACCAACGACGACGGCGAGCTTGTGATCCGCGAGAAAACCACGAGGATTCTGCGATGAACCCGAAGGTCGGCGATCACCTGCCGGAGCGTCGGCACACCGTGGGCAACGTGCAGCTCATGCTCTATAACGCGGCGCTGTGGAACGGCCACCGCATCCACTTCGATGAGCCCTACGCGAAAGACGTGGAGGGCTACCCGGGCCTGGTGGTGGCCGGGCCGCTCATCGGCGACTGGCTCAACCAGTGTGTGGAAGTCTGGCTGGGCGATGCCGGCACGCTCACGCGTATCGAGTATTCGAACCGCGCCGCTTCCTACGTTGGCGATGTGATCATCGTGGGCGGCACGGTGACAGCCGTGGATGGAGGCGAAGTCACGGTTGAAGTATCGGCCCGCAACGAAGCCGGCGACGTGCTGGCGCCGGGGGTGGCGACGGCGAGGCTCGGCAGCTGATGGCTGCGACGCTGGCAATCGTTGGAGCGGCCGACACGCAGGTGGGGGTGGTGCCCGGCCGAAGCCCCACAGAACTGTGCGTTGACGCAGCACTTCGCGCACTCGCCGATGCAGGCCTCGACAAGTCGCAGGTGGACGGGTTGATCACCTGCAATGCCTTTGCCGAGCCGATCATGTATCACGCCGAGGCCATCGCCGAGTACCTGCAGATCTTTCCCCGCATGTGCATGACGGCGGGAACGGGTGGCGGCACGACGTTTTCCGTCATCCAGCACGCCGCTGCGGCCATCGCTGCCGGCACCGCGCACACCATCGTCATCAGCATGGCCGACAGCCTGCGCAGCTTCATGAGCCGCGAGCAGGCCATGCTCACCCAGTCGTCCACCGGCCACCCGCAGTATGAGCAGCCGTACGGGCCGACGGTGCCGGCCTATTACGCGCTGATCGCGCAGGCGCACATGGCGCAGTACGGCACCACAGCAGCGCAGTTCGCCCAAGCCGCGGTTTCCGGGCGCGCGCACGCCGCCCGCAACCCCACGGCGCAGATGCGTGACCTCATCACGGTCGATGACGTGCTGAATTCGCGGCTCATCGCCGACCCGCTGCGTCTGCTCGACTGCTCGCTGGTCTCCGACGGCGGCTCGGCGGTGGTAGTCACCTCGGCAGAGCGTGCGCGTGATTTCCCCCACGCGCCGGTGTACCTGCTCGGAAGCGGCGAAGGGCACAGCCACGAGCACATCAGCCAGGCGGCAAGCCTCACAACATCCGCGGCGGTGCTGTCGGGAAAACAGGCTTACGAACGGGCCGGTGTCAGCCCTGCAGACATCGATTTCGCGCAGATCTACGACTGCTTCACGCCCACGGTGCTCATCCAGCTCGAAGACCTGGGTTTCTGCGGGAAGGGCGAGGGTGGAGCGTTCCTCGAAAGCGGCGCGACGCTGCCTGGCGGCAGCCTGCCGGTGAATACCCACGGTGGCATGCTCTCGCATTGCCACCCCGGCAACCCCGGTGCGATGTTCGCGCTCACCGAAGCGGTGTGGCAGCTTCGCGGCAGCGCCGGTGAGCGGCAGGTCGTCGACGCATCGCTCGCACTGGTGCACGCCCAGGGCGGCATCATGTCGAGCCACGCCACGCTCATACTGGGGCGCGATGATGACTGAGCCGCAGAAGATCCAGCCCAGACCCACCGCCGTCAGCGCGCCGTACTTCGAAGGCTGTCGGCAAGGTGTGCTGCGCCTGCAGCAGTGTGCGGCATGTGGTCGCCAGCAGTTTTACCCACGCATCGTCTGCAGCCATTGCGGTGCGGATGACCTGCAGTGGCATGCGGCGTCCGGTGCGGGGCGTATTGCCAGCTACACGGTCGTGCGGCGCGGCGTGTCCGCTGCCTACGAAGCGCCCTACGTAGTGGCGCTGATCGACCTCGCGGAAGGGCCGCGCATGATGAGCCAGATCGTTCACATCGATGCGGACGATGCCCGTCTACGCATCGGCGCGTCGGTGTGCGTCGAGTTTCAGGCCTGGTCGGAGGATATCGACCTGCCTGTATTCAAGCTGCTCGAAGAGCAGTGACTTACCGACTGCTCGCCGAGCAGCGGTTCAACTACCCTATGGAGAGACAGATGAATATTGACGTGAGATGGCTGCCTGCAGCGCTGTTGGCTCTCACGAGCTTCAGCGCGCCGCAGGCCTTCGCGGCGGAACCAATGGTGCTGGAGGAGATCGTGGTAACTGCCACGCGACGCACCGAGACGGACATTCAAACCACGCCGGTCGCCGTATCTACGGTGAGCGCTGAGGATTTCGATGCTCTGTTTGCTCAGGACATCGGTGAGGTGGCACTGCACGTGCCCAATTTCTCCGCTGCCACGGTGACTGGCTTCAATGCTGCTTCGTTCGCGATGCGAGGCGCTGCCGAGACCGACATCATTGTGTACTTCGACCCGAAAGTCGGCGTGATCCTCGATGATTTCGTCGTGCCGCACGTGCAGACGCAGCTTCTCGAGCCGTTCGACATCGAGAGCATCGAGGTGTTGCGCGGACCGCAGGGCACGCTGTTCGGCAAGAACACCACCGCTGGTGCGGTGGTCGTGCGCACGAAGCGACCCGATCTGGACGCAACATCCTTTGATGCCAGCATCCAGTATGGTCGTTTCGATGACACGAAAGCAGACGTAGCCTTCAACGTGCCGCTGGGCGACACCCTGGCATTCCGCTTTGCTGGCCTCTACCAGAAGAGCGATGGGTACTACGAAAACGGCAAGGTGGACTTCCCAATAGACCTGTTCGGTGCCGGTCTGGGCGACGCCGGGCTCACGAACGGCTCGCCGCTCGCCGGCGATGGCCGCGATCTCGGCGGAAAAGATGTCTTCTCCGGCCGTGCGAAGCTGCTGTTCCAGCCGAACGATCGGCTGACGGTGCTTGGCCAGGTGGAGATGATCAAGGATCGCAGCGATCCGGTACCGGTGGTCAACGATACGCCAGCGGCTTCCGGGCAGCTCGCGACCATCCTCGGCTTTCCTGGCGTCACCAGCGGCGACCCGCTCGACCAGGCAGGCATTCACCGCAGCCAGATCGTCAACCTGGACGATGAGCAGGAAGTGGATGTGCTGGGTACGTACCTGAATATCGAATACGCGCTCGACAATCACACGCTTTACGCGGTGGCTGGGTATCGTGAGCAGGAATCACGCCTGCCCAACGAATATCTCGGCACCCCCTACGAGAGCTTCTTCGCCGCCACTCGTGACGATGATCGGGAGACGTTTCAGCTCGAGGCGCGCATTGCCTCGGATCTCGATGGCAACGTCAACTACGTCGCCGGTATGTTCTACCAGACCAACGATGTGGAGTTCTGCGTGCTGCAGCAGCTTGGCCTCCTGGAGTTCTTCGGCTCTGCCGTGCCGGGCGTGCTCGACAACAACAATCCGTTGCTGCTGTGTAACAAGCAGGACGCCACGTCCTGGGCGGCCTTTGCAGATGTGACGATTGACGTCACCGATCGCTTCAGCATCGGTCTCGGTGCGCGCTACACCAACGAAGAGAAAGACTACACGGCGCGCGAAGGCCTGCCGGCGGTGCTGATCTTCCCTGGCGGCGTGTTCGGCGAGCCGTTAGACGGCGCGAACTTCGGGTTGGCTTCGGCGTTCGTACGTCGCGACGATGAAGAGTGGAGTGAGCCCACGTGGCGGGTTACGGGTTCGTATGCGTTCACCGACGACATCTTCGGCTACCTCACCGTGTCGCGCGGCTTCAAGTCGGGCGGCTACAACGACCAGGCGGGCTCTGGCGGCTTCGCCAACTTTCCCGTGCAGTCCTACGACCCGGAGTTTGCCACCTCCTATGAGCTTGGCGTGAAAACTACGCTGGCGGACGGACGTGTTCGCTTCAACGCCACGTACTTCAACGTCAACTACGAAGATTTCCAGCGCAGCACGGTGGTCAGCCTGCCGGGCACGGCGTTCCAGGAAACCCGGACCTTCAACGCTGCGGATGTGGATGCGCAGGGCCTGGAGCTCGAAGTGATGGCGCTGCTGGCCGAAGGCCTCACGCTGCGCGCCAACCTCGGCTGGCTCGACACCGAGTACAACAAATTCGTGCTGGACCGCAATCTGGATGGCACGCTCGAGGACTTCTCAGGGCGTGAGGTGGTGCGCTCGCCTGAGATTACGGCTGGGGTGGACCTTACCTATGAACACTCGCTTGGAGACGCCGGCGGCCTGCGTTGGAATCTCAACTACCTCTACGAGGACGAGAACACCTACTACTACAACGACGACATCGGCTCGCAGTTCGACACGGTGCTGGAGGAACGCACCATTCTCGGCGCGAGCGTTACCTGGACCAGTGCGGACGACCGTTACTACGTCTCAGCGTTCGGCAAGAACCTGACTGACGATCGATACAAGACCGCGTCTCAGGCAGTTGGCGCGCTCTGGACGTTCTCCAACTACGGTCCGCCGCGCACCTATGGTGTGCGCGCTGGTGTGCGGCTCGGCGGTTGAGGCACCGTTAAAAAACCCATCGCCCGGCGGGCTGGCCGCCGGGCGGTGAACTTCTCTCAGCCCCCTCTCCGGGTTAGTGATGATCCTTGCCGTCGGCGTGCGCGTGGCCGTGCGACAGCTCAACGGGCATGGCATCGCGGACCCGAACGATGTTCACCTTGAAGTGTACGGTCTGGCCGGCCAGGGGGTGGTTCAGGTCCACGTCCACGAATTTGCTGCCGACTTTGATGATGGTCACGGTGCGTTGGCCGTGCTCGGTGCGCAAGGTTGCCTGATCGCCAGCACGCAGCTTTTTCGGCTGTGCGAAGTGTTTTTTCGATACCCGCTGCAGCTGGTCTGCCCGCTTCGGGCCGTACGCATCCTCCGGCTTGAGCGTAACCTCAAACGCTTCGCCTTCCTCGCGTCCGGTAAGCGCGGACTCGAGCCCGCGCATCATATTGCCGTGGCCCATGAGCAGGGCGGTTGGCTCGTCGTCGAAATTGTCTTCCACTGGGTTGCCGGCTTCATCGGCGAGGCTGTAGTGGATGAACACGACCTTGTTGCGTTCTACTTTCATGTTTGGCCGTTCAGATGGTGGCGAGGAAAATTACTCCGCCGTGGTTGCGGGCGCAATAATCGACAGCAGCCGGTTTCATCCAGGCTGCTCAACGCTGGTTGCGGTACTCCATGGGGGATACGCCGGTCCACTTTTTAAAGGCGCGAGAAAACGCGCTCAGCTCGGAGAAGCCCAGTTCGAACGAGATCTGCGCCATGTCCATGGTCGATGAGCGCAGCAGGTACTTCGCGCGGCTTTCCCGCACGGCGCGCTTTGCGTCGTTGAATGTGTGTCCTTCTGTCGCGAGCTGACGGCGCAGAGTGCGTGCGGTCATTGACAGACCTTGCGCCACGACCTCGAGGCTGACGTGTTCCAGCGAGGGATACCTGGTGATCTCACGACAGACGATACCGAGCATCTCGCCGCCGCGCGTATCGGGCTGGAAGAGCGATTGCATGGCTTTGCTGACGATGCCGAACAATATCGGGTTGGCGGTGGCCAGACGCACTTCCAGCAGGGACCGGCTCAGAATGACGGTGTTGGCCTCTGTACCGAACTGTACAGGGCAGCGAAAGAACTCCTCCACCGTCCTGATGTTGCCCATGCGCCGGTGCTGAAACTGCACATCGTCCGCGGTGAGGTGTTGTTTACATCCCGTGCGCAGGAGCGCGATGAAGAGGCCAACCAGGTACTCGATCACCTGATCCAGTGATTCTTCGCTGGTGTCGAGCAGCTGAAATTCCACACGCAGCTGCTCCGCCTGTGGGGCTATGTGCAGATCCATACCCCCGTCGACGACGCGATGGTAGCGCTGTAGTACGCCGATCGCCGCGTGCACCGTCGGGGCTGCGAGAAAGGCGAGGGAGAGCAGGCCGCTGAGTTCGTAGTGAAAGTGACGTGCGATGCTCAGCCCAAAGTGTGGGTCGCCGGTGGCGTCTGCCGACGCGTTGAGCAAACGTGCAAAAGTGGAGACGGGGATGGGCCTATGCAGCTCCGGATCGTCCGGCAGCTGGAATTCTACTGTCTGGAACACCTGCAGCGGCTGCACGCCGAGATCGAGCAGTCGGTCTCGCACGTAGACGGCGTGTCGTGCCGACATGGTCGGCAGCACCTGCATGTAATCCTCCCCGGTCATGGCGGTGCAGGATAGCACCGACGCAGTGTCCCGGAGAGGTTGCCCCCTCCGGGATGGTGTCGCGTGAAGCTAGAAAGTGTACGAAGCGCTGATGCCGTAGGTTCGGGGCGGTTCGTAGTGGCCTCGCTGCACCCCGAAGAAGTTCAGCTCGGCGAATCGCAGGTGGTCTGAGTCAGACAGGTTCTTGCCCCACAACGCGATGTCCCACTTGCCGTCTGCGGATATGAAGCCGATGCGCGCGTTGTGGATGTCATAGCCTTCCACTTCGCGCAGGACCGGCGTGTTCTCCGGGTGGGTGAAGTAGTCGTCGGTATCGCTGTAGTCCCAGCGGATGTACATCTGATCACCGCGTTGGCTCACCGGAAATTCGTACTCAGCGGACAGATAGTACTTCAGCTCCGGGGCGTACGGCAGATCGTTACCCGTACAGTCGACGCCGGAGTTGCAGTTTTGGAATTTGTCGAACTCCGCGTCGATCCACGCGGCGTTTGCCATCAGCGTCAAGCCATCCACGGGTATGACCGTCAGCTCCATCTCCACGCCGCTGGTGTTCGCTTCCGCTGCGTTGGAGATGGCGATGCGACTGACGGTGGGGGAAAGCTGCTGGAACTGCTGCACCTGGAAGTCTTCGAAGGTGGTATCGAAGTACGCAAGGTTGAGCCGAACGCGCCCTTCCGCGAAGGTGGACTTCAAGCCGACCTCAAAACTCTGCGCCGTTTCCTCATCGTACGGAAGTTCCTCCAGCGTTTGAATGAAGTCGACGTTGTGGCCGCCGCTCTTGAAGCCTTCGGAGTAGGAAGCATAGATCAGCACGTCTTCATTGACGTACCAGTTGAGGCCGAGTTTCGGGGTAAATGCGTCTGCATCGTACGTATCTTTGAACGGTGGCTGACCGGTCATGTCCAGCACATTCGCGAATCCCGTGGGATTGGGCAGGAAGAAGTCGATGTCTTTTTCTTCGTCGGTATAGCGCAAGCCGGCGGTGAGTTCGAAGTTGTCGTTGAAACGGTAGTTTGCGTGTACATAAGCTGCCCAGCCACTGGCGTCGACATCGACGATGGTTGGGATCACTTCCGCCTGTGCCGAGGGACGCCCGAAAAACAGGCCCGTAAACGTGCCGTCGCGACCCGTGGAGATGCTCTGGGTGATGTAGTAAATACCGGCTACGTAGTCGAACGGACCGTCCTGTGGCGAGGTGATGCGAAATTCCTGGGTGAACTGGTCGCTGTCCTCGTCGAAGGCGCTGGTACCAATGAACGCGCGGGTGTAGTCCTCCTCATTCAGGTTGTACCACTCCATTTCGCGGTAGGCGGTGATCGAGGTGAAGGTGAAGTCGTTGCCGAAGTCGTAGTCAGCAGTCATGGACACGCCCCAGAACTCGCGTTCCTCGCGCTCCTGCGCATCGTGGTCCACCTCGCGCGCGCCAGGCGCAGTACTGAAGCTGGCCTGGCCGAACGCCAGCCCGACGCCTGAATCTGCGCGAATGCCTTCGCCGTTGCCGCCGCGGTCATCCTCTTCGAGGAAGTCGGCGGAGAAGTTGAGTTCTAAAGCATCGCTTGCCAGCACGCGCAGCTTCGCACGGCCGCTGATGCGATCGATACCGTTGAGGTCGGTATCGAGGAAGTTGTTGTCGATAAAGCCGTCCTGATCCATTTTGGTCAGGGCGACGCTGCCGAATACGTTCTCCGAAAGGGCGCCATTCACGCGCGCCTGTACCTTTCTTCTTGAGTAGTTGCCGACATCTACGCCCACCCGCGCTTCGAATTCGTCGCTGGGCTTGGCGGTGTTGATGTTGATGGCGCCTGAGATGGTATTTTTTCCGAACAGCGTTCCCTGGGGGCCACGCAGGATTTCTACGCCGGTGACGCCCTGCAGATCCTGGTCGAACACTCCCGACCGGCCGACGAATACTCCGTCGACGTACACGCTGGCGCGGGCGTCGAAGCCCGGATTGCGGGAAAAGCTACCCACGCCACGAATATTGATCTCGCCGCGGGTTCGCCGGCTGCCACGACCGAAGTTCAGCGACGGAGCAAATGCCTCCATGTCCGCCAGGCTGGTCCCGCCCACGCGTTCGATGGTGGTCTCGTCGAAAGCGGTGATGGCCACAGGTACTTCCTGCAGGTTCTGCTCGCGCTTCTGCGCGGTGACGACGATCTCTTCGATCGCGCGGGTTGGTTGCTGTGCAGCGATACCGGTGCTGCAGATAGACAGCAGACACGCGCCGGTGAGCGCGACTCCCCTCAATCTCATTGGATTCTCCCCTGGTGCTGGGCGCAGCTGCGCCCGAGAAAGGGCATGATAGTGGCCTGACCTTCAGCTCATTTGACATTATCGGCCAAAGGATTGACGTCAGGGACGGCCAGTTTGACGCGTGTTCAGTACGTCGGGCCGTCGAAGCGGAAAATCGATGGTGGAACTGTGGCGCCAGAGGGTAACGCGCGCCATGATACCGGCAATCGCATAGGGGGAAGACACATGACCGAGGCGAATTCTGCTGCAGGTTACAACCCGGAATTCAACCCCACAGGCATAGAAGGTGGGATCGACACCAACGCGCTGCCCTGGATCGAGCTTCCGCAGCAGCCAGGCTTGTTCGTCAAGCCATTGCGGTCAAGCTCCGAGAGCGGCTTTTTCTCTCTTGTTTGCCGATTGCCTGCCGGTGTTGATGCGAATAATCTGGTTCTGCTGGGAGGTATGGATCTCACGCTGCTGTCCGGACGCTTGCAGCTCACCGGCGGGGAGATCTCAGCAGACCTCTTTCCAGGCGTGTTCGGCTACATACCGGCGAATACCCGGATTGGCAGTATGCGAGCTACGGAAGACGCCGAGTTTCTATGTAACTGTTACGGAGCCATTGCGTTTGCTGGTGCCAACAATGGTATCCGCTCCCTGCTTACCGCGCGTGATGTGCAGGCTCTGGCAGGGCAGCAGGGCATCAGCCTGGTTCCGAACACACTCGCCGAGTGCATGCAGCCTCGGGGTGAGGAACCAGCCTTGGAGGCGCAACCGCTCGCCATTGCTGGCACCGATGCGGCGGAGTTGGTGAACGAGGCCGCCGCCGTGGATATGCTGCACGCGCACTTCATCGATACACGCGCGGTGCCGTGGATCGTCAACCCCGATCTGCCTGACATTGCTCTCAAGGTGCTGCGTGTCAGCGAGGAGACTGGCGTGGTATCGCTCATCGTGCGGCACAACGGTGTGGCGGGGCCGCATTACCATCTGGGCGCTGCGGACTTTCTGGTGCTCAATGGGCGCATTGGCTATCGCGCCGGACCGCCCGAGGGCTACGGCCCAGGCGTGTGGTTTTTCGAGCCGGCCGGCGCCCGCCACGAAGCCACCCAGCGCATCGGCGAAGAGGACCTCATCTACACGGCCAACGTGTATGGCCCCATACAGTTCGACAGCGGTCGCGACACGCCCATCGTCGCCGTGCAATCCTGGATGCAGTACAAGGCGCTGGCGGATGCCAGCGGCACGTGGCTGGTGCGAAGCACGCTGCCGGGAGACGCCACGCATCTTGCGTGGGCGCCGCTGGGCTCTGTGTGAATCGGCTTGTTGGAAAGCGGGTGCTGATTACCGGCGCTAGCCGGGGTATTGGCAGAGCGATTGCCGAGGCATGCGCAAGGGAGGGAGCGGCGCTGTTCCTGACCGCGCGCGAAGCGACGCATCTGGATGCAACGGTTGCGGCGCTTGGTGATGTCGAGGTACAGACATTTGGCGCGGACCTCGCGGATTCGCGGGCTTTAGAGCGCATGTTCGACGCGGCCGTTTCCTGGGCCGGGCGCCTCGATGTGCTGGTGAATAATGCCGGTATCTATATCGGCAGGCCGTTCACGGCGTACTCCCTCGAAGAGTTCGACGCGCTCATGAAGACCAACGTTTACTCGGTGTTCCAGCTCATGCAGCGTGCCATAGAGCACATGCAGGGGGCGGGCGGTGGCAGCATCATCAACATCTCCTCCACGGCTGGCAAATGGGAGAGCCCCAATCAGGCTGCCTATAACGCCAGCAAACATGCTGTGGTGGGACTCACCCGCTGCGCGGCATTGGAGAATGCGCCGCACGGCGTGCGGGTGAATGCCATATGCCCTGGGCTGGTAGAAACCGACATGCTGCAGAATTTTGACAGCCACGCCGAGGCTGCTGGCGTGCCTTTCGAAACTTTCAAACAGGGCATGCTGCAGCGTATTCCCATGGGCCGCTTCCTGCAGGCCGATGAGGTAGCCCACATCGCCGTATATCTGGCCAGCGATGAGTCGCGCACGATGACAGGAGAGACCTTGTCCATTTCCGGCGGGATGCGGATGGGATGATGCACAAAGACGTATTCGATCGTCAGCGGCGCCTGCGGTGCGCGACGAGATGACTCTGCCCGAAGCAGAGACGCACCCCGGCTTAGATGGCGACCCTCTGACCGAGCAGGTCAACACCGTGCTACCGCTGGCATGCTTTGGCGTGGCGGCGGTGTACTGCCTCATGCACGTAGCAGCGCTGATTTCTCCCCCGGCCTGGAATCAGGATCTGCTCAATATCACCGGCCTGGCATTCGCAGCCGTCTGTTTCGCGCTCGGCTTGCTCGTGCGGAGCAGCCGGCTGTCTGGTGAACGTCCGCATTGGGTCATGATGTTCCTTGGGATCGGCATGACGACCCATGCGACGCTGGTCATGCATGTGCTCGATGGTGCGGTACATACCCTCAAGCTTGCGCTCATCGCGGTGTCGATGGGCTTTTTCTTTGCGAAGCGAGCCTGGTTTTACATCGCAGTGATGTCTGTGATTGCAGGGTGGCTCAGCGCTTATGCGGTGTCGGGGCAGAGCGCCAGTGAGTGGCGACTATGGGGTGGTGCGATGATGATTGCCGTTGCGCTGGCAGTCACCTTGTTCGAGGCCAGGCGTCGCACGATGTTGCAGCTGCATGATGTGCGGTTGGAGTCTCGCGCGGTCCACCAGCGCGAGGTGCAGATGCAGGCCATGATGCAGGAAGCACAGCGTAGGGAATCTCTAGGTATTCTGGCCGGTGGCATTGCGCACGATTTCAACAACCTCCTGACGGTGGTGCGGGGTAACACCGAGCTTGCGCTTGCGCGGGCAGGTTCAGACAAGGCGATGCTGGCGCTGCTGGCAGATGTGGATAGGGCAGCGACCAAAGCCGGCGAGCTCACCCAGCTCATGCTGGTATATGCCGGTCGCTCCCGGCCCGTCATCTCGAGATTCGATTTCAGCGAGCGCGTGTCAGGTAACGTTGACCTCCTTGAGTCCTCTCTACCGCGCGGAGTGAGTGTGGTCCGAACCGGCGCGCTGAATGGTCAGCAACTCGAAGCCGACAGCACGCTCATCGATCAGATTGTGCTCAACCTGGTTCAGAACGCGGCGGATGCGTGTGCGAAGCGGGGCGGGAGAATTACCGTTGGCTGGGGGGTGGAACAACTGACCGACGGCGATCTGCTGCGACATCAGTTCGCAGTGATGCCGAAAACGGGGCGGCACGCGTTCATCCGCGTGCACGACGATGGGCCAGGCATTGAGTCGGAAGATCAGACTCGTGTGTTCGAGCCGTTTTTTTCCACAAAGTTCGACGGCAACGGTCTTGGCCTGGCAGCGGTGCGGGGGATTGTTGAAGGCCATGGTGGTGGCCTGCGGCTGACCAGCTCGCCGGAGATGGGTACCTCCTTCGAGGTTTTCCTGCCGCTCTCGGAACATCTGCTATCGAGCGGTGGGCGTCAGGCGGTGGCACAGGAGTCAGCGGATGTCGTATCAGTGCCGTCCGCATCCGGCATGCGGACACTGTTGGTGGTTGACGATCAACCGGCGGTACGGCTGATTGCCCGGAGGATGCTGGACGATGCAGGCTTTCAGGTGGTTGAAGCCGGTTCTGGTCGCGCGGCAGTGGAGCTGGTAGACGCGGGTGTGCATATTGACCTGGCTCTTATCGATCTGACCATGCCTGATGGGGATGGTCTTCAGACGATCAAGCAGCTTCGCGTGCGCTCTCCGGAGCTTCCCGTCGTGTTGATGAGCGGCTTTGATATGAACGAAGTGCTTTCGAAAGAGCAGGACAAGCCGGAAGACCTCTTTTTTATCGACAAGCCGTTCAGCCAGCAGCAGCTCACCAGCGTGGTGCGGGAGTTGCTGCGAATCTGAGCTGTATCGCCTGGGTATCAGCGTTCCACGGCTTCGGCGACTTGCTCAGCAGTCGCGGCACAGAGTGTCCAGCCGAGCATGCCGTGCCCGAAGTTGTAGTAGAGGCCTGGCAAAGGGCTTGCCCCAACCAGCGGCAGGCTGGACGGTGTTGCCGGCCGAAACCCGATCCAGGGCACCTGTTGGTCGTCGTATACGGCTGCCTGTGGTGCGATGGATTTGGCCACCGCCAGCATCTGCCTGGCGTGCTTCAGCCTCGCACTCGCTGGTCGATGAATGCTGGCGTACCCGGCAATGCGTATCAGCTCACCCAGGCGGCTGAAGACGATCTTGTGCTCTGCGATGGTAACGCTCGTTGTGTTGGCGTGGGCGCCCGCAGGAAAGCTGTAGCTGAAGCCGGCCACCGGATACACCGGAGCATGGATGTTCAACTTGCCCAGGAGCTCGGGCGTCCCGTTACCGCTACACAACACCAGCTTGTCGAACTGATGATCGCCCTGGTTTGTGTGCACTCGCCAACCGCGATTTTCTGCCTGCAGGTGTTCAACGGATGTGTTCATCATGAAGACCACTCCCTGTTCGCCCAGACGGCGCGCCAATACCTGGGTAAATCTGCGAGCATCGCCCACTTCATCCCTGGCGGCGTAGCTGCCGTGGGTGGCGTTGAGCTGCCAGTTGCTGAGTGCCGGCTCGTATCTGGTAAGTGCCTGCAGCGTTTCTGCTGTGCTGTCGATGGATTCGAGCAGCACGATTTTTCCGGTGGTGCGGTGGCAGTATTCCTCTCCGAATGCCTCCCGGTAGATCGCCATGCGCTGCATGGAACGCTCAGCGATGCGTGCCAGGTCGGTTGTGTTGCGGCGGCAGGCGTGCGGCAGGCATTGCCAGAGAAAGGCGCTTACCCAGCGCAGGTAGCGCGGCTCGAGGCCAATGCCCACGGACACCCCTTTCGCGCGGCCGAGTAGCATGCCAAAAGCTTGGCGGAGCAGTGCTGGCGAACCCAGCGGTGTGGCGTTGCTGTAGGCCAGCTGCCCGGCGTTGGCGAAGCTGGCGCCACAACCGGCATGTTCGGCTGCTTCCAACACGCAGACTTCGTAGCCCCGAAGTTGCAGGGCATGTGCGGTGGCGAGCCCGACCACGCCCGCACCAATGATTGCCACCCGCATGGGTTTCCTTGTCACGAATCCGGCCGCTCACCCTACCGGAGCGGGGAGCTTGAGAGGAATGACGATCTGCGGGCTGGCTATAGACTGTCGTTATGGCTGAAGAACTCAACGAGGTGCTTGGTGAAGCGCTGGCAGGGTAACGCCAGCGGTACATTGGCCAGCGTCAGCATCGCCACGTCAAATGTGTATGCGGGCTTCACGCGCAGGATGTCGATGTCACTTGAGGGTGCAGAACGGGCGGTGATCTCATCTACCAGGG
>JAUIED010000243.1 GCA_030428905.1 Gammaproteobacteria bacterium
ACTGCGGCTGCGTGAGGTGTATGCCAATGCGTCCGATAGGGAAAGTCGGATCGGCGACGACTCCGATGATCGGGAGCCGGTGTTCTTTGCCCGCCAGTATCACTTTGAGCTGCATGAGCAGAACGTGGGCGAGGCCTATCGCATCGCAGACCCCGCCTGGCCCTTCGGCTTCGAGTATCTGCATACCGCCACCTTTCGTGAGGTGAACTTTGGTCGCGATGGAGACCGTGGCCCTGAGATTGCCATCGGTGGTGAAAGCCGCCAGCGGCCCGGATTTCCGGTGTGCGTGCACTGCGGCAAAGTGCGTATGTGGCGCCGGCGGCAGGAAGACAACCACATGCCGCGCTGCCCCATGCGAAATGCGGACAAGGAAACACAACAACACCCAGACCACTTGCACACGCATCTTTACCTCTACCGGGAGTTGCAGTCGGAAGCGATACGCGTGTTACTGCCCTTCGCCGAAGTGGTTCAGTCCCCCGTGCGCCTGCAGAGCCTGATCGCCGCGCTGCACCTTGGCCTGAAGAAACACTTCCACGGCAATGTGGACCACCTGCAGATCATGTTTCACTCCGAGCCAGTGGGAAACACGGAGTTGCGTCGCCACTACCTCGTGCTCATGGACACCGTGCCTGGCGGCACAGGCTATCTGAACGATCTGCTGCGCGAGCCGAATGCCTTTCACCGCATGCTGCAGGGTGCCCTGCAGGTGCTTGTAGATTGCGGCTGTCAGCACGATGCGGAGAAAGACGGCTGCTACCGGTGCCTTTTCGCTTATCGGGAAAGCCGGCGGCTGAAGGAAACCTCCCGGCGTTCCGCCATCGAAACATTGCAGGGAATACTCGAACGTTGGGATCAGTTGGAGAAGCTGCCCGACAACGAATCGCTGCATCACACGGATGTCAATGCACTCTTTGACAGTGAGTTAGAGAAGCTCTTCATCGAGAAGCTGGGGAACCGAAAAGGCTGCACGCTTTCGCCGCAGCACATCAACGGCAAACCTGGATACGTGCTCACCGTAAGCGCGGACGGGAGTGACCGCTTTCAGCGTTGGTCGATCGAGCCGCAGGTGCCATTGGGGAAGGCGGAGGGTGTCGCGCTTCAGTCGTGTCCTGACTTCGTTTTGCGGCTGCTTTCGTCAGAGGATAAGTCTCTGCCCATTGCCGTCTTTCTCGATGGTTATCAATACCACGCAGATAAGATGGGTGATGACACCGCAAAGCGGTTTGCCATCTGTGCGTCAGAGCGCTATCGCGTCTGGAGCCTTGGCTGGCACGACATTCAGCCAAAGGAGGACGAAAACGGCGGAATTGTAAGTGCATGGTTTGATGTTCCCGTACACGCTGAGGGTCAGCACCTATATGACAGCATTGCAAAGAAAACCGGCGAGCGCGGTTTTTCGCAACTGAGCGCATACGGGCAGATGAATGCCATGACGCTCCTTTGCGCCTATCTCGCTTCACCGGCTCAGGTGTGTGCCGACCTCATGGCATTTGCCCGTTCTCGGCTCATGGGCATGATCGACATGGAGGCTTCTCGCGCGCCAGATCAGTTGCTCCAACAGCATGGTGCGTGGATGCCGATCTCCTGGTTCGAGCGGCACTTTGAAGGTGAAATTCTTCTAGGCGCGTCAGAGTTGCCGGAAGGTAGCCTGGTTTCTGCAGCGGTTTCCATCCCGCAGGTCGCCGTTGCCGGCGGAAAGCTGCAGTCGTCCGGCAGCGTTTGCTTGCGGATTGAAGATGGTGACATCGATGCCGATGGCTATCCGCTCGCCTGGCGCCGGTTCTGGAACGCATGCAACCTGCTGCAGTTCGCGCCGAGCTTCCTGCCGGTATCGAAAACCGGCATCGAGCATGTTGTTTACAGCACCATCATTGATGCGCACCAGGCAGCGATAGACAGCGAAGAGGAGGTCTCGTCTGCGGGCTGGAGCGAGCTTCTGGAGCTGACCTACAAGCCAAGCGAACTCGCTGTGGTGATGCAAGCGGGTTGCCCGCTGCCTGAGATCGGCCTGGATCTGTCGGGCGATGATGATGCGGTGCTGGCGACGCTGGAGTGGGCCTGGGTCGATGCGATGGTGGGTATGCTAGACGGCAGCGAAGAAGAGCGAGAAGCCCTGCAGGCGCAAGGATGGCGGGTGTTCATCGACACGGATGAAGCGTTGTACTTAGACGAACTCATTGCGTGTCTGGGTGGTTCAAGAGGAGAGTGAAAGGGAGCGCATGATGGCAGTAGGGAAGATAAAGGTCGCTCTTGCAGATACATTCTGGACATCGTTCGCGCGGCTGCCGAAGGCGCAAACCAAAAAGGTTGTGGAATTCGTCTCGAAGTTTCGCCAGGGACCAGACAGCTCGGGTATCAACTACGAAAAGATCCGCAATGCCGCGCAACCAAACTTCCGATCGGTGCGTATCGATCAGGCTTATCGCGGCATTGTGCTGAAACCGGATAGCGGCAAGACCTACATCCTGCTCTGGGTAGACCACCACGATGAAGCGTATGCCTGGGCTACGCGAACCCGCTGTGAGATTCACCCCGAAACCGGCGTGCTGCAGCTTTACGAAACAGAAATCATCGAGCCGCCGGAAACGCCTGCGGTTGAGCAGGAGCCTATCGCACCTGAAGTCAGGCGGTCGCTGTTCAGCCTGGACGATAGTGAGCTCACAGGCATTGGCGTGCCTCAATCCATGCTGGAGTCCGTTCAGGCGCTCACCAGTGATACCGAACTCGAAGCCATGCAGAACCGTCTTCCAGTGGAGGCGTTTGAGGCGCTTTACCTGTTTGCTGGAGGCGTACCCTGGGAAGAAATCTGGGAGGAGTACCACGCCGTACCGACGGAGGCGGTAGATGTCGACGATGTAGATGCGGCGCTCGCGCGCGACGCGACCAAGCGACGCTTCCAGGTCATCGAAGGCGAGCTTGAACTCAGGGAGGTGTTGGCGGCGCCCTTGGAGAAATGGCGTGTCTTTTTACACCCCTCACAGCGCCGGCTGGTTGAACGGACCTGGAACGGCCCGGTTCGGGTGCTGGGTGGTGCCGGAACCGGCAAAACGGTCGTCGCCATGCATCGTGCTGTATGGCTGGTGAAGAACGTTCTGAGCTCCGCAGCCGGGAAAGTGTTGTTCCTGACCTTCAACACCAACCTCGCCAAAGACATCGCTCACAACCTGACCAAGATCGCCAGTACGGATGAACTGGACCGCATCGAAGTCATCAACATCGACGCCTGGGTGTCACGTTTCCTTAAAGGGCAACGATATCCGCACAAAATCGTTGGTGATCAGGAATTGCGTGACACCTGGCAGATGGTGCTCGGCGCCGTGCGGCCGGCTGAGCCGGATCTGCCGGACAGTTTCTACAGGGAAGAGTGGGATCGGGTTGTTCTGCCGAACCGAATTATCAGCAGGGATGAGTATTTCCGCGTATCCCGAAAAGGCCGGGGTGTAGCTCTGTCTCGCAAGCAGCGTCAATCCATCTGGCCGGTGTTCGATGAGATGCGTGCGCACATGCAGCATAAGGGCTGGCGTACATACCAGGACGCCACACTCGATGCGAATGAGCTGCTGCAGTCGAGTTCAGCGGCACTCCCTTACATCTCGGTGGTTGTTGACGAGGCGCAGGATATGGGGCCGGAAGCCCTGCAGTTGATACGCAGTCTGGTGCCCGAAGGCCAGAACGATCTCTTTCTGGTTGGCGATGGCCATCAGCGCATCTACCGCAAGAAAGCCGTCATGGGCAAATGCGGTATCCGTATCGTCGGCCGTTCCCGCAAGCTCAAGGTGAACTACCGGACGACGGAAGAGATTCGACAGTTCGCCTCCGCGGTGCTGGAAGAGCAGAGCATCGACGATCTCGATGGTGGAGAAGACTCACGCCCAGGTTATAGATCGCTCACGCATGGCATGGCGCCGCAGGTGCGGGACTTTGCCGATCTCACGGAAGAAGTGGGCTTCGTGGCGTCGGAGATCCGATTGCTTTGCGGTGATGATGAGCTGGAGTTTGGGAATTGCTGCGTCGTGCTACGCCAAACCGATCTCCGTGATGCTTTCGCGGAGGAACTACGCTCATTGGGCATTCCGGTGGTCATTCTGGATCGGCAGGCCGATAACCAGGCCGTTGCCGGTGTGCGCATGGCGACGATGCATCGTGTGAAGGGGCTCGAGTTTAGACATGTGTTCCTGGCTGGAATGCAGAAAGGTATCGTTCCCAACTACTATGCCGTTGCGTCAGCGGATCCTGTGGAGGTGCAGGCCGGGCACCTTGCTGAACGGGCGCTTGTTCATGTTGCCGCCAGCCGCGCCGTTGAGCATCTGTACATCACATACCACGGCGAACGGAGCGAGTATCTGGGGTAGTTGTATGTCTGAAGTCCGGTTGTTCAGTTACAAAATGACCAGCGATACTGGATTCGCTCCTAACCCGTTCGGGAAGTACCTGACGTTGGCCACCTGCAAGCCGGGAATGCGTAGGACCAAACGCGAGGGTGACTGGATTGCTGGATTTACCTCGAAGACGTTGTGCGGCCACGCCGTTGGCGATGAGCGTCCCGTATATCTGATGCGAGTTGATGAAAGGCTGTCATTTGCAGAGTATTTCGTTGATCGACGTTTCGCGTCCAAGATTCCAGACCCGGGTAGTCGATCGTGGCGTAGACGGTGCGGCGACAACATCTACGCGCCGGACGACGCCGCTTCCGCCGAACCGATTCAGTTCGCTCAACTTGCTAATCCCTTCCACGTCGAGAGGGATAAGCCCAATGACCTTAGCGGTGAGTACGTTCTGATTAGCAGAAATTTCGTGTACTACGGCGATCAGGCGAAAGTGCTACCCGATGACGTGCGGCCAGCAATCCCCAGAGGGCAAAGCCCGTACGGCTCGTGTACGCATGATAACGCCAGAGCGAAGCGCTTCATCGACTTTGTCATGTGCGGAGCGGGTGATGTCCAACTGGTGCTTGGTGATCCAATCGAGTGCGATCGGGATGGCGGTGCGTGTGGTTGCTGAACTCATTTCGCAAGGTTTGCTGTCACAACGGCATCGGCAACTGCTGTACATCGTCCCGAGCTAGAATCCGCACAG
>JAUIED010000244.1 GCA_030428905.1 Gammaproteobacteria bacterium
TGTGCCGCCGTTTTACGCCGGAGAAATGGGGCTCGGGCTGTCGACGGTCGGCATCATATTCGGCCTTACCAAGTTGTGGGACATCGTGACGGATCCCATCGCAGGGTCACTGACCGACCGCTACGGACCGACACGCGGACGGCGACGCTTCTGGCTGCTTGTGGCTCTGCCAATGATGATGGTGGGCACCTACCAGATTTTTCTTCCGCCTGAGCAAGTGGGCTGGCTGTACTTTGCGTTCTGGATGATCGTCCTGTACCTCGGCTGGACGCTGTTGACGATTTCGCACATCGCCTGGGGCGTGGAACCCTCCCGTCACGAGCGCGACACTTCGTCCCCGCAAACAAGCCAATTGTGAACACCGACTAGGCAAGACGCGCCCCGTGGAGCCATCATAGGGCGTCCCAAATCTTGTTGGTGGCCTACATGGAAGATTTCGAAGCCCAAGTCGCCAAAGAAAGCAGCGCGTACCGAAGACAAGTCGCCGGGATGCTGGCGATTGGCTACGGTTATATTTTCGGGGCGATCATTCTGACGGTGGCTCTCATCGGCGGCGGTGTCTACATTGCAACCCTGGGCGGCGCCGCGCTAATGCTCATGATCAAGACGCTTAAGTTTACATGGCCGTTGCTAATCGTCGTTCCGCTGCTCCTGCGGTCCATCTTCGTACGCGTGCCGCCACCGGAAGGTCGGTATCTGCACGGTGATGAGAAGGAGCGCGTGCTGAAATTTGTCGAGCCCATCAGACAAGCTGCAGGCGGGCCCGAGATTCACGAGGTGATTCTGGACGATGAGCTGAACGCCGCAGTTGTTCAGCTGCCACGCTTTGGGCTGTTTGGGCCGACCAAGAACTATCTCATCCTCGGCGTGCCGCTGCTGACAATGATGTCTCGCGAAGAAACCGAGGCAGTCATAGCGCACGAATTTGGCCATCTCAGCCATGCTCACGGACGCCTCACAGTGTGGACCTATCGTCTGCGCGAAACGCTTCACAGAGCGATTACGTCAATGCAGAGCAAGGCGGGGCTGAGCTGGGACAACTGGGCATTCAAGTTTTTCGATTGGTACTACCCGAAGTTTGATGCGGTGTCTTTCGCGCTTTGTCGACAACAGGAGTACGAAGCTGACCGGGTTGCGGCAAAGGTTGTGGGATCAAAGGCTGCGGCCAGCGCCCTGCAGAGGCTTGCGTACGATCAACCTCGCTACTCCAGCTACTGGAACGGCGTCTGGGAGAGCACCCGGATGCTGAAGAGCAACGCGCAGATCACGCCCTGGTCACGCCTGGCATCCGGGCTCACGCGTTTCGCAGACGTGCACGCCAGCGTATCATCGCTCCAGCATGCGCTCCAACGCCCCTCAGACAATTACGACACCCACCCAAGCCTCAGCGAGCGCCTAGCTGCACTTGGCGAGGCCGCCTCTGAAACGATCCCCAACTGTCAGCAGAACGCGCTGGATGCAATATTCGGAGATACCACAGACGTCATTCTGCAACGTATGGACACAGAGTGGCAGAACGCCAGCGCAGAGCACTGGCGCCAGTCTCACGACAGCTGGGCAGCAGACATCGCCCGACTGCAAGTGCTCGCCTCACAAGGTCACCTGGAGAGCGAAGCGCTGTCTGAACGGGCACGGCTCCATGAGCAGATCAACGGCCCGCAGGCAGCTCTGGAAGATGCCAAGACGCTTCGCGACCGCCACAGCGACTCATCAGAGCTCAACTTCCACTACGGCCGGCTCCTTTTGCTGAGCGGAGAGGACGCCTCTGCGGCCGAGCCGTTGACGACCGCGGTTTCCCTCGACGTCACCTGGTACGGCGACGTTGAGAACCTCCTTACATGGCATGAGCAGAAGAAGGGCCGCCAAACGCTTTGCGCCACAGAGCTGCTAGCGCAGTACAGGCAACCCTGGGAAGAGGTCTGTCGGATTGCCAACGAAGAGCGTGAGACGGTCTCCGTAAACGATGATTTTCGTCAGGCCAACCTGACCGCGGAAGAATGCGAGCACGTGACGAAAGTGCTGGCCGAAAAACCAGAGCTCTACGCGGTGTGGCTGTTGAACAAACCTGTTGTGCACTTTCCGAGAGATCCCGTGCATCTAGTCGTTGTGGACCTGGATTACTTCCACGACAACGTCAATGCTAACGAGGATACCTACCTGGCAAACCTGCGTGACGAGCTGATGCAATACTTGCCAGGGCTCGGCACCGTTTTCGTTACGTCCATCAAGAAACACAACAACTGGCACCAACCGACAGAAGGGATTGCCCCAGTTTACCGCTCCCCGGCCAAGCGCAGAACGTGGTGGCAGCGCGGCCTCATAGGCTTGGCAAAGCGTCTAGGACGGATAGCGGCCGTTCTTGTGGGTGTTGTTGTTCTGGTTCTGTTGCTGGGAGACGGCTAAGGCACGGCTTTGGGCGACGGTCAACCACAGAGCTCACGATCCGCCAAAGTTCAGATGCGCGTTCCGCAACGCTTCGCCCAACTGACGCGGCCTCTCTCCCAATCGACAGGCCATGCACGCCGTTGCGAAAGGTTCGGTGGCAAAACTTGATTGGATCCCGCCCAGCGCGCGCATCATCCGCAGCATGGAGCAGGTCATTGAGTGGTGTGGCAAGTCTGCAGCCGTAAGGATGAACGGCGGTCTGGTGAGCATCCCCCAGACGATGGCCGATTGGGCAAACGGCAAGCAGATCAAGTTGCTCTAGGCACAGCACGGCAAACTGACACAGAACGCTTGAACCGGACAGATCGCTACGTATGGCTGGATCTGCATGATTTTAGAAGAGTGACAAATGGGGGGATCACACTGGTACCAGAGGCGTAGCGGTTGAAATGACTATCCCTGCCAGGCAGCAACATGCGCATTTTTCTATTAGCCGAAAAATACTCATGAGTCATTTTCGGCATTCCGAAAATCACTCAGGTCAAAACCGGCCCCAAAATGACTGATCTCACCCGCTCTCGACACATCGAAACAGCCTGCCGGACGAATCTGGCAGAGAAGCCGGCCTTCATCGTCGGTCCTCGACAGGTTGGCAAAACGACGCTTGCCCTGTACCTGATCGACGCAGACGCCAATCAACTCGCTTACCTCAACTGGGACATACCGTCACATCGCAGGCGCGTGCAAAAAGCAGAGTTTCCTCCAGATCCCGTGCTGGTGTTCGATGAGTTAAACCAGTACTCCAACTGGCGTGATCTTGTGAAGGGCTACTACGATCAATTCGCACCGGATAGGACCGCGATCGTCACGGGGTCTGGGCGGCTGGACTACTATCGCGAAGGCGGCGATTCACTGCAGGGTCGATACCACTACTACCGGCTACACCCCTACTCACTCAGAGAAATGTCCGCTCAACCCAAGGTGGATGATGTGCGCACACTTCTACAGTTCGGCGGATTTCCGGAGAAACGGCTGCCTCCCGCCACATCGGCTACTTCAACGAGCGTACCGATATATCCGAGTTCTATCAGGTACACCTGGGCACACAGGATTACACGCCTGCCAGGGGTGTTCGTGTGCTGCCTTACCACACATTCATAGTGCTTGTGGCACTGCATTAACGGGTCGTGAGCTGTTCAGGACGCACACGATATGGATGTGATCGGCTGCCCGGCGCATCCTGCCACTGCAGCTCCGAGGGCGGCGTGAATCAACGCGTCCCCTGCACCTGCGATGAACACGCCGAAAAGGCTTCCAGGCACATCTTCCAGTTACCCGGCATCTCTTTGCTGACATGCAGGCTCACCTGCCGCCGCTCCAACGGAAACGCACGGAAATGCTCGGGAACCACCTCCAGATAGTCCGCCAGCGATTGCGCGTCTGCGTCGAAGTTGACGAACACAAAGCCGCCCCACGTGTCGCAGCGTATCTCCTGCAGGCCGAACTGATCATCGATGATGTGCGGAAAGTCCCAACGGCAGGGAATGTCCCGCAGACGCCCATCCAGCTCCCAGCTCATACCGTGGAACGGGCATCGCAAAAACTGCTTGCCGTGGCCCCACTCGCCAGCGTCGGCGAACTGCATGCCGCGGTGCGGGCAGCTGTTGATGAAAGCCTTCAGGGCACCATCGCGCTGACGCACCACGAGCGCCGAGTAGGGGCCAACGTCGTAGATCAGATAATCACCCGGCTGGGCTATCTGCTCTTCGCGGCACGCCCATTGCCAGGTGCGGCCCCAGACGCGCTCGATCTCGGCGTCATAGATAGCCTGGGATGTATAGCGGCGGAAGGAAATGTCAGCATCGCCAAAGTCCGGCTCCGAGACCTGCAGATAGGACGACGGCGCCCGGTCGCCATCCGCAGCGATGACCTCGCGCGCGCTCGGTGCTGGGCACCTGTCGTGTCGCGGCCCCACAGGTGCGCTCACACCCGGGCGTAGTCGGGGCTGATCTCAAAGGCAGCGACGAGGTCATACGCCTCCCCCTCCCGCTCGCCCTGCCCGTCCCCCGTACCGCCCTGCCAGCCGTGCCACGGATAGTCCACCGCGCCGTTGTCCCGCAGCAGCGGCTGGCCGGTTGCCGCATCATAGCGAAAGAACGGACCGTGCTCTTCGCCGGCCTGGATCGGCGTGCGCACCCGCTCCTCGGCGCCAGGCGCCTCGCACATATACATGGCGCCGCCACCGGTGCCGTTGCGCAACACAAGATGTACCTCCGCGAACGCTGGAGCGTTTTCGCTCGGGTCCTGGCCATGATTGTGGGTGGAGACATCAACGCCCTTCCCCGTGGTCCAGAAATGTACGTAGGCGATCTCGGCGCCGGCGGAATCGAGCAGATGAAATCCCGGGATCATGTGCGCCTCGAGGCCGTTAAAGACATCCGTGACGGCGCCGAACTTCTCCGCAAAGGTCTGCCACCGGCAATGCGTTTCAAGCGCGCCCCGCAGCGTGAGTTGCTGCATATCGCTGATGCACGAAGGGTTGTTCACCGGGTCGGTGACGAAGCACAGCAACGCATCACGGCGAGCCCGCACAACCGTGTCGGTCATCCTGGTGCTGGTCACCGCGCCTGCTGGCGGAAACGCGCGGCCGCCACCGTTGTCCACCTCGCCCGTGATCACTTTCAGGTAAACA
>JAUIED010000245.1 GCA_030428905.1 Gammaproteobacteria bacterium
TGCCGGCGCGTACGACGCTGGCGCGAGCGAGGTGGTGGTGGAGGAAAACCACGGCGTGGAGGATCTCTGCGTGCTTGATATGGACCGCATCGATGCACGCTGCGAAGTGGTGCGCGGCGCTGGCCGCCCGGGTGCCACCACGATGGCGGGGCTCGATGCATCCGCCAGTGCGATCTTCCTGGTGGGCCACCACGGCAGCGGCGGCTCGTTTCCCGGCATCATGGCGCACACCATCTCCTACGGCGGTTTTCGCCGTGTGCTGCTCGGCGGCGAGCCCATCGGCGAGGCGGATTTCTTTGCCATACGCGGCGGCGAGCTGGGCGTGCCGGTGGCGCTCGTCACCGGGGACCAGGTGTTGGCGGAGCAGGTGGCGCGCATCTGCCCCGGCGTCGAAACCGTGGTCGTCAAACACGCGTATGCCAACCATTCTGCGCGCTGCATACCGCCGTCGCGGGCGCGGGAGATGATTCGTGCCGGCGCCCGGCGTGCTGCGGAGCGGGCCGGCCGCGGGGAGATTGCACCGGCGCTGAATCGTTCTGGTCCGTTCGAGTTTGAAGTGGAGCTGCGTGCGCCGGTGGGCGATGCCATGCGCGCCAACCTCGCGGGGATGTCGGATTTCGATATCGTCGGCGATGCTGTGGTGCGCGTTCGGGCGCCGGACATCGAGCTGGGCTTTCGCCGGGTGGCGTATCTGGGCTACGCGGACCGCGCGGGCGTCACCCGTCACTGAGGAGAATTGCGCATGCGTGTAGGCATCGCCGAGATGAGCCACGAGACCAACACGTTTTCACCGGTGGTGACGGACCTGGCGCGGTTTTCCGGCGGTCGGGCGCAGCCGCTGGAAGGCGCGAAGGCGCTCGCCGTGTACCGCGGCACGGGTTCCTGCCTGGGCGGCTATATCAAGGTGGCCGAGGCTCGTGGGCACGAGGTGGTGATGGGCATCGCCGCCGGCGCGCCTCCCAGCGGGCCGGTGGAAGACGATGCGTTCGAGTACATGTGTGGGCGCATCGTCGCGCTCGCCGGCGCGTGCGATGCGTTGTTGCTGGATCTGCACGGCGCCATGGTCACCCGCACGTATGACGACGGCGAGGGCGAGCTGCTGCGCCGCATTCGCGCCTCGGCGCCTGATCTGCCCATCGCCGTGGCGCTCGACATGCATGCCAACATCACCGAAGACATCGTGCGTCTGTCCACCCTGGTGACGGGTTACCACACCTATCCGCACATCGATATGGACAGCACCGCGGAACGCGCAGCAAACAAGCTGTTCGACGCGCTGGAGGGTAACACGCAGATCTGCATGCGTTGGGGCAACGCACCCATGCTGCCGCACGTCATGCGCCAGGGTACCGACGATCATCCGAACCGCGCGCTGCAGGAACAGGCGATGGCCTTCGAGGCGGAAGGGGCGCTGGCTGTGAGCCTGTTCACCGGCTTTCCGCACGCCGACATTCACGATGCCGGTCTGTCGGTGATTGCGGTCACCGACGGCGATGCGGCCGGCGCGGAGCGCATAGTCGAAACGCTGTTGGACCAGGCCTGGGACGACCGCCACGACTTCGTGTATGCGCTCGAGCCGCTGGAGACGTCGATGGCGCGCGCGTGTGAGCTAGCACAGTCGCCCGGAGACGGGCCGGTGTTGCTGCTCGACCACTACGACAACACCGCCTCCGGCGGCACGATGGATACCACCGACGTGCTGGCGGCGGTGCTCGAAGCGGGGCTCGACGATGTGGCGATGTTCGGTATTTACGATCCCGAGGCGGTTGGGATGATGCAGGCTGCAGGCATCGGCGCCGAAGTCACCCTGGAGCTCGGTGGTAAGTTGCCCATGCCGGCGCTATCGCGGGAAAGCCGGCCGTTGCGGGTCACTGGCCGGGTGAAGCTCCTGAGCGAGGGGCGCTTTCCCGCAACGGTTGCCATGTCGCGTGGGCTCACCATGGACATGGGCCACAGTGGCGTGCTCAGCATTGGCGGTGTCGATGTGGTCGTGGTGTCGCGCCACATCGAGCCCTTCGACCCCGGCTGCTTCCGCGCGGTGGGCATCGAGCCCACGGCGCGGCGCTACCTGGTGCTCAAGAGTCGCATTCACTACCGCGTGGGCTTTCGCGATCTGGTGAAGGCGATTGTAGAGTGCGCTGGACTCGGCGTGTGCACGTCCGACTACTCAGAGCTGACCTTCGAGCACGTGCGGCGGCCGATCTTCCCGCTGGACGGGGTGAACTCACGCAGAGGCTGAACCATGCGGATATCGATACTGACAATCATCGTCGCGTTGCTGGTGGGCTGTGCCGAACCCCAGGTGCGGGACGATGACATGGCAATGACCGCCGCAACTAGCGCCCGATGGGCGGCAAGCTGCGCGCTGTGTCACGTGCGCGGTGAGGGCGGTGCGCCGGTCGTTGGTGATGCTGCGGCCTGGCAGCCGCGCCTGGCGCAGGGTTTGGATGTGCTGCTTGCGCACACGGTAGAGGGCTACAACAGCATGCCGCCGCTCGGTTACTGCATGGCCTGCGAGCGGTCGGATTTCGAAGCGATGATCCGCTTCATGGCGGAGGTTCGCTGATGGTCACACGCAGGGGATGGATGCAGGGTACCTTACTGGCCGGTTTCTTCGGCGCAGCGGCGCCTGCCATGGCACGTGCCGACACGTTGCCTTGGCGCAACTGGTCCGGTGGGCTGTCGTGTCAACCGCGGCAGCGCCTCGTGCCGACCTCCGAGCAAGCGCTTGTGGACTTCTTTGCCAGCACCACGGGCACCGTGCGACCGGTGGGGTCCGGCCACTCCTTCTCGCCGCTGGTGCCAACGGACGGCCATCTGCTGGTGCTCGATGCGTTCAACGGCATCCTCACCCACGACGCGTCCGCCCTCCATGCGACCATCGGTGCCGGCACCCGGCTGGGCGATCTTGGCCCGGCGCTCGCGCGCATCGGCCAGGAGTTTTTCAACCTGCCGGATATTGATCGGCAGACTCTGGCGGGCGCCACGGCCACCGGCACCCACGGCACGGGCATCGACTTTCCGGCGCTGTCTGGCTACGTGACGGCGCTGCGGCTGGTCACCCCGCAAGGCGAGGTGATCGACGCCAGCGCCACGTCTCGCCGTGAGGTGTTCGACGCCGCCCGCGTGAGCCTGGGGGCGCTTGGCGTGGTGACACAGATGACGCTGCAGAACCGCACGCCGTACCGGCTCAAGCAGCAGTCATGGACCGCGAAGGTGGAAGACCTGCTGCGCGACTTCGATACATTGGCGGCGAAGCACCGCCACTTCGAACTCTTCCCCTACGTACATTCGGATTACGCCATTGCCCTTGCCACCGACGAGACCACGGACGCCGTGGACAACCCACCGCCGGACCCGGCGGAAGACGCCGGTTTCATCCAGCTCATCCGCGAGCTCAGCCAGGTGCCGCCCGCAGAACGTCTGCCCATCATCAACGCGGTGGCTGAGCAGTCGCCGCCTTCAGTGCGGGTGGATGCGGCGCACCGGATCCTCGCCAATGTGCGTAACGTGCGTTTCAACGAGATGGAGTACTCGGTGCCGGTTGAGGCGGGTGCGGACTGCCTGCGGGAGATACTGGCGACCATAAGGAACAAGGAACTCGACGTGGTGTTTCCCCTCGAGTACCGCTACGTGCGCCGCGACGACACCTGGCTGGGCATGAGTTCCGGTGAGCACGACCACGCCGCCATTTCGGTGCACCGTGCCGCGTGGGAGGACTACCGACCGTACTTCGATGTCATCGAGCCGATCTTCTGGAAGTATGGCGGTCGGCCGCACTGGGGCAAGATACACAGTCTCGGCGCCGCAGAGCTTTCCCGGCTGTACCCGCACTTCGCCGATTTTCAGGCGCTGCGCGCGCAGCTCGATCCCGAGGGGCGCATGCTCAACCCGCACCTGCGCCATCTGTTCGGGGTGCCGGCATGAAGCGGCGCACGTTGCTCGCCGGCGGCGTGGGTATTGCGGCGGCAGGTACCGCCGCCTGGCTCTGGCGGCCCGAGGATGCCGGCGGCCCCCACGATGCCTACTTCTCGGCGCTCAATACGCTCCTCAAGCGCGACGGCCCCGGCCGGCCGGTGATGCTCATCGACCGGGAGCGGATGTGGGCGAACATCGATCGTCTGGCGGCATCCGTCGGGCCCGACAAGACCTACCGCGTGGTGGTGAAGTCGCTGCCCTCAGTGCCGCTCCTGCAGGCGGTGATGGCGCGGGCGCGCACCGATGCGCTCATGGTGTTTCATCAGCCGTTTCTCAACGAGATCGCGCAGTCTTTTCCCGACAGCGATGTGCTGCTCGGCAAGCCCATGCCCGTGACAGCAGCGCGCACGTTCTACCGCAAGCTGCAGGGCGTCTCCTACGACGCCGCTACCCGCGTGCAGTGGCTGATCGACAGCCCGGAGCGCCTGGCGCAGTACCGGGCTCTGGCAGCGGAGCTCGGCGTGCGCATGCGTCTGAATCTGGAGATCGATGTGGGCTTGCATCGCGGCGGCTTCGAAGCGCCGGAGGCGGTGACCGCGGCGCTTGCCGCCATCGCCAAAGACGATGCCCTGACGTTCGCAGGCTTCATGGGATACGAACCGCATCTCACGGGCATGCAGGCAACGCTGGAGCATGCTGCGGTGCGCGACGTGCTCAGCCGCTATCACGGCTTCATCGACCGAGCCCGCCAGGCCGGCCACGATGCGCAGCGGCTGACGCTCAACGGCGCCGGCAGCCATACGCTCGCCATCTATGAGCGCGACCGCACCATGAACGACCTGTCGGCGGGCTCCGCGGTGGTCAAGCCTACGGACTTCGATACCTACCATCTGGATGGACACCAGCCCGCCATGTTCATCGCAACACCGGTGCTCAAGCGCTACGACGCGCTGCGTGTGGCGGGCGACCCGTGGATTGCCGATGCGCTTTCCACCTGGGATCCGAACCGGCGGCGCCTGTACTACATCTACGGCGGTTATTGGAAGGCGCGCATGGTATCGCCACCCGGCGTGCCGGAGCCGCTCTACCAGAGCACCAACCAGAGCCCGGTGAGCACCTCCGAGAAGGTGGACCTGCAGGTGGACGACTACATGTTCC
>JAUIED010000246.1 GCA_030428905.1 Gammaproteobacteria bacterium
CATGCCCGACCGCCCTCACCGTAACCAATCCGACACGCGGGCACGCAGCTTCGCTGTGGCCTGGCTCATGATTTGGCTCACCCGGGACTCGCTGACGTCGAGCACCGCACCGATCTCCTTCAGGTTCAGCTCTTCGTCGTAGTAGAGCGAAAGCACGAGCTGATCCCGCTCCGGTAACGTTTTGATGGCCTGCACCAGACGCCGTTGAAACGAGTGTTCTTCGTGGTCGGCCTCGACTTGATGATCGCCAGCAATGCCACCGTCGTCGTCGAGTTCGGTTAGCTCTTCGTAACTGAAAAGGCGCGCGCTTCGTGCGTCACTGAGCATGTGATTGTACTCATCGATGCCAACGCCCATGGCTTCAGCGATCTCCTGCCCGGTTGGCTCACGGCCCAGCCCCGCCTCCAGGCGACGCACCGTGTCGCTGATGGTGCGTGCATTCTTGTGCACTGAACGTGGTGCCCAATCGCCGCGGCGGATTTCATCGAGCATGGCACCGCGAATACGGATACCCGCATAGGTCTCGAACGTGGCGCCTTTACTACCGTCGTATTTAGCTGCAGCTTCCAACAGGCCGATCATTCCGGCCTGCACCAGATCATCTACCTGAACATTCTGCGGCAGGCGGGCAATCAGATGATGCGCAATACGACGCACGAGCGTGGAATGGCGACTGATGAGCCCATCAGCGCCGCACTCATTCTCTGCGTAGGCTGCAAGGGGCGGCTTGAGCATCAGGCCACTCGATGATCCGCCACGAGTTGCTCAACGAAGAACTCGAGATGTCCACTGGCCACCGCCGGGATCGGCCAGCTGTCCACCGTTTCTGCCAAGCCGAGCAACGCTCGAGATATCTTGCTGGTCGGGTACAGCTCCACCACCGCTTTCTGTTTGCGAACTGCACGTCGCAGATGATCGTCGAACGGCAATGAACCAGCGTGCAGCAACTGCACGTCCAGAAAACGTTCCGTAACCGTCTGCAGTTTGGTGAACACGGCAGAGCCGTCCTCATCGGAACGAACCATGTTCGATACCACCCGTACGCGTTCGATGCCGTATCGCTGGTTCAAGACCTTAATCAGCGCGTAGGCGTCGGTGATAGAGGTCGGCTCGTTGCATACGACAACGAGAATTTCCTGCGCTGCACATAGAAAGCTCACGACGTCGTCCGAGATACCGGCTGCGGTATCGATCAGCAGGACATCCATATGATGTGCAATGTCGCTGAAGGCACTAATCAGACCAGCATGCTGCTGCGGACCCAGGTGAACCATCTCCTGCAGGCCGGAAGCCGCGGGGACAATCTTCAAGCCCAGGGGACCATCGACCAACACTTCTGCCAGCTGGCAACTGCCATCCATAACGTCTTTTAGCGTACGGCGAGGTTTCAACCCCAACAGCACATCGACATTGGCGAGGCCAAGATCGGCATCCAGTAGCGTTACCCGGCGCCCAAGCCGCGACATGGCAACACCCAGGTTGACGGATACGTTGGTCTTTCCGACCCCACCTTTACCGCCGGTAACGGCGACGACTTGTATTGGTTTCAAAGCTTCCCTGCTCCGTTTTCCTGTGCGCGGCGCCTGAGCGCCTCGCGTCAATAAAATGAACGTTGCCTACGTACAACGTTAGTTCCAATTCAGGATTCTTCAATGCAATCACGCAGCACGCTCTGCAGCCGTTCGCTGCTACAGTCGGCTATCCCGCCCGGTACGTCTGCGGAAATCCCAAGCGCCAGTACTGGCAGTTCAGCCTCAGCGGCAACAGACAGCGGCACGCCAATCTGTCGGCCCAACCGCACGTGCGTCAATATCATGGCGCTCGAGCGTTCCGCCCAACTTCTGGCGGCGCGCTGATCGACCGCGCTGGCTGGCAGCACGCAGACATCGCGCGTGGACTGACAGGGCAGGTACTCGTCGCTTCGGGTATCGATCAGCACGAGCCCCCCAGCAGCGCACACAGTCTCCTCAAGCGTGTGCGGCGTGACATGCGCAACGGGCACGCCCAGCAGCGAGCCCGCTCGGTCCAACATCAGCGTGCCCCCCAGGCGGTCGATGTCTGTACTGACCAATCGCAGCGGCACATCCGGATGTCGTCGCAGGTGCTCTGCAGCCCAGTTCACCACCAGCGAGGTTTTGCCGCTTCCCGGTGGCCCGATCAGACGATACACACCGCTACGCGGAAGCTCCTCCGCTCGCTTCACTGCCGAAACCACACGCTTAGCCGCGTCGGCCGCGTCTCGCACATGCAACGGCAGTCGTTTCAGAAATTGATCGTCAAATGCCAGCGGTGCCAGCAGCGCTTCAGCAGCAACCAGCGCGGTTGGCGTAGCATGCAGCTGGGCTTGCGCAGCCTCTACCAGCGACGGTGCTGCGTGGCTCGCCCCACTGGCTGTAACGCGCACCCTGCCATGGGACTGCTCTTGGCTCAGGATGAGCGCATCACGACCGAAGGCAGCACGCACATCGGCAAGCACAGCCCGCATACTCGGACCGGTGAATTGACGAACCTCACTGTGCAGCATGTTCTCTCCTTAGCCGCTGCGGCCGACCGTTGCGACAACGGTGATCTGTTTGTTATCCGGAATTTCTTCGTATGACAGTACGTGAACTACCCGTTGAGAAAGCCGTACGAACCGTGCCAGCAAACCGCGGATCGCACCGGACACCAGAAGCACAGATGGTTTGCCGGCAATCTCCTGCCGTTCCGCGGCGGCGAGAATTGACTCCTGCAACCGATCGGCCATACCAGGCTCCAGAACCGGCGCGTCGTTGGCGCCCTGAAGACGTGCCTGGTTCAGCAACTGCTCAAGCTCTGGATCCAACGTGATGACGTCGAGCTGTTGCTCCGAACCAAAGATGTTCTGCACGATCATGCGCGACAACGCGATGCGCACCGCCTGCACCAGCGCGTCGGTGTCCTTACTGTTCTGCGCGCTCTCAGTCAGGGCCTCAGCAATCGTGCGCAGGTCGCGGATCGGAATCTTTTCCGCCAACAGCATCTGCAGCACTTTGAGGAGACCAGCCAGCGTAACCGCGCCGGGTACGAGCTGTTCTGCGAGCGCCGGTGACTGCTCGCCGAGCAGCTCCACCAGTTTCTGCACCTCATCGTGGCCCAACAACGTCGCGGCATGGTCCTGCATGATCTGGTTGAGATGGGTGGCGACCACGGTGCTGGCATCTACCACCGTGTAACCCAGCGCCTGCGCGTTCTCCCGATGGCCCTCTTCAATCCAGGTAGCATCCAGCCCAAATGCCGGGTCTTTGCTGTCAATCCCTTCCAGACGGCCAAACACCTCGCCCGGATTGATGGCCAACCATTTGTCCGAGTAAATCTCGGCTTCGCCCACCGTGACTCCCATCAGCGAGATCCGGTAGGCATTCGGCAGCAGGTCGAGGTTGTCACGGATGTGCACACTGGGAACCAGGAAGCCGAACTCCTGCGACAGCTTCTTACGCACCCCCTTGATGCGCTTCAACAGCTCGCCACCCTGATTCTTGTCGACCAGGGGGATCAGGCGGTAACCGACTTCCAGGCCAAGCACGTCCACTGGTGATACATCGTGCCAGCCCACATCCTGGGTACCCTCTTCCTGTTCCACAGGCTTGGCTTGTGGGGCATCTTCCTCGGAGCCTGTGGTCTGACGATTGCGGGCGATGAAGAAGGCGATGACAGCGGCGATGCTGGCAAGCCCGAGGAAGGCCATATGCGGCATGCCAGGTACGATGCCGAGAACGAACAGAACACCTGATGCCACCGCCAGGGCTCGGGGATCATCGAACAGCTCCTGCACTACCTGCTCACCGACGTCCGCTTCGCCGCTCACGCGGGTGACGATCACGGCCGCCGCCGTTGACAGGAGCAACGAAGGAATTTGTGCCACCAGGCCGTCACCGATGGTCAGCAGCGTGTAGTTGCGAATGGCGTCTTCAAACGGCAGGTCATGTTGCGCCATTCCGATGATCAACCCGCCGACGATGTTGATGACCAGAATGAGGATGCCGGCGACCGCATCGCCACGCACGAACTTGCTCGCGCCATCCATCGACCCGTAGAAGTCTGCTTCGCGAGACACCTCTTCGCGCCGAAGCTTCGCCTGAACCTGATCGATGATGCCTGCGTTCAGATCGGCATCGATGGCCATCTGCTTGCCGGGCATTGCATCCAGAGTGAACCGGGCACTCACCTCGGAAATGCGGCCGGCTCCCTTGGTGACCACCACGAAGTTGATGATTACGAGAACAATGAAGACGACCAGGCCAACCACGTAGTTGCCACCAACCACCACTTCGCCGAAGGCTTCGATGACCTTACCTGCGGCCGCACCGCCGTTGTGCCCTTCCAAGAGAACGACACGGGTCGAAGCAACGTTCAGTGCCAGCCGCAGCAGGGTCGCCACCAGGAGCACTGTCGGGAAAGCGGCGAACTGCAGCGGCTTCAGGGTGTAGACGCTGGCAAGCAGGACCACCAGCGCCAGCGCGATGTTGAAGGTGAATGAGATATCCAGCAGCGTTACCGGCACCTGCAACGTCATCAGTGCCAGCAATAGCAGCAGCAACAGCGGAATTCCGAGATTCAACATCTTCAGCCGCGCAAGCATCACGTATTCTCCTGTTCTGTGGTGCCATCGACCCGAACGGCAAACTCCTCAGGCACACGTGCCGCCTGATAGATCGGCGCATCCCCGGTTCCGGCCCGGTACATCTTCAGCTGATAGACGTATGCCAGCACCTGTGCCACTGCCATATAAAGACCTTCGGGAACCTCGGCACCAAGGGCGACGGCGTAATACAAAGCCCTGGCAAGGGGTGGAGATTCGAGTATCGGTACGGAAGACTGCTTGGCCACTTCCCGTATGCGCAACGCCATGAAGTCGACGCCTTTGGCGACCACCAGGGGTGCTCCCATGTTTGCAGAGTCGTAGCGCACAGCGATGGAGAAGTGATCCGGGTTGGTGATCACCACATCGGCAAGCGGCACGTCGTCCAACATGCGCCGGTTACTGATCTCCTGCTGCAGCTGGCGCACCCGGGCTCTAACCTCCGGGCGCCCTTCGCTGTCCT
>JAUIED010000247.1 GCA_030428905.1 Gammaproteobacteria bacterium
AGTACTTCCTGTACTTTTTCAGCGACCGCGGGCTGTCGCCCGCTCACGCCGAATCAAGCACTTACGTGCTTGGTTCGCGGCCCGTCCGTCCCTGGCCGGGATACCAGGCTGCTTTTTCAGCAGCCTGGTAATCTGGTCGAATGGATGCAGCCCAGTTCTTTCTGCAGTTCGCCATCATCCTCGTCGGGGCACGCGCCGGCGGCGAGCTTGCAACGCGCTTCGGCGCGCCCTCGGTCATCGGCGAACTGACCGCGGGTATCCTGCTGGGGCCCAGCGTGCTCGGCTGGATCCAGCCCAGTGAGATCATCCGGCTGCTCGCCGAGATCGGCATCATCCTGCTGCTGTTCGAGGTTGGCCTGGAAACCGATGTGGGCAGGCTGGCCCGAACAGGCAAGCGCGCTCTGCTCGTGGCCCTTGGCGGCTTTGTCACACCATTCGTGCTCGGCTACGCGGCCAGCCGCGTGTTGTTCGACCACAGCGTATTGGTCGCCTTGTTTATCGGCGGCACCCTCACGGCGACGAGCATCGGCGTGACCGTACGCATCCTGCGGGATGTGGGCCGGCAGAACAGCTTCGAAGGCCAGGTCGTACTGGGCGCTGCGGTGGTGGACGATCTGCTCGGCGTGCTGCTGCTGGCCGTGCTGTACGACTTCTCGCTGTCCGGCGAGCTCGCCGTCGGCAACATAGGGAGGCTCGCTTTCTTCATCGCCGTGTTCTTTCTGGTCGCGCCGGTAACCGCCAAACTCGTGTCCTACATGGTCGGTCATTACCGCAACGTCACACAGATTCCCGGCCTGGTTGCCACATCCATCATCTCACTGGTGCTGGTGTTTGCCTGGCTGGCACATGCCATCGGCGCGCCGGAACTGCTCGGGGGTTTCGCTGCGGGGCTTGCCCTGTCGCGGCGCTTCTTTCTACCGTTCGGCGCCGCCCTGGCACGCAACCCCGACTTCGCCGCAGAGGTGGAGCGGGACATGAAACCGATCATTCAACTTTTCACGCCGATCTTCTTTGTAACCGTCGGCCTGTCGCTGGACTTTCGGGAAGTTGCGTGGAGCTCTTCGTTCATCTGGTTGTTTTCACTATCGGTAGGCACCGTGGCGATCATCGGAAAAATCGTCGGCGGCCTGTTGCTTGCAGGCGAGCACTGGTTGACACGCACAGCCGTAGGTATGGCGATGGTGCCGAGGGGGGAAGTGGGTCTCATCTTTGCGGAGCTCGGCAGATCCTCAGGTATCTTCGACAGCACGATGTACGCCGCGATCGTGCTGGTGGTCGCCTATACGACGCTATTCTCACCGTTCTGGATCAAGCTGTTCTACCGGCTCTACGGTACGCGCGATGCGCTCAATCGTTCTCAGAGCCCGCCCGTGACATAGAGACACTGCCCGGTCACCCAGGCGGATGCAGGTGATGCCATGAACACCACGGCAAGGCCGATGTCGTCTGGCGTGCCGAGGCGGCCGAGCGGCACACCGATGATTTTCTCGATGGGCTTGCCTTCGGGAAAGCTGGTGGACTCGTTGAAGTTGTCGGTGGGGATCGGCCCGGGGGCGATGGCGTTGACTCGAATGTTCGGCGCAAGCTCCAGGGACAACGTCTGAGTGAGGCTGTTCACCGCAGCTTTGGAAGCACCATACGGCCCGTTCTTCACCTGTGGGCCCATAGCCGCCCGGGAGGAGATGTTGATGATGGCGCCCTGCTCCATGTTCGCGGCCGCCACCTTGCAACCCTGCCAGACTGCCTTGAGGTTGAGGTCCATCTGCGCATCCCAACGATCATCCGGAGTGCGGGTGAGATAGCGCGGCGTCGCGTCCGGCAGACCGCCGGCGTTGTTCACCCAGATGGTCAGCTTGCCGAGCTCTGACGCTCGACGTGCCACAGCTTCGAGCTGTGCAGCATCGGTGACATCGGCCATCAACCCGTCGGCATTTCTGCCAAGACTGCGAATCTCCTCCGCCACGCTGCTTACATCGCTGAGCGTGCGTGCGCACACCACGACATCGGCACCGGCCTCGGCAAGACACAGCGCGATGCCGCGACCGATGCCTTTGCCACCGCCCGTAACGACTGCCACCTGCCCGTCCAGCCGAAATGCGTTCCCCGTCATGCAGATTGCTCCCTGTTTGCGCCGGTGGTGATACCACCCAGCAGCGCTGCCTGTTTGATCCAGTTGTCCCGCTCGATACGCCCCTTGAAGGACAGTTGCTCATTCACCCAGGCCACCTGACCGCTGGTCATGAGCGCGATCTGCTGGTACTGGTAGATGCCCAACTCATTGAGCATCCGCTCGAGCTTGGGGCCTACACCGCTGATCAATTTGAGATCGTCGATCTCCCGCGGTGGTGTTGCAAAAAAACCCACCTCGTTGAGGGCCGGCAGCTCACCGATGTCATCAGGCGCAAGTGACAGCTGCCGCTCGAGCTCGAGAATGCGTGCCTCTCGCTCGGCGAGCGTCTGCGTCTGCGCATTGGAGCGCAACACCATCTCCTCGGTGCGTCGCTCGAAGCTTTCGAGCTGCACGTTCAGCACCCGTCGCTCCTCTTCCGCACCTTCGGCGCGCGCCGTAGCGGCGAAGAGCTCATTCTCAAGCTCCTGCACTCGCCGCAATGCCGTCTGCGCATCGGACTGCCAGGTGTCCCGGTCACGGGTGAGCACCTCGACCTCCGTCTGCCGAGTGTCGATCTGGCCTGCAATCTGCGAGCGCTCGGTCTGGGCCTCCTCAAGCTGGTGCAGGGCTTTCTGATGCTCCTCGCGCAGCTCACGCAGGGCCGCGTCCGCTTCGGTGAGCACCTGCCGTTCTTTATCCAAAGACTCTTCCAATGCCTGAGCCCGGTTGATCGCCGTTTCTATGCGACGGTCGGCGCTACTCACTGCAGTCTCGAGCTCCGCAACACGGGCCTGGGCCTGCTCGCGGTCTTTGCTCTCACCGCGAAGGGCCAGACGGGCAGTCGAAAGAGCTTCTGTGAGTTGTTCGATCTCCGCCTGCGAGGCTTCGCCGCCACTCTGGCTTTCACGTGCTGCCTGCTTGTAGCGCGAACGATACAAGCTCGCACCGAGAAGGAAGCCGACCACCAGCGCCAACAGCAGAAAGGCGAGTATCTTCAGTATCAGGTAAATCATGCGTCTTGGCCCTGCTTTGCCCGGCTATCCGCATCGCCGGATGATTCTATCGTTGCCCGAAACTCGATGCGCCGGTTAGCGCGCCGTCCACGCCGTGTGTCATTGCTGGCGATGGGGCGCGCATCGCCATAGCCCACGGCGCTGAGCTGCCTGGCATCCACGCCTGCGGCCACCAGAAAATTCACCACCGACTGCGCGCGTTGCTTGCTCAGCATGCGATTGTGCGCCGGTTCACCTGAGCTGTCGGTATGCCCGGAGATCTCGATATGTACAGCGCAGGCAGCCGCCTGGTCGGCGATCTCCTGCAGCAACTCGTGGCTGTCTTGCGCGAGCTTCACGCTCGCAAATGCGAAATTGATGCGCTGGCCCTCAAGCAACCTATCGAGCGCCTCCTGGCATTTCACCACGTTGCCATCCGATGTGGGTGGGTCTGCAGTTTCCTGCTGCTCGATCGCTGGTTGGACAGCAACCGCCTGTCCTTCGGGCGCCACCGCCGGTTCTTCGGGCACTTCCGCCGGTTCCTCGGGCGCTTCCACCGGTTCCTCAGGTTCTTCCGCCGGTTCTTCGGGCGCGACCTCGACTCGTGGCAGCGCTACCGGCACGTCTACCGGTTCGGCGCGGCTCGGGGTCTCGAAAGCCAGCTCCTGGGACTCCTGTGCCGCGAGCGACATGGCATCATGGAGCACGGTCACGCCGTCCAGCCCCTGCAAGCGCTCAAGCACATCCTCGCGCGCCTCCACCCCTGGCGCTTCACCGCGCAGCACCAGTTCCTGACCGTCCACGTCGATTTCCAGCCACGGCGGAAAGCCCACCGCTTCACCCGCGCGGGTGGCGATGTCTTCCTCGATGTGCGGCACACAACTGAACAGCGCTACCGCGCCCAGCAAACCGAACGAAACCACACCCAGCCAAAGGGACGTGGAACGATCCATCAGCATCTCCGGAGTTCTTCGCGCCATTATTCACAAAGCGCGGGCGGCGGTCGAATCCACGCACAAGCCACAGTACCATCGCCGAACGCCACAGAACCCATGAGGACCGATACGCCATGCCGAGCCACTGGATGCATCAGCCATGAGCAAACGTCTGCGCATCGGCTTCATCGGTGCCGGCGCCATTGCCGGCACACAGCTCAAAATGCTGGCCAAGCGCGACGACGTGGACGTGGTTGCCCTGGCAGACCCGCACGAAACCGCGCTGACAGCCCTGGCAGAGCGCCACGACGTGCCTGGCCGCCACGCTGACTACCGGGTCATGCTGCGCAACGAATCCCTCGATGCGGTCAGCGTGTGCACTCCTAACCACCTGCACGCGGGCCCCACCATCGCTGCCCTGAAAGCCGGCGCGGATGTCCTCTGCGAGAAGCCGATGGCGAGAACGGCCGCCGAAGCCAGGCGCATGGCCAACACCGCACAGGCACTCGGGCGCAAGCTGATGATCGCCTTTCAGTATCGCTTCAACCCGCGCACGCAGTTTCTGCGCAGGGCGGTAGACGACGGCCAGTTCGGCCGCATCCTCTACGGCAAGGTACGCGCACTGCGGCGCCGCGGCATTCCCAACTGGGGAGTGTTCGGCAACAAGGCGCTGCAAGGTGGCGGGCCGCTCATCGATATCGGCGTGCATGTGCTCGAGATGGCGCACTACACCATGGGCAGCCCGAAGCCGGTGAGTGTCAGCGCCGACATGTTCACCTATCTGGGCAACAAACCATCAAACCAGGTGGAGTCGTTATGGAAAGGCTGGGACCATGAAAACTATACGGTGGAGGATCTTGCAGTCGGCCGTATCCGCTTCGAGGACGGCGCCGTCATTCACATCGAGTCGAGTTTTGCCGCACATATCGAGAAGGACGACTGGAACTTCGAACTTCTCGGCGAGCGTGCGGGCTGCACATGGCAACCACCGACCATTTTCACCGATGAAAGTGG
>JAUIED010000248.1 GCA_030428905.1 Gammaproteobacteria bacterium
GGAGGGGATGGCATGGACTGGAAAGCACGCCTGGGCAGCAAGCTTACGGACATCAACGACGCCGTGGCGCATGTGCGCAGCGGCCAGACCGTCGCCGTATCACCCTACACTTCCACGCCGGTGACATTGGCCGAGGCTCTGAAGGCGCACGTGATTGCCGCCAACCTCACCGACATTACCGTAGAGCACCTGGCTTCGCTCGTGAGCTGGACGGCGCCCGAACTGCGCGGCCGCCTGCGACTGAAGGACAACTACGCCACACCGCCCAACCGCGCTGCCGTGCATGCGGGCGACGCCGACTACCTGCCCATCGGCCTGTGGCGCAGCCACGAGATGCCGGCCGGCACCTCTGCCACACCGGACGTTTTCCTGGTGCCGGTATCTCCCCCGGACGCTGCGGGTTACTGCAGCTTCGGCCCTGGCGTGTGGATGTCGCCCACCTGCGCGGCGGGCGCGAAGCTCGTGATCGCCGAGGTGCAGGAGGACTTCATCCGCACCGGCGGCGAAAACTACATCCACATGAACCAGATCGACCTGTTCGTGGAAGGGCAACCTTCAGCCGCATCGAGCACCGGTGCGCCGCAACCATCACCCGACGAGGTTGCCCAGGTGGAAGCCATCTGCACCATCGTCGCCGCAGAACTGGTTAACGACGGCGATACCCTGCAAATGGGCGTGGGCACGGTATCCGCCTCGCTCGGCCACTTTCTCGACTTTCGTAACGACCTTGGTGTGCAGACCGAGCTGATCACCGGCGGTATCGCCGAACTCGTTGCGCGCGGCAACATTACCGGTATGCGCAAGGCCATCCACCGCGGCAAGGTTGTGGGCAGCGCGCTGGTGGCCATGCCCCGCGAGGAGCTGGCCATGATCGACGGCAATCCGGCATTCGAACTCTACGACTTCGGCTACACCGACGACCTGCGGCGGCTGATTCAGCTCGACAACTTCGTGGCGGTAAACAACGCGCTGGCCGTGGACCTCACCGGGCAGGTGGCGGCGGAGGCTTTCGACCATCGCCCCTACACCGGCGTGGGCGGGCAGACGGTGTTCATGCTCGCCGGCGCCTATTCCCCCGGCGGCAAGTCGGTGTCTGTGGTGCCATCCAGCAGCGTACCGAGCAGCGGCGGCGAGCGCTTTACACGCATTGTGCCGTTCCATGCGCCAGCCACACCGATCACGGTGCCGCGCACGTACGTGGACTACGTTGTCACTGAATTCGGTGCCGCGGAGCTGCGCGGCAAGACCGCTGCGCAGCGCGCACGCGCCATGATCGACATAGCTCACCCCGACTTCCGAGACATGCTTCTCGACGAAGCGCGCCGCCTCTACGGCGCCTGAAACAAGGAAACGAACCATGTGGTACGCCATCATCAGCGAAGACAGACCCGGCACACTGGCCACGCGACTGGAAGTTCGACCAGCACACCTGGAACGCGTGCAGGAGCTCGCGGATCAGGGACGCATCCTGCTGGCCGGACCACACCCGGCCATCGACTCTGAAAACCCGGGCGAAGCCGGCTTTACCGGCAGCCTCATCGTCGCCGAGTTCGACTGCCTCGAAGATGCACAAACCTGGGCAGACGGCGACCCATATGCCACCGCGGGCGTCTTCTCACGCACTACCGTAAAACCCTTTCGCAAGGTGCTGCCGTAGTGTCGGCCGTGGACGGCGCCAAGATGATGTATCTCATCCGCCGGCGCGCCCATGTAGCCCGCGATGCGCTGGTGGCCAACTGGTTCGCCAACCACATGCCTGTGGTGATCGGCGCCATGGAGGCAGCTCGCGAAGCGGGCCGACCCCACGCCAGCCGCTACATCGCAACGCTATTCGACGGCGAAGGCAACTGGGATGGCGTGGCGCAGCTCTGGTGGCCGATGGCGCTACCGCGCCCTGCTAAGCCGCACGGCGAGCCGCCCACCGACACCTTCCAGCAGCTTGCAGAGCCGTACGTGCCCTGGGCCACGCGCGAGTACGTGGTGATCGACGATGAGGTGCCGACTACCCCAAACACCCTGAACGCGCCCTACCCCTGCACCCGTGGCGGTTTTCTGAAGGTCACGTTTCTCGTCAAGGCGAAAGCAGATACCGACTACGACGCGTTCTTTACACATTGGCTCACGGTACACGCTGAGAACGTTGCTGGCGTCATTCGGCAGGTCGACGGGTTCCGCTATGTCATCAGCCACAGCCTGGAGCCCCATGTCGAGCCCTACGACGGTATGGCGGAGCTGTACTTCGCCGATGCCTCGGGATGGGACCGCTACCGTACGCTGATCGAAGACGACGGCATGAGCCGATGGGTGGAACGGGGCGGTGTCGAAATCCGTCTCAGCACCACAGAAATGGTAGGTATCCCATGAAGTTCCTGATCACCATGACCGATCGCGACGGCGTGTGGGACGGTCTGTCGCAGTCCCGCCAACAACAGGTGCTCCAGCAGCACGCCGAATTTCGGCAGGCGCTTGAAGATGCGGGAAAATTCCTGCACGCGTTCCACCTGTACCCGAAGCACGAGGCCACAACCGTTCGCCTGGATGACGCCGGCGAGCTGTCGCGGCACAACGGTCCATACCACAACCAGCCTGAATACATGGGCGGTTGCTACGTGATCGAGGCAGACTCCATGGACGAAGCTGTCGCGTGGGCCGAGCGGGGCAGGTTCATCCCAGGTGCGAACGAGGTCCGGCAGATCTGGGACTGAGGGAGGGGAACGGGGACACACGCCGCCTGTCGCTCGCGCGCGGCGGAGGAACGGAGGGGACACACGCCGCCTGTCGCTCGCGCGCGGCAAATCCACACCTACACCGGCTTCAGCTTCGACTCACCACAAGTATCCGCCAATGATTACAGACTGTCGGTCTGATTCGTTTAGACCCGTCGCCATGTGTTGCGCACAATCACCGCATGACCAAACCGCGCTCCCACTACGTCGACGCCGAGATCGCCCGCTACTACCACGTCACCTCGCGGTGCGTTCAGCGCGCCTGGCTGTTCGGTAAAGATCCTCTTACGGGGAAGAACCACAACCACCGCAAGCCGGTGTTCCTTAACCGTATGCACGACCTCGCCCAGTTCTTCGCAGTGGAGATCATGGGCTACGCCGTGATGAGCAATCACTTTCACATCGTACTGCACTACGACCCGCTAGAACATCGACGCTGGTCCGATGAAGACGTGGCACTGCGCTGGGTGGCTGCCCGTTGCGCCAAAGCCATCACCGGTGAAAGGGTTCGCCCCCTGATGTTGGATGAACTCGATCTAGAGCAACGCGTGCTCTACCACGCCTTGCTACTGGATCCGATGCGACTGCAAAAGTGTCGACGTATACTGGGGTCACTGTCCTGCTACATGCAATACCTGAAGCAACCCTTTGCCGCCTGGGCAAATGGAGGCGCAAAGTGTACGGGGCACTTCTTCGAGCAACGGTTCTACTCCGGTGTACTTCTCACCGAAGAAGATCTACTGACCTGTATGGCGTATGTGGACCTCAACCCCGTTGAAGCGGGGATCGCCGCCTCGCTCAAGGAAGCAGAGAATACGTCCATTCACGAACGTCTGGAGAAAGCTCGGGTTAATCCGGATCACTTGGAAGCGTATTTGTCCTCATTGGAAGAGCAAGAGGCCGGTGTGCCTTCGACATCCACCCAACCCAAACCGCTGGCAGTTACTCTCAGAAAGTATGCCGAGCAACTGGGTTTGGCCGTCGACTATCTCACCCATCCAGGCGCGGAGTTTCCCAACCGGGTGACCACTTGGATGGCGCGGATACTGAATCGCAAGAAGCGAAAACGGGCCACCGCAGCGTTCTACGACTACGCCTAGGTCCAAAACCCTCACTTCTAGTTTCAGTTGCCGCCACTGGCCCTGAAAGCCGTGGCCGTTGATCCAACTGCCGGTTGATCTCCCACGACGACTTCAGAGACTCACCGTTGTGAATCAGGTCCGCCTGTGCCTTCACCTGCCATCCGAACACGGTAGACGTTCCGACGGTACCAACGCGTGGGCCGAAACCCCCAAATGCGTTATCTCAATTGTCAAGACGCGTGTCCATGAATCCCTCCGCAGAAACGCACTCCTCAGATTGTTTTCCCAGAAAAACATCTGCACAGTCGCCACAGCTTTCTACCGAATCTAGCTCAGCTGCGAACTCTGCTCCCCCTGAAACTATGCTACCGTGGTATCTATCGATCTCTTCAGCTCTTAGAAATAATTCCTTCGCTAACGCATCCTTTCCCACTCTTCGCTGCTGAATTCCAAGATAGACTAAGGCACCGCTATGATCGAGAAGCGCGGCTTCAACATAGCAAGCTTCTGACCTCTTGCGATCGAGCAATTCTCCACCATATGCACCACGCAGAATCGCACCAACCAGAACAAGCATTTCAGCCCTCGCCTGTCCCTCGGTCCGCTCAGCAACTATCTCGTAAATGAGAACAGCAGATTGGAGATTCTCTGGGTTAGGCGACTGAAGCAGGCTGTCAGCTACTTCGATCATCGATTGCGACGCTGGATCAAGTGGCAAGACGGTACTCGCGCAACTAGACACAGCTCCCAAAGTCGCGAAAAGCGTTACCAGCTTAATCAGGACACGCCGCATTACCAGAATCTGAAACACGTTTACTAAACCCAATATTGAAGAACCTACCTATAGCGCTAAAGCGCAGAAACCCTTAGCCGCAGTATCGATCTGTGGCAATTCCTTGACTGCCCGGTTTCCATCATAGAAATTCCTCGGATCAGCTTCTTTCAAAACTTCACGAGCAAGTGTTGTCCGCGGAGCAAGTCATGCTCAGCCTTCAAGATAAGCTGTCGCGTCGGCCGAACGCGGCAGGTTCATTCCCGGCGCCAACGACGCCCGGCAGATCTGGGACTAAGGAGCCTCAACGCCCTTTGGACATCTCCAGCGCCAGGTCCTCGATCATATCTTCCTGACCGCCGACGGTTTTGCGTCGGCCAAGCTCCACGAGGATGTCGCGCGACGA
>JAUIED010000249.1 GCA_030428905.1 Gammaproteobacteria bacterium
GGCACGCGGCTGCTGGGCGTGAAGGCAGTGATTGCTGAGAGCTACGAGCGCATTCACCGTTCCAACCTCATCGGCATGGGCGTGTTGCCGCTGCAGTTCAAAGACGGCGAGTCGCGCAAAACCCTGGGCCTGCGCGGCGAAGAAGTGATCGACATCCGTCTGCCGCAGGGGGTCACCGGACTCAGCCCGCGTCAGGAGGTCATCATGGTGATCAACGGCGAACGCGAGGTGATCGTGATGTCGCGTCTGGATACCGACAACGAGATCGCCTATTACGCAAGCGGCGGTATCCTGCAATACGTGCTGGATAATCTGGTGCGCGAAGCGGGCTGACTGCGTCAGGCGCGGGCCTCCCGTGCCTGTTCGATCAGACGCTCGAGCACCTCATAAGGCTGCGCGCCCACGACACCGTAGCCGCCAGCTACAAAAGTGGGCACGCCGGTGATGCCCCAGGCCCTCGCCCGTGCCCAGTCGGCGTCTACCGCATCGCTGAACGTGCGCTGTCGGATCACCTCTCGGGCCGCGTCGCTGTCCAGGTTTGCAGCCTCGGCGAGCGTGACCAGCACCTGCTCGTCGCCGATGTTGAGCCCATCCACAAAGTAGGCCCGGTAGAGCAGATCGTGAAGCGCCTCGCCGCCGGGTTGCGTGTCTGCCCACATACCGAGTTCCTGGGCGAGGCGGCTGTTGTAGGTATGGGTGCGTCGCCCGTACGGTAGGCCTTCGGTGTCCATCAGCGCCTTCATGCGCGTGTACATGGCGTCTAGATCGATACCGCGCCCGGCGAACAGCTGCTCCAGTTCCGCGCCTTCCTGTGGCGTCTCGGGGTGCAATGGAAAGTGCACCCAGCGCACTTCAACGTCGTGTTCCGCCTTCAGCCTTTCAATACGCCCGGTACTGAGGTAACACCAGGGTCACACGTAGTCGGTGAAGATCTCCAGTTGAATGGTTTCGTTCATGGCTTTCCCTCGTTAGCAGAAAGTCTTCCTTTGCCGGGCGTGCCGGTGTGCCTAATCCACATGCTTCACGCGCAGGTTGTTGTTCAGCTCGCGCACGCCGGGCACCCGCATCACCACCTCGGCCACCTTCAGCCGTATCGATTCGCTGGCTACGAAGCCGCCGAGCAGCACCGTGCCGCGGTTGGCGTCCACATCCACGGCGAAGGCGCTGGTATCGGGGTCTTTGGCCAGCGCTGCGTTGACCCGCGCCTTGAGAATGTTGTCGTCAACAAACTCGCCCACAGAGCGGCTGGCGCGCACGATGAGGTTGTTCTCGACTTCCTTCACGCCAATCACCTTGCGCGCCACCGCCGTGGCCTGCGCCTTTTCCTCGTCGCTGTCGGCCACGCCGTTGAGCTGCACGACGCCACGAAAGGTTTCAATCTCGATGTCGGATGCGTCGGTGAGCGGGTCGGAAACCAGTGCCGCTTTCACCTTGGCGGTTACCGCGGTGTCGTCCAACTGCTCGCCGGTGGAGCGCTGAGTGCCTGTGGCGGTGCAGCCGGCGATGAGCAAGCTGGTGCAGATGCAGATGAGCAGCCGGTTCTTCATGATCGACCTCCTGGGTCGCCAGATCCTTTGATGCCGCAGAGCCTAGCGCAGCGGCTCGCGCTTGTCGTGCAGGTTCTGTACAGGGCAGGAACGTCCGCTACGTTGCAGCTGTGAACAACGCGAGGCGTTCAAGGACGCTATTGGTCTCAGCTGCCAATATCCCCAACAAACGCCGCCGCCTTGCCGATCACCTCCGCCTGGTGTGGCTGCAGATCCTGGTAGCCGAGGCCGGCCAGCAGTGGCAGAAAAGGATCTTCGATATCCGTGCGTATGCCGGACAGCGTCTCCATCACCGCAAGCCCGAAGAACGGTACCGTCGAGCCGTTGTAACCGCCCTCGTGACACATCACCACACGCCCGTCGCAGAGCGTGTCCGCGGCCTGCATCAGCTTGCCGGTGAGCGAACGGTAGCCTTCGCTGGTCAGCATGTTGCGGCCGAGCGGGTCCCAGCCGCCGGCGTCGAAGCCGCTCGGCACGATGATGAGATCTGGCTTGTAGGCGTGCAGGGCTGGCAGCACCACCGTGTCGAACGTATGCTCGTAGGCGCCTACGCCGGAACCTGGCGGTAGCGGCACGTTGATGTTGTAGCCGGTACCTTCACCGGCGCCCCGTTCGTGCAGGTGGCCGGAGTCCGGCGGAAAGCAGGTGTCCTGATGAATGGAAATGGTCAGCGCGCGCGGCTCGTCGTAGAACGCGGCCTGCGTGCCGTTGCCGTGGTGCACGTCCCAGTCCACATAGGCGATGCGATCCAGACCGAGCACGTCCAGCGCGTGCCGCCCGGCGATGGCGCCGTTGCACAGAAAGCAGAAGCCCATGGCAAGGTCCGGCATGGCGTGGTGGCCGGGCGGGCGCACCAGGGCGTATGCGTTTCGCACGGAGCCATTCACCACGGCGTTCACTGCCTCGACGACGCCGCCAGCCGATAGTTTGATGATGTCGAAGCTGCCGCGGCCCATGGGCGTGAGCATGCCCGGGTCGAATAAAAGATCGTCCTTGTGCTCGCGCAGCAGATCCAGGTGCGCCTGGGTGTGCACGCGCAGAATCTCTTCGTCAGTTGCAGGCCGCGGCTCGATGGCCGTTAGGTGCTTAAGCAGTCCGCTGACCTCGAGGAGGTTGCGAAATCGTCGCTTGGTACCTTCGTTCTCGGCGTGCTCGTAGGGCTCGACGCCGTTGCCGTAGGGCATGACGCCGGCGAACTGGCCCGTCACGTGCCAGAGATAGAGCTCATGAAAAACAAAACCCGTGGTCACTGATCCATCCTCCCGATCCACACCTGGCGAGAGTATCCGCAGAGGCTGCCTGCCTGGTCAAACAGCGCCGTGCCGGCGAAATGTTTGCTGCGCTCGACTTCCAGGCACCAGCCGATGACGCGCAGATTCTGCTCTGCGGCAACCGCTCTGAGTATGCGCCCGGTCATGCGACCGAGCATGCCGGTGCGGATGCCTGAGGCGTAGTAGGCAAACTGCCCCGGGCAGTCGAGCGCGGCCCAGAGTATCGGTTCCGGCAGGTACCCGTCGGCATCGGCGAACGCTGTCGGTGGCCGCCATGCGGCGGCGACACCGGTAAAACCATCCACGGGTGCGGCGTGCACATGCAGCCCTTCGTTTGCAGCCACGTCCGCGCCGCAGCAGAAACAGATCGGGTGAAAGCCGGTGCCGTCGGGCAGCAGGGGGTTGATGTTGCGGATGAAGGCGGGAGATTCATCGCGTGCGGCGAGGGCGGCCTCAAACGTTGGCGGCTGGGGTACCTGCAGTTCGAGGGAAGCGGGGGTCGCCTCCGCGATCAGCGTTTCTCCTGCCATGAGGTGCACCACCTCGCTGGCGTGCAGCTGCATCGGCTGGTCCAGCGGTGTGGGTGCGCGCAGCGTTACCTCTATGGCGGCATCATCAGCCAGGCCGCTGAGTGCGCGCACCCGTTCGGCGATGGCGCCTGCCACGTAACCGCCGTTACCGGATTCCGGCGGGCCGCGAAAACGCGCGGGTACGGTGATGGTCGGCAGCATGCCGGTCCTCCGTTCAGTGAATTGTCTGGTTTCAGAGATCCTCGTCGGCGGTTGCGCTGTCGCGCAGCGCCTGGATGTCCAGGTCGTAGGGGGCGCCCCGCGCGACGATGGCTGCGGTGCGGCCCAATGCCACTTTGTCCCAGCCGCTGTGCGGCAGGATGTAGAACCGCTCCTGCTCGATTGCCTGGAACACAGCCTCGGCGATGTCGGACGGCTGGCGTCCCGCCTGCAGAGCGTCCTCTACATCCAGCGCCTGGCCGTCGGGGTTGTGTGCGCTTCTCAGGTTACCCGGCCGGTTGCGTTCCGCACGGGCGATCTGCGTGTTCACCCACCCGGGGCACAACACCGACACGCCGACATTGCTGCCGGTGAGGTCCCGGTACATGGCCTCACTCACTACCAGCACGCCGTGCTTGCTGACACCGTACGTGCCGCCGCCGGGCATGAAGGCGGCGACTGATGCGGTGTTGACCACGTGTGCCGGCTCGCCGTGCGCGAGCATGTGCGGCACGAAGGACTGAATGCCGTAGAGCACGCCGTTGAAGTTGACGCCCATCACCCAGTCCCAGTCGCTCTGCGATACTTCCCAGATCGGCTGAGCCTGTCCGCCGCTTACGACGCCTGCGTTGTTGCAGAGGATGTGGATGTTGCCGAAGCGTTCTCTGGCATCAACCATTAGTGATTCCACCGAGTCCTTACGCATGGTGTTGGTAATACAGCCCAGTACCGGCTGCTGGCGCATCTGAAACGCTTCAACGGCGCGCTTCAGTGCGTTCTCTTCGATGTCCGCCAGCACTATGTTCATGCCGGCCTCTGCGAAGCGCTCCGCCAAGGCGAACCCGATACCGCTCGCACCGCCAGTCACCACGGCGGTTTTGCCTTTGAAGTTCTGCATGTGTTTCCTCTTGCTTGGTTCTGGAGTCGCACCACGCATCTGTGGATTTTTCTACGCCCAACAAGTGTGCAGACGGAGATTCTCCTACACCGCATGGTCCAGCCTTCCTTGACTGTTGCCGCCTCCGTCCGAAATATGTTCGCCATTCGGCTGGCAGCCGGTGAGAGCTCGCGTTCTTTGCGGCAGCATAGGCAAATCGACAGACTCAAGTCTACGGTAGTTAAGCGCACTTCCCTAAGATCCCTGAGGGAGGTACTGCTCGCCAGCCACACGGGCAGCACCAGCGTGTAGTGCTTCACGAGTGCCAGATCCAGCAGCAACTCCGGTTGCGTGGTTGCAATCGCCGGGAAGTGACGATGAAGCAGGTTGATGGATGCGCGATCGGTGAGTTGCCGTTCGAACTGCCGACGGATAGGAAGGATAACCGCTATATCGGCTGAAGTTCAGAGGTAAAGAAATGGCGGTGCGGGTAGCCCAGGCGTGATGAGAGGAGCCGGAGTATAGGGGGTGTTGTTTTCGCTGACGCGCGG
>JAUIED010000250.1 GCA_030428905.1 Gammaproteobacteria bacterium
GCCTCATGAGCCCTCCTCAGGACCTCAATGTCGAAGCGGACAGATTACGTGTTAGGAAACCGGACAAGTCATGTGTTACCTACACAGCAGGGTCTACGCATTGGTTTGCCGCCTGAGCCGTGCGAGTATGTAGGCGATGCTATGCCCCAGCTGCCAGTTCGACAACCCGAGCGTCATGCGCTTCTGCGGCGGCTGCGGCCAGCCGTTGGCTGCGGTACCCGCCGCTGCAGAAGAACGCCGCCATCTCACCGTGATGTTTTGCGACCTGGTGGATTCCACCGGTATGGCGGAGCGTCTCGACCCCGAAGAGATGCTGGACGTCATTCAACGCTGCCAGGCGGCTGCGCGCCTCGTCGTGCAGCGTTACGACGGCCACATCGCCCAGTATCTTGGCGACGGTATTCTCGTCTACTTCGGCTACCCCACGGCGCACGAAGACGATGCGTCCCGCGCCGTGCGGGCTGCGTTGGATATTCTTGAAACCATCGACCGTGTGTCAGAGGAGATCCGCGTCGATATCGGTATTCCCGCGCTCATGCGCATCGGCGTCCACGCAGGCCTTGCGGTGACGGGCGTGATCGGTGGCGGCGACCGGGTGGAGCATCTGGCCACGGGTTCGGTGCCGAATACCGCGGCGCGGGTGCAGGCGGCGGCGGAACCCGGACAGTGCCTGATCAGCGGCGACGTTCAGGCGTTGCTCGATTCGGGTATTGCCTGCACGTTTGCCGGCACCCGACAGCTCAAAGGCATTGCCAAACCCACGGATCTGTACCTGGTGGAGGGCCTGAAGGCCGTGCCGAGCGCGACCGTAGGCGAGGAACGCACGGCGTTTGTTGGCCGGGAAGAGGAGCTGGCGCGACTGTTGTCGGCGCATGAGGGCGCGCGTGCCGGCGAGGGCCGGCTAGTGCTGCTGAGCGGCGAGGCGGGCATGGGGAAATCGCGTCTGGGCCGCGAGCTCGTCTCACGTGTGGCGGAAGCCTCCACGACCCTTGTGTATCGGTGCGCCGCCTATCAGCGCAACACGCCATTCGCGCCGCTCCTGGAGGCGCTGCCCCGTCAGCTGGGCCTGCGGCTCCGTCCCGCAGACACAGGGTTTCGCGAGGCGGTGCATGATTGCCTGGCCATGCTTGGTCTGAACGCGCCGCTGGACACCGACCTGATGGTGGAGTTTCTCAGCACCGAGCGGGCGCACGCCATGCAGGCATCGCCAGTGGTCAAGCGACGCGAAACCCGGCGGCTGCTGGCCGAATTGATTCTGCGGTTGGCTGAGCAGCACCATCGTTTGGTGGTGTTCGAGGACCTGCACTGGGCCGACCCTTCCAGCCTCGACGTGGTTGATCAGCTGACACTCGGACTCGCCAATCACCCGGCGCTCGTACTGTGTTCACACCGCCCTGGCTTCGAGCATGCCTGGTCCGAAGTCGAACGGTTGGAGACCCTGACGCTTACGCCCTTCACGCAGGAAGCGGCGCGTGCGTTCGTCGAAGGCCATCGCGGCACGTTGAGCGACACGGTGGTGGCGCAGATTCTCGACCGATCTGACGGCGTGCCGCTGTTTCTGGAAGAGCTGAGTCGTGCCGTTCAGGAGGCCGGCACGGATGCGGCTGGCGGCGAGCAGGTACCGATTTCGCTGCGCGACTCGTTGATGGCTCGGCTCGATTCCCTGGGCAGCCACAAGGAGCCCGTGCAGATTGGCGCACTCATCGGCCGCCGGTTTGACAGGCCGTTGCTCGAGGCGGTGTCTGGCAGGTCGCCGGAAGTGATCGATGAGAGCATTGCCCGGGCGATTGCGGCAGATCTCATACTGCCGCTTGGTAACAGTTAGAGCCGATTCGTGTTCCGCCACGCGCTGATTCAGGAGATTGCCTACGACTCGCTGCTGCGCCAGACCCGTCGTCGCCTGCATGGTGCCGTGGCTGACGCCCTGAGCGACGCGCCAGACCGACAAGTGGATCTGTACGCGTTGCACCTCGATCGTGCGGAGCGTTACGAGGAAGCCGCGCAGGCATACTACGATGCGGGCCGGCACTCCAGCCGGCGCTCGGCCTACGTGGAAGCGCAGCTCGCCTATGATCGTGCGCTCGACATGCTGAGCCACTCCCCGGCCGCGCAGTCAGTGCGTGATCTGCGGTTTGCATTGCTACTGGCCAACACGCAGCTGTTGACGATTCTGCGCAGCTACTCCGATGACACGCTTGCAGCGACCTACGAACAGGCGCGGGCCATGCTCGATGCCGGCGAAGTGCAGGTAGACCCGTTCGAGTTCTATGTGGGCTACTGGGGTTTGAAGGCCGTGCGCTGCGAGGTGGATGCTGCAGGCGATGCGGCTGCCGTGCTGGCGCAGCTTGCCGAGTCCAGTGCGCAGCACCCACGTCGCCCGCGGGTGGCGACGTTCACGCAGGGCTGCAACGCCTTCTATCTGGGAGAGATCGACCACGCGCGCACGCTGCTGCAGCGGGCCGTCACTCGCGATGTGGAGGATGAAAGCGTGGTGGCAGGGGATGTGCTCTACATCGCCAACCTCGTGCTGGCCTGGTCGGACGCCCTGCACGGCGATGTGGTCGCCTCCACGGCTCTGCTCAGCCAGGCATTGAAAGCTGCCCAGCGCTCAGATGATCCGTTCGTCGTGGTGCAGACCCTGTGCTATGCGTGCGCGGTGCACGAAGATATCGCCTCACCGCTGCAACGGGTGATGGATATGGCCACCAGCGCGCTCGAGCTTTCCGAACGCTACGGTTTCAGCGAGTGGCTCGGCTACGCACGCATGCACCGGGCGTATGTGGCGGCCTGTCAGGGCGATCTTGAGGCGCTGCGCGATCTCGAAGAGATCGTCGAAGCGCTCTACGACGGCAACAGCGACAACTCCTGGGCGCATAGCCTCTACACGCTGGCTGAAGCGCAGCTCAAGTGCGGCAACATGCATGCGGCTGTGGAGAGCGCCGAGCGGGCCATCGCTGTGTGCGAGAAGCGTGTGGGCCGCTACATCGAGCCGGATTGCCACAGAATTCGCGGTGAACTGCTGATCCTGCTCGGCCGTCAGGAAGAAGGGTTAGAGAGCCTGCATCGGTCCCTGGCGCTGGCGCGTCGCGACGGCGCCCACTACCTCACCATGCGCACACTCTGCTCCCTGATCGATCACGCACCTGCAGCCGAAAAGCCGGCTTTTCGCGAAGCGCTCGGCAGCTTGCTCGCAGACCACGTTCGCGGCGAGACGCCGCACATCCAGGCGGCTCGTTCGCGCCTGCAAGTGGATTCAGACGCTGCGTTGCGGAGCTTCGCGTGAAGGCCCTGGTGCTTGGCGGCGGCGGCCACATCGGCAATGCGTTCGTACGGCGGCTCGTCGTGGCCGGTTACGACACGGTGGCCGCCGGGCGGCGATCGCAGGCGCCGGTGAACCTGGCCGGCTCTGGCGCGACCTACCAGCAGGTAGAAGGTGACACGCTCGCCGATCTGCTGCGCGGGTACGACCTCATCGTGGATGCGGCAGCACCGTACGCGTTTGAATCCGTCGATCGGAAAGCGGCGCTGCGCCGCGGCGAGGCCATTGTCGACGGCTGCGCGCAGACGGGTGCGCGGCTGGTGCATGTGGGGTCCTTCACCACGCTCGTTCCGGCGGATACGCTGGTTGCGCGTGGGTTGTCGGCGTTGCATCCCTATTTCGAGCTCAAGGCGGCGCTGCAGGAACAGGTGCTGGCAGCGCCCGTCAACGCGGTAGTCGTCAACCCCACCCAGTGCCTTGGTCCATGGGATATGCGGCCCCTGCACTTTGCGCTGTTGCCGCTGCTGGTTCGCGGCGAGGTGCCGTTTTCCAGCAACCACCGCATCAACGTCATTGATGTGCGCGACGTGGCAACGCTTGCGTTGCGTGCGTTGGATTGTGAACGGTTTGGCGAGCCGATCCTGCTGGCCGGGCACAACACCACCCTGGACACATTGTTCGAACGTGTGGCTGCGTTGAGTGATTCGAGCCCGCCATTCTGGCGAGCGTCAGCCGATGCCGGCGCGCTCACCCTGTTTGCGCTGGAGAAGCTCGCAGGTGTGGTGGGTCAGAAACCTCTCTATCCTTCGCTGGGCCTTGTGCTGTTGCTTTGTCAGCAGTGGTTGTTTGCCAATCGCGCGCAGCGTGCGCTCCGAGTGCCGCTCACGAGTATGAGCAAGACGCTGCGCGATGCGCTCAAATGGTACGCCGGCCGGGAAGATCTTCGCGACGCGCCCGAACCAGCACGTTCTGCCGTATCGTAAACGCCCAGAAACTGTTGGCGGCGAGCAGATCCCGCACTGCCACGGGGTTGCTGGCCTTCGGCAGGAGATAGCGGCTCAACGCGCGCCGAAAGCTGCGCCACCCGGGTTCGGTGATGTCCTCCACATCTATGCGCGTGAAGCCCGTTTGATCCAGCACCCGGCGATAGGCGGCTGTGCCGGGCAGGTAGTTGGCTTTCGGCATGAACTGCGTGGCACGCGCCAGCAGGAGGTCACTCATCACCAGCCAGCCGCCAGGCCGCAACACCCGGCAGGCTTCGGCGAGAAACCGCTCGCGGGTGTCAAAGTGAAACGCCGCCTCGAAACAGGCCACGATGTCGAACGCCGCCTCCGGGTACGGCAGAGCAACGGGGTTTGCTTCATCGAACTGCACGCTCGGTGTGCGTTGCCGGGCGTGCGCTAGTTGCTCCGTGTTGATACCCGTGGCCGTGATGGCAGCATCCGGGAAATGATTCGCCAGGCGCGCCGTCGCGCCGCCGTGGCCACAGGCGACCTCGAGCACGTCGCGGACCGTGGCGGCGTCGATGCCGCGCAGGGATATGTCCACCAGCCGGTCGCCGGCAGCGTGGCCCGAATCGATGCCGTCGTCCCAGTAGCCGCAGTTTGCGTAGGCGTCACCCCAGAACGACTTCAGCAGCGCATCGTCAAAGAGCGCTTCGTAAAACCAGCGTACCGGCTGCGGTACAACCTCGCCGTCAGGGGTGGTCGAA
>JAUIED010000251.1 GCA_030428905.1 Gammaproteobacteria bacterium
GCGCACCAGCGACGTGCGTGGAAGCATTTGTTCGACTACTACGTATTTGAAGCCGATGAGCGGAACTTCGAGCACATACCTGCTGCGGGCAGAGGGATGCTCAACCCGCTCGATGAGGAAACCATACGTCGGGTACGAGCGGAACTCGTGCAGCGTCTCAGCCAATAGGAGTCAGCCATGGAACGTCGCAAAGTGAATAAGCTCATCATCGCAGGGGGTGGCACCGCGGGATGGATGGCAGCGGCTTCGTTTGCACGGACCATTGGCAAGACCCTGGATATCGTTCTGGTGGAGTCGGATGTCATTGGTACGGTTGGTGTCGGCGAAGCGACCATTCCAACGCTCCTCACGCTGCACGACATTCTGAAGATCAAAGAGCAGGATTTTCTGAAGGCGGTGCAGGGTACGTTCAAGCTCGGCATCTCCTTCGAGGGGTGGCGCGACGTCGGCAAAGACTACATACATTCGTTTGGTTGGACTGGCAAAGACAGTTGGGCTGCGGGTTTTCAGCACTTCTGGCTGAAGGGCCTGAAGTCGGGTTTGAGCCGTGAGTTCGGCGAGTACTGCAATGAGTGGCTGGCTGCCAAGGCCGGTCGCTTTGCGGTGTTGCCGAATCAGAATCTCAACTACGCCTACCACTTCGATGCTTCGCTCTATGCAAGATTTCTACGGACGATGGCCGAAGCGGACGGTGTGATCCGCCAGGAAGGCAAGATCGTCGACGTCGAGCAGGACGCAGAGAGCGGTTTCATCACGGGCATTCGGCTCGACTCAGGGCAGTTGATCGAAGGGGATCTGTTCATTGACTGCACGGGATTCCGTGGGCTTCTGATCGAGGAAACGCTGCAAGCTGGATACGAAGACTGGACCCATTGGCTTCCGTGCAACAGTGCAGTGGCGGTGCAGACCGCATCTGTTGCACCTCCTGTGCCCTACACGCGATCCATCGCTCGTGAGGCTGGATGGCAGTGGCGCATTCCTCTGCAGCACCGTGTCGGCAATGGCGTGGTGTTCAGCGATCAGCATTGGTCCGACGACGAGGCGGTCGGTAAGTTGCTCGACAACGTGCAAGGTGAGGTGCTTACGGAGCCGCGGGTCTTGAAGTTCAAGACCGGCACGCGCAAACGCCACTGGCACAAGAACTGCGTTGCGATGGGCTTGTCCTCGGGGTTCATCGAGCCGCTCGAGTCCACCAGCATCCATCTCATTCAGCGCAGCATCATTCGGCTGATGCAGATGTTTCCTTACGATGGTATTCGCCAGCCGGATATCGATGAGTTCAATAGTCAGATGAGCTTCGAGATCGAAAACGTGCGCGATTTCATTGTGCTGCACTACCATGTCACCGAACGTGGCGACTCAGATTTCTGGAATCAATGCCGTACGATGCGTGTGCCAGATTCGCTGCAGCATCGCATTGAGCTGTTCAAGCAGTCCGGACGTGTGTTCAAGGTGCCCACGGAGCTCTTCGGTGAGAATTCATGGATTCAGGTCATGATGGGACAGGGATTGATCCCGGAGCAGTATCACCCCATCGTCAACATGATGACGGACGAAGAGCTTGAGCGCTTTCTGACGGGCATCCACCAATCGGTGCGCAAATTCGTCGGCCAGCTTCCGGAGCATCAGAAGTTCATCGATCACTACTGTCGGGCGCCGGCATAGTTGAGCGGGTGATGCCGGCGGCCAACCTCCAGCACAACGCCGCCGCTGTCAGCATGCCGATGCCGAGCAGCAACAGAGTGGTGACGGGGAACGCCGACAGCTGCGCGTAGAGGAACGCACCGGCGCTGTAGGACAGGTTCGACAGCGCCATGTACACAGCAAACTGCGTGCCGATTGCGGCACCAGCGCATTCCTGCATCAGGCGAGCGATGACGCAGATGGCGAGCAGGTGCGATGCGATGCCCTGCGCCACCAGATATCCGCCGATGAGCGTGCTCTGCTCGGTGAGCAGCGGGATGGCAGCAGCGAAGATGACGAGCTTGGCGGCGATGATCCACCAGAAGGCGCGGCCCGGCTGCAGGCGGTCGATCCACGGTGCGACGAGCACGCCCACCACGGCGCCGGCGATGCTGCCGGTGGTGTACCAGTCGCTGTAGGTCGTGTCGGCCCAGTCGAGGGATTGCACCAGAAACACCGGATGCAGTGCGTTGAGCAACCCATCGGCGCTGCGGTAGAGAAACTGCGTGGTGAGGATCAGCAGGCTCACCGGCGCGATGACGCGGCGCAGGAGTTCCATGCCCATCTGCAGTGCCGAATGCTCATGGGCGGTTGCCGTTGAGGCGCCTGGCGACCAGGGAAACAGCTTGTGTTCCGGCCGTTCGCGCAAACGTGGTGGTGACGCCGAGTATCGCCACGCCCGTGTAGCCCGCACTGTTGAGCAGGTATCCACCGCCGGAGCCGCCCAGCGCGATGCCGAGCTGCTGGCCGCCGAACATGAAGCCGTTGGCGCGGGCCCGTTCTCCGGCCGGGAACAGCTTGATGGCCATGCCGTCCACGGCCACATCCTGAGCGGCAGAGAAACTGTTGGTGATGAAGCCGAGGGTGGCGAGCAAGGCGAGGTCGGGCGGCAGCCAGAAAAATGCGGCGTAAGACAGCACGCAGCCAATCTGAGCGAGGATGACCCACGGCCGGCGTTCGCCCATGGCCGGGAAACCGAAGCGGTCCATGATCGGCGCCACTACCAGCTTCAGGCTCCAGGGCAGCGCCGCTATGCCGATGAACGAGCCGATCTGTGCGGGTTCGTACTGCTGCGCCGCCATCCAGGCGGGGATGGAGATGATGAACAGGCCAAAGGGCAGCCCTTGCGCCGCATACAAAGCGGCGAATGTCGCAAGCCGCAGACTGCGGTTCTGGGTGAGTGCGGGTAGCAAATCAGCGTTGTATCAGCCAGCGAAGGCTCGCTGCCAGAAACGCTCGATGTGCGGTATCGCGCAGGCTTGCACCGTCATGGCCCAGTGCGTCGTACACCACACGCCCGCCGCCTCCCTCGTATGCCCAGGCGACGGTCTGCCAATCGCCGTCTGGCACGCGTGCCTTCAGTAGGGGTGTGCTGCCAGGTTCGAGCGCCAGATGGTGATACACCTCATCCTGCAGCGCGAAGGCGGTGGCCCCTTCAACGATGGGGTGCGCATCAATCGGCGCGACTTCCACTGTGCCGGGTTCCGGGTGGAAGCTCGTGTTCCATACCCACTGGCCGCCCAGCACCTGGGCGAAACCCGGCCAGTCGTCGAAGCAGATGGAGGCGGTGTGCATGGCGAGCATCGGCCCGCCGTTGGCAACGTAGCGGCGCAGCCCGTCGGCCAACGCCTCCGGCATTTCAAATGCCCACCGGGGCCGATGTGGTATGTACTTCTCGTGGTTGAGCATGCGCCAGCGCAGCGCGTACAGGGTGAACAGCGACGCCCCGTCCAGGTGCGCGATGGCTTCTTCGACGTCATCGGTCACCATCGTTTCCATGCCGAACTCTGTGCACAGGCTTGTGATTTCCTCGGCGTACTCATCGAAGGGGTGGTAGATGCCGCCCACCAGCATGACGTTGCGCATCAGGGCGCCCAGACCACAGGGAACACGTCTTCGAAGTCTGCGAGCGGCTGCCCGTCCCGTGGCCGGTGCTGGTACAAAGGCAGGGGATCGGGAATGGCCTGACTGCGCCTGCGTAGGTAGTGCACATCGGGGCCCGCCCACAATGCGGCGTAGGCGCGCCGGGGAATGGAGCGATCGACGTTGCCGCGGGCGGAGTGGAGTATGTGGCCGTGAAACAGCAGCACGTCGCCGGGCTCGTAGTCCCAGCCGATGATGTCGAACGATGCTCTGGCTCGTTCGATGTTCGGAAGCTGCGGCAGGCTGGGATCGAGGAACGAGTCGAAGTAGGTCCACTGCTCGTGCGACTCCGGCCCAAGCAGAATCTCACCCTCGGCGTAGCGGCGCTCGAGCGCGGCGGCGCCCTCGGGGTCGGTCGCCGGGTCCAGGCCTACCGGCGGCCGGTAGGTGACGTTCCACAGGTGAGAGCCGCGCACCACCTCCAGGCTGATGTCACGGGGTGCCGGGTCGGCGCACACCCAGGCGCGGACCAGCTGATGGCCATCCACGTTGTAGTAACAGGTGTCCTGATGCCAGGCGCTGGGCGCGATGCGGCCTGGTGGCTTGTAGAACATCTGATCCATGTAGAAGCGCACCGGCGCCTGCAGCACCGAGCCCACCACTTCCGCCATTGGCGAGGTGTTCAGGTAGGTGGCGAGCTGCGGCGAATGCCGTGCGGGAAACTGATCGATGCGCAGCGGCATGGAGACGCCGGCAGACATGCCGTCCGGGTGGGCCTGGGCGTACTCGAGCCCTTCTGTCAGCAACTCCGTCCATTCGGGGGCGAGCACGTTCCTGATGAGTACGGCTCCGTCGGTGTGAAACGTATCGATCTCGTCCTGCGTGACGGCGCGAAGTGCTTGATTGCTGGTCATGCGGCGGGTCGGCTCCGGGGCTCAGGACGGGTTAGTATAAGCGTTCGACTCAGCGAGCGGGCAGGGGGGAACGTGCCTTCAGAGAATCAACGTATCGATGTGTATCTGGTGTGCAACGCCAAGTATCACGACACCAACTTCGCGCGCCTGGAGCTGTTGAAGCTTCTGGCGGAACATGAGGACATCTGGACACGCGTCAGCGACAACTTCTCCGACTCGCAGGCCATCTGTGCATCGAAACTGCTGATCACCTATACCTGCGATCTGTGTCCCACCGAGGCAGAGCAGGATGGGCTTGAGCAGTTCCTGCAGAGTGGCGGCCGCTGGCTTGCCCTGCACGGCACCAGTGCGCTGATCGAGTTCGTTGACGGCAAGGCCGACACGCCGGACAAAGCGCCGCGCTTCATGCAGATGCTGGGCAATCGATTCGTCGCGCATCCGCCCATCGAGCCGTTCACCGTGCGGGTGAGCGATCCGGAGCATCCGCTGGTTCGGGG
>JAUIED010000252.1 GCA_030428905.1 Gammaproteobacteria bacterium
AGAGATATGTCCACCAGCCGGTCGCCGGCAGCGTGGCCCGAATCGATGCCATCGTCCCAGTAGCCGCAGTTTGCGTAGGCGTCACCCCAGAACGACTTCAGCAGCGCATCGTCAAAGAGCGCTTCGTAAAACCAGCGTACCGGCTGCGGTACAACCTCGCCGTCAGGGGTGGTCGAAGCCAAAGATATCTTCCAGTGGCGGTGAGTTGCTGCAGGCGTGGGCGGCCAGCCGGCCGGACATGACCGCCGCCTCCACGCATCCGAAGTTGAAGCCGCAATTGGTCCAGTCGCCCGTGATGGTGAGGTTGTCGTAGGTGCGATCCAGCGGCGAGATGCGGTAGCGCGGCGTGCCGGGCAGGCACAACACGTAGCGGTCGCTGGGGTTTGTGTTGGCGATCCAGAACTGGCTGCGCATGCGCGCCTCCCCATCGCCGCTACCTTCCGGCGCGTGCAGCAGCTCCCAGCGGAAGCTGCCGTTGCCGTCCACGGCATCGGGCCACATGTGGCCGATGTCGCGGTTGAGGAACTGCACGGCGTTGGCATACACCTGCTCGGTTTCGCGGTCTTTGAGCTGTGCATCGTCCGCGGCCGGCAGCGGCCCGGTGGGCATGACGTTGCAGAAATAGACGATGCTGGCGGGCGGGTTGTCGTGCCAGTCTTCGGTGTCGATCAGGTGACTCATGTCCGCCCAGGAGTCGAAGGGCTCGACGAAGCCTGATACGTTCGCCGACGGGTGCGGCCAGCCCAGTGTTTCGAGGTCTTCGCTCATCCACACCTGAAAACACTGCGTCTGCACGGTCTTCAAATGGGTGACCATATCGCGCCAGCGCTGGTCGTGGGCGAGGATTTCCTGAGCGACATAAGGGATGGAGCCGACACTCACGCCCAGCACCACCAGGTCGAAGTCGCGGCCTACCTCCAGGCGCAGCTGCTCGTCGCTTCGGTCGGAGATGTCTTCGAAGCGGCGCTGGCGTAGCGCGTCTGCGTTGTCGAGCTGCTCCCAGAGGGGTTCCGCTGGCCAGCAGGGCAGGCCCTTGATGTCCACCAGCGGCTGGTACTCCCCACCCGTGCAGGTGCGCGCCTGCACGCTGAAGTCGAGGCTCGTGACATGCATGGAGTCGCCTGCGGCCAGCGTCGCCTCGTCCGCGAGGCCAACGTTTTCCAGACGATGAAAAAACTCGAAGCGCACGCCGCGAGCCTTCAGGCCTTCGTACAGCGGTGCAAAGACCACGTCGCCCATGCCGCCCTGCATCTTCCAGAAAAGCGCGCCCCGATAGGCCATGAACATGCGAAAGCCGCCGCGCAGCCCCTGGCCTGCGGCGATGCGCGGCCGCTCGTAGTCGCCGTCTTCGTAGGCGAAGGCAAGATCGTACAGGCCACGCACGAAGGTGCTTTTCAGCGTCCGCTCTGAGGCGCCGCAGAGCGCCAGCCATTCCCGTGTGTCGTAGTCGTCCAGCGCATCGAAGCCGCGCGGGTCGGTGGCGAGGCCGAACATCACCACACCCCGAATGGTAGTGCAGACGGTGTCTATCACCTCCCACAGGTAGCGGCACTCCGCATCGCCGTCCAACAGCGGGTCGAGCAGTGACTGCGCGCCGGCGCGCATGGCGTCGATGAGTTTCTGCGCGATGTCTCGCGGAAACGACGGCGCCAGCGAAAACAGTGCTTCCAGTGCCGCCGCGGCCTGCAGGATGCCGCCGAACGTAGCGAGCTGGCCGTAGCGCAGCAGGTCGGTAACAAATCCCAGCACGGAATCCGACAGGTCCTGGTCGGATTCGTCCGCCTCGGCGGCGTGCTGCTCATCGAGCATGGCGCGGGCGGATATCAGCAGGGAGCGCAGCAGCCCGGCGGAACGCACCAGGTAGCCGGTGACGGTTTGCGGCAGCCAATCTTCACGGGGGTCGCCCGGGTTGCCGTCGAATGGCGGAAAGTGCGCCACCATTTTGCGCCAGATCCCGTCCGGCCCCTGGTCCATCAGCGCGCAGGTGGGGTCCGGTTTGAAGGCGTCGGTCCAGTCCACCAGCGGGCACCAGTCCGGGTCCCGCTGCAGTTCTGCGTAGCACTGGCGCATCAGCAGAAAGGCGTTGTCGTAGTGGCCCATCCACAGATGCAGGCCGTGCTCTTCGATGCGGCCGTCCGCCGCCCGACCGGATGCGCCCTTGCCGCCGAGCCGCCAGCCCTGCTGGTACACCGTCACATCGAACGCGCCGCGAAGATGCGGCTGGGTCAACTCCCATGCGGTGGTCATGGCGGCGCAGCCGCCGCCGATGATGGCCACACGGGTGGGCTGGGTTGCGGATTCCTCGCTCACGTCGGGTCATTCTCCTTGGGCCAGGGTTGCGGCGACCAGTAGCGCACGCCGTCGACGCTGCCGGTTTCACCTTCAGGGAACAGCGCGTCGGCGGGAACGCTGCCAACGACGTCGGTACGCAGCCGGTAGGGCGGGTGCGCCGGGTTGTTTCCATCGGCGCGCGTGCGGTCGCCCCAGCGGCGGGACAGCACCTCGTGCACGGCCATCTGCGGTTCGAGCGTGCCGGCAATCTCGCGCAGCCGTTGTCTGCTGACCGGTTTGTCGAACTCACCATCCCCACGCCGAGTGTGGCTGGTGGTGGTGATGTGCAGCGGGTTTTCGTCGAGTGCCTCGACAAGGCCCGTATCAACGGCTTCGTCGGATGTGAAGAATCCCTGACCGATGTCGGTATGCTCGCCCGGCGTCCAGTGGTCGGTGCCCACCCGGTGGTAGAGCACCTCGCCGTAGCGCGTCTTCAGGTCCACATCCATGAAGAAGGGGCGTTGCGGTACCAGCAGGGAGTAGCTGCCGTCCGCCGCATCGAATGCGGTCTTCAGTCCGAGCATGTCGATGAAGGGCAGGGTGGCGAAGTGATCGATGCGCACCACCATGGGATGCTCGATTTCGCGCAGCTCGTGCCAGCGCTCGATGGTCATGCGTGCCCGAACCACCGCCTGATAACAGGCCTTGCGAAAGTCTTCCACCTCTCGGAACTGCTTCAGCGAGTACTGGTTGATCGGCAGGCCATTGCCCATCAGCTCCGCTGCGAGGGAGAGGTACAACTCCAGGTTGTTGTCTGAGCTGCTGCGGGCGGCAAGTTCGGCGACGCTGGCTTTCACCGCGGTGCCGAAGCCCTGAATCAGGTCGGCGCGCTGTGCATCTGAGGAGGGGTCTATCAGATGCCCGTCCTGAATCTGCATGACGCTGTGCCAGTCGAACTCCATACCGGCGTTCAGCGCGCGCATGGCATCCGTGTGCAGCTCCAGGAGCTGGATGTTCTGCGCGAATGGCCCGGCCTCTGCGCCCCAGGGGTTGGGCGGCTGCCACAGCTCAGCCATCATCGTTGGCCAACCGTTCACTTCCCGTGCGGTGGTCACGCCGATGTCGGACTCGGCGAACATGAACGGCGAGACGAGGCCCATCGAAACTAGGTCATCGCCTCGTTTGAGCATGACCGGCACCATCAGGTTCATACCCGCCTTGGCCCATACGCCGACGTTTTCCCCGTTGGCGGTCATGTTCTGGAAGCGGCTGACGGACAGGTAGACATAGCTGCCGTATACCTCGAAACGCTCGCGGATATCCGGCTGGTTCAGTGGATCGTTGAGGTAGCTGTCGATCACCCGCTGCATGCGCTGCGGGTCTGCCAGCAGTGGCAGCACGCGATAGGTAGCATTGGGAAAGTCAAATGGACCTACCGGCACCTGGAAGCCGATGGAGCCGGTGGTGTTGTACTGCACCGGACGATGATCGCCGGCAAGCTGCCACTGTTTGTTGCGCCAGTTAAGGTGCGGGGTTCTGAAACACAGCGTCTCGCCGTCGTCGTAACGCATGTCGGCCTCTACCCAGAACGGCATCACGGGTTTGAGGGTGTCGACGGTGACGCCGCCGTCGGTGTGCTCCTCAGCTACCTTCAACCCCAGCGTGGCGACGATGGGCTGGTCCTGCAAACGGCGTATGCGCACCCGCAGGCCGCCAGATGGGTCACCCGCCAGCAGGCGTTGCTCGCCGAGCAGGCCGCCCTGGCGGATGCGCTTCACGTGCATCTGCGCGTTGGTGTAGCCCTGGTAGCAGGCACGATTGGGATCGGCCGCGTCGCGCATCTGCTTGAGATTCAGCGTGTTGGCGTGAAACGCGCCCACGAAGCCTTTCTTCGGGTGCAGCATGGTGCGCAGAAACTCGCTGAGCGCGCGGCCGGCGTCGGCCCCTTCGCCGCCGAGCACCTTGGGGGCAAACATGCCGAGGCTGTGGCCCAGGAGCGACATCCAGCGCATGGCGGCGCGAGGCAGATCCAGCAACGTGTTCTCGGCGTCGCTGAGGTTGGGAGGAAACAGCGACAGCGACAACGGCGGCTTCTCCTCGATGTCCAGCAGCGCACGCGCTTCCACCTTCTGGTTGGCGAACATCTGGCTGAACGCCTGCACCTTCACCGACAGGAGCGAGCGCCAGGCGCGCGGATTGCTGGACCACGGATCGTCGATCTGCGCAAACCAGCCGTGACACTTGGGCCAGCCGAACACTTCCCGCCCACCGGCTTCCGAAGCGCCGCTGTCGACGTAGATGAACGGCGCCACCATGGCAAAGTTGCGAAACTCGAGCTCGCCAGCCTCGTTTACCTGCCACCACTCCACGGGCACACCGAACAGCACCTCGTTCTGCGACTCCCAGCCGAGGTTGCTCGATGTGGTGCCCATGCTGCCGTAGTTGGCCACGCACATCACCACGTACGGCATGGCCGGCTTGCACAGGGTGAACTCCGGGCAGAGGTTCAGGTAGTTGTCGCAGAAGGTCTGCAGTGCCTGCACGTCGGCTTCGAGCGGCAGATAGCGCATCACCACGCCGTCGAATTCCAGGGCGCCGCCGATCTCGTTGGAGTCGTTGGAGATGTTGCCGGAGGTGTCGACGGCGGCGATCACGTAGTAGTAGGTGGTGCCGGCCACGG
>JAUIED010000253.1 GCA_030428905.1 Gammaproteobacteria bacterium
CATAGCCTGCGAGGTCGGGCGCGATCACCCGCAAGCCTGCGGCGGTGAGGTGAGGAATAACCTTGCGGTAGAGGTAATTCCATACCGGCTGACCGTGCATGCACAGCACCACGGGGCCGTCGGTGGGACCTTCGTCCAGATGATGGATGCGCAACTGCTCGCCGGTGTCGGTGTTGATGGTGGTGTAGTGCGGGGCGAAAGGATAGTCCGGGAGGTTGCTGAAACACGCATCGGGTGTTCGAAGGATCTTCATGTGGCGCGCCCTCTGTAGTAATGTAAGGCATTATAAACGAAAAGGTGCGTGGACGAATCCCTCTGTAGGCGACAGAATCCAGGCTGCACTGACACACCGCTACAGGAGAGCCCATATGCGCGAAGCGCTCATCGTATCCACGGCCCGAACACCCATCGGCAAGGCGTACCGGGGCGCCTTCAACAACACCACCGCACCGACCCTGGGTGGCCACGTCATACAGCATGCGGTGGCGAGAGCCGGTATCGACCCCGCGGAGGTGGATGATGTGGTCATGGGGGCCGCGATCCAGATGGGCAGTGCCTTTCAGAATGTCGCCCGCCAGAGCCTGTTGAAGGCCGGTTTGCCGGATTCGGTATCCGGGCAGACCATCGATCGGCAGTGCTCGTCGGGCATGATGGCGATCTCCATAGCCGCCAAGCAGATCATTGCCGACGGCATGGATGTTGCGATCGGCGGCGGGGTTGAGTCGATCTCCATGAACCAGACTGGCGACATGTTCGTCATTCCCGATCCCGACATCCTCGCCAACCGGCCGGAGCTGTACATGGCGATGATCGAAACGGCAGAGATCGTCGGTGAGCGCTACGGTGTAAGCCGCGAAGCACAGGATGCCTACGCGGCGCAGTCGCAGGCGCGTACCGCGGCTGCGCAACAGGCCGGAGCGTTCAGCGACGAGATCGTGCCGCTTGCTTCGGTGATGAAATTGCAGAACAGGGAAACAGGCGAGTTCACCGAGATCGAGATGAACCTCGACAAAGATGAGGGCAATCGCCCCGGTACCACAGCGGAAAGCCTCGCTGGTCTGCAGCCGGTGTTTCGCAACGGCCAGGTGATCAAGGAAGGTCGGCACGTCACGGCGGGCAACGCCTCGCAGCTTTCCGATGGCGCTTCGGCCTGTGTGCTGATGGAATCCAAGCTGGTCGAGCAGCGCGGCCTGACGCCGCTCGGCGCCTATCGCGGTATCGCGGTGGCAGGCACCAATCCCGATGAGATGGGCATCGGCCCGGTGTTCGCAGTGCCCAAACTACTGGCGAAACATGGCCTCACAGTGGATGACATCGATCTGTGGGAGCTCAACGAAGCCTTCGCTGTGCAGGTGCTCCACTGTCGTGACAAGCTCGGCATCCCTGATGAGAAGCTCAACGTCAATGGCGGGGCCATTTCTATCGGACATCCGTATGGAATGTCGGGGTCTCGCATGGTGGCGCACGCCCTCATCGAAGGGAAACGCCGCGGCGCGAAGTACGTGGTGTGCACCATGTGCATTGGCGGCGGCATGGGTGCTGCTGGCCTGTTCGAAGTGCTCTAACAGGCTGATGAAAAAGCACCCTGCCAAGGAGACAATGATGTTGAAGCTGCACTTTGCGCCGAATTCCCGAGCTGGCCGTATCGTCTGGCTGCTTGAAGAACTGGGGTTGCCATACGATCTCAACCGAATGGACTTTCATCCCAAAGACCTCAAGTCTGACGCGCACCGGGCCCGGCATCCGCTGGGCCGGGTGCCGGTGCTCGAAGACGGCGATGTGTCCATCTACGAGTCAGGTGCCATCGTCGAGTACGTGCTGGAGCGGCACAAAAACGGCGGCTTGAAGCCTGCAGTCGATGCGCCGGAATATCCTGCCTACCTGCAGTGGTTTCACTATTGTGAAGGCATGGTTATGCCGCCAGTGAACACCATCGTCGTGCAGACGCTGCTGCTGCCGCGGGATCGTCGTGACGAGACCGCGCTGGGCCAGGCGCAGCGGCTGCTCACCAAGGCGTTGGCGCCGGTGGACGATGCGCTTGCGGGTAAGGACTATCTGATCGGTGAGTTTTCCGCAGCGGATGTGATGCTGGGCCATGCGTGCTTCATGGCTAATCGGCTCGGCTGCGTACCTGAGGAGATGGCTAACCTCAAAGGGTATGTTGCGCGAATTGCAGCGCGGCCTGCGTTCGACAAAGCCATCAACATGTAGCTCAGGGTCAGCAGCGCATGGTGAGACACGGCGGCGCGCCGCGTGGGGGAGACCGCGCCGCGCCGCGACCTGCCCGTTGTTCAGGTCCGAGAAACTACTTCAGCGTGGTTAGCCCCAGCTCGGTCTGCAGTTGGTCGCAGGTGGTACGCATCGCGATGACGTTTGCGCAGCAGGCTTCCGTATTCAGCCAACGCTTCTCCTGCGCTGTTTGCGGCACCGAAGCGCTGACGCGCTCAACGAGATGCTCGTCGTCGTTGCGCTTCTCCAACGCTTCGAGGCTGAATGCATCTGCCATGCGCACACAGGCAACCATGGCTTCCACCGAGCCTGGTGTCGGTGCTTGCTCGTTCCCTGGCTGATGATGATCGCGAACGACTTCTGCCAGGTTGTCGGGCAGTCCCCAGTGCTTGCAGGCTCGGTAGCCCAGTTGTGAGTGGGTAAAGGTAAATACCTCCACATCGGCCTGCACCAGCTCTTCTGGCTGTTGCCAGTTGGACTCGTCCACTGCCAGCAGGTGTTCGGGAGCGTGTTCGAACATCACGAAACGACCAATGTCGTGCAGCAGCCCGCAGAGATACGCGATATCAGGGTCGACGCGCAGCGCCGTGAGGTGGGATGCGAGAAATCTTGCTGCTACGGCCGTGCAGATGGAGTGGCTCCAGAGTCTGAGCTGGTGCTCGTTTGTAGGTACGAACACCCGCTGTACGGCCATCGACGCCACGAGGTTGCGCACGGTATCGCTCCCCAGGCGTGATACCGCCTCCTGCACCTTCACTACCGGATGTACGGGTTTGTACGCCGGAGAGTTTGCGAGGGCGACGACACGGACCGCAAAGGGTGGATCCTGTTGCACCAGGGCCACGAACGATTCGAAGTAGTCCTCCGCGTTCGGGTCCAGCTTGAGGATCTGGATCAGCACCGTTGGCAGCAGCGGCAGTTCGTCGACACGTTTCGCCATGTCCGCCAACGCAGCATTGTCCCTCATGCGCAAATCCGATTGATTCTCGTCCAATCCTTCGGCAGGCAGCTGAAAAACTTGAGCGGTGCACCGCCTGCCATCGCGGCGCGTTGTCGGTTACAGGCCGATATTCATGCGCAGGCGATACAGCTTGTGTCTCAGGCGGCTGTACACATCGCGCTGATGGACCTTTTTCGGCGCGCCGCTGGAACTACGGGAGACCTGAATGCCGTGCGCGGTGGCTTCGACGGCTTGCCGGGCAGGCGCACGGGGTTCGGGGGGTTGCGGGCTCAGCGAGCGCGCGTAGTTGAGAATATCTTGCGCGGTTGCGGACTCCAGCGCGCTCGGTAAATCTCGCGCGAACTGCGGCCGGCGTGCTTCCAGCAACGTCAGGGCGCTGGTGTGATCGACCTTGCTCCAGAGCTTCTTGAGGTTGAAAACGCGCTTTTTATCGATGGCGAGCCCGTTGGCCTTGAGCATGAGCAGATGGCTGACTGCGTGGCACAGCGTGCTCTCTGCCGTCGCCACGCGCACCCGAAGATCTTCCAGGAGAACCCAGCGATAGGGATCGGCCTGCCTGGTAAATACATCCAACCCAAGCTGTGTTGCTCGGTGCGTGAGGGTGTAGTTGTAGCCGTTTTCCACGTTGCCGATGCGTTCCACCCGAAAGTGTTGCGAAACAGACGGCGAGAGCAGCCTGGTCGCATCCTGCCCGGGCTCCGGATACATGAGCAGATCCACGTCCCGCAGCCCTGGTTCAGTGCCCACCCGCAGGGTGAACACCCGATAGCTGAGAGAGCCAACGATCATCCAGCCGCCAGCGACATGTTTATCGAAGTCGCGCAGTGCTTCGAGCAGGCGCCGGAACTCCCGCCCGCTTAACGATTCGATGCTGGATAGATAGCGCATCAGGTGGAGTCTAGATCAAACGGCGAGAATAATATCAATATAGTTTACAAAGCGCGCGTTGCAAACTACGGTTTTCTACGGTCGTTTAACCGGTGCAGGCCACGGTGTATGGGGTGTGGACATGAAATCGTGGTACCCGTTCGAGAAACACCTGAGATTCCTCAAGCACGGCCCGATTCTCTGAGAATTGAACTCTGTAGCGATTGAGTTGGCTGGCACCGCGGCGGAACAGGGCCCTCGCTTGCGGGCTCGCCAACCAACCGGTGATGTCCCGCTGGCCTGCCTCACGGAAGGCCGCTTCGAGCTCGCCGCGCAACGGTAGAGTGCTTGCAGCCGAGAATATGCGTTTGGGAAATGCGCATTGGCTCGACAGCAACTCCGCGCCGCGTCCGAAGTGTGGATCGGCCTGCCCGAACACTGCTCCCTCGACATCCTGCATGAGCAACATGCCAGCGCACATGGGACAAGGCTCGAGGGTGGTGTAGACCCGCAGCCCTCGGGCTTTGCTGTTGCGGGAAACCTGCAGATAGTTCGTCAGCAGTTGCACCTCACCATGCTGGGTTCCGTTGCGGGTGGCATTGACGGAGTTACGTGCCCAGCAGAGCAGTTGACGACCCGGGACCCGGCGTGGATCGACCAGCACGGAGCCGATGTTGTAGCCGCGTTTGTTGTCGGTCTGCCAGTCGGCGTACACCACTGCATAGGCGAGGAGGGCGTAAATCTCGTCCCGTTCCTGCTGGGCAGGCGAAGGAGTGTAAGCCGGAGGCTTCGGCATAGGGCAAGGCTCCGCCGCCGCTGCAGCGCAGGTGATCGTGGCAACCATGGCCACACGTCGTGCTCCGCGCAGAATGCTAAGGAGTTTAGGATCTG
>JAUIED010000254.1 GCA_030428905.1 Gammaproteobacteria bacterium
GCATGTCGGTGTTCAGGTGCGTGCCGATGTCGAAGGTTGCATGTACGGCAATCGATCCACCGCGGCCGGAACGCTCCTGCAGAACCGCGATCTCGTATGCGTCCCGGCAGTCGGCTGGCGAGCAGATGGAGTAGTGACGGCCAGTGATCTCGCCACTCGGCAGTCGTATCGGCACGTGCAGATGTGCACCTGCGGTGAAGTGGGGCAGCTTGTCACCATGCGGCGATCGGAGTTCGTACACGCGCACGTCATCTGCCACCCGCCGAATGCCGGTCACTTCGAGTGCCAGCGGACCATCGCCGAGCGGCTTTTTCAAAGGCTCATGTTCGTGAGCACCTTGTGGTGGCGTGGGCGAATTTTTCGGGCCGATTTCGGAGGCCTTGAAGCGGGGGGTGATGTGCTGGGGACAGTTCCAATCGAACGCCTCTACATGTATCAGCATCACTCGTTCTGCCTGAGCGGCGTAGTCCGTGTCCTCAACCTGCTTGAGCAGGCCTCGGCGCTCGGCGCTGACTACTCTTGCTCTGCCCAGAAGCTTCAGGCGGCGTCGGTTGGGGTAGTCCATGAAGAACAGCGCCACGCGATCGTTGGTTTGCAGGTTGGCCGCGCTGATGTACTGGCGGTTTCCTGAGTAGTCGGCAAAGCCCAGGGTCTTAGCGTCGAGTACCTTGATGAAACCGGCCGGACCCCCGCGGTGCTGCAGATACGGCCAGCCGGTTTCGCTCACCGTTGCCATATAGGCGCTATCGCGGGTGGCAATGAAGTCTGCTTCCTTGACCCCCAGCGCCCGGTGGGTGTCTGCGCCATTGTCCATCGCGGCGTAGGCCTCCCTGCTGCCGTTTGCGGTCTGCAGTGCACGAACCGTAGGGGTGAAGGCGATCTCAGCGAACTTATGAGCCATGTTGGTGCGTCTCGGTGCAATGTGTTGCGACGCACTCTGACAAGTTTCGATTCGGTGATGAATTCCCTATATTTGGAATTCATTGTTGCGAAGAATGAAATAATGGATCGATTTCAGCAGCTACGCGTGTACATCGCTGTTGCAGAAGAGGGGGGATTCGCAGCCGCAGCGCGGCGTTTGCACATGTCACCTCCGTCGGTCACACGTGCGGTGTCGTCGCTGGAAGAGGCTCTAGGCGTCAAGTTGCTCGAGCGCACCACGCGGCACGTGCGCGTCACAGAGCCTGGCCAACGGTATCTTGAAGACGCCAGGCAAGTGTTGGCCCAGCTGGAGGCCGCTGACGATACCGCCGCAGGGATCAGTGCAGCACCCCGCGGACACCTGGCGGTCACCGCACCGGTGCTGTTCGGCCGTCAGTATGTGTTGCCGGGTGTGCTTCGCTATCTTCGGGAGTATCCCGAGATGACGGTAGATACGATGTTCCTCGATCGGGTGGTGAACCTGATCGAAGAGGGGCAGGACGTCGGCGTGCGCATCGGTGCGCTGGCAGACTCGTCGCTGCGTGCATTACGGGTGGGAACGGTACGACTGCAGCTTGTGGCGGCACCTTCGTATCTTGCAGCCCACGGTGAGCCATGTGAACCCGCAGCACTCTCGCGCCATACTCTGATCGCCACGCTGGCCGGAAACTTCGGGCGTACATGGCAGTTCGCGTCTCGCACCGCCGTACAGCCATTGCGGATATCACCGAGGTTGACCGTGACGACCAACGATGCGGCTGTTGAAGCGGCAGTTTCGGGTTTCGGCGTTGCCCGGCTGTTGTCTTACCAGGTGGCTGAAGCCGTCCGAAACGGGCAACTTCAGGTGCTGATGCCGGAGTTCGAACTCCCCGCTCAGCCAGTTCATATCGTGCACCGGCAAAGCCGTTACGGTTCCACAAAGGTACGCACATTCATCGACATGTTGGCCGCGCAGCTGCGAGATGACCCCGGGCTACGGTAGCCGCTCTCACGCTGGCGCGCCTGACACCCGTCGCCTCAGCGGCCCCGCAGCTCCCACACACGATGTATGCGGGGATTCCTGGCGAAATCCCGGTCCAGCATGCGATCGCTTGTTTCCGCTACGCTCGCGAACCTGTGTACCTCGTTGGAGAGTTCAAAACGTCGGTTGTTGTTGGAGAAAATCAGCACGCCGTCTGCCGACAGCAGCCGCGTTGCGCCACGCAACAGCGCCACGTGATCGCGTTGCACATCGAAGTCTTCCGCGCGCTTGGAGTTCGAAAACGTCGGTGGATCGCAGAAGATGAGATCGTAGCGGTCGCTCTGACTGCTGAGCCAGCCCATCACGTCCGCCTGCACAAACCGGTGGTGCTTAGCCGCGAGACCGTTGAGTGCCAGATTGCGGGCGGCCCACTTCAGGTAGGTGCCGGATAAATCCACGCTCGTACTGTGTGCGGCGCCGCCTGTTGCCGCATGCATCGTCACGGAGGCTGTGTAACAGAACAGGTTGAGGAAGCGCCGCCCCTGGGCCAGCCCGGCGATGGCGCGCCGCGCCGGCCGGTGATCGAGGAAGAGTCCGGTGTCGAGATAGTCGAACAGGTTCACTTCCAGCTGCACCGCATCCTCTCGCACCGTCAGCGTGTCACCCCGGTGTTCCATGCGCCCGTACTGACTGCCGCCTTTGGCACGGGTACGGGTCTTCACCGCAATGCGTTCCGGCGGGATGTCCAATGCCTGCCCTACGCCTGTGAGCAGATCCTCCAGCCGGGCGCGGGCCTTCTCCTCCGGGATGCTGGCCGGTGCCTGATACTCCTGAACGTGTGCCCACCGTTCATCGTCGGTCGTGGTGTACACATCTACCGCGGCAGCGAACTCCGGCAGGTCAGCATCGTACAGCCGGTAGCAGGTGATCTTCTGCTGCTTGAGCCAGCCTTTGAGGCGAGCGAAATTCTTCCGCAGGCGGTTGGCGACCATCTGTGCGTTGGCATTCATGTCTGGCATAGGCATCAGTACGGTGGCTGCGACCATATGCCGACGGCTCGGCAGAATGCAATCAGTCGCTCGCGCTCCGAGGATTTACCTTTGAAGTAATTGGCAATGCAGCCAGCGTGGGTATGCTTCCGGCACGCGCATCGCAGGAGAATACATTGAAACTCTGGTCTGGAACGCTCAGCCCGTTTTCCGCCAAGGTGCGGATTGTGCTGGCTGAAAAAGGGCTTGCGCCTGAAGTTGCGGAGATTCCCTGGAGCCGCGCCAACCTGTGGGGGCCCAAACCGGCGGCCTTTCTCGCCGCGAGCCCGAAGGGCGAGGTGCCGGTGCTGGAAGTGTCTGGCCTCGCCATCGTCGACTCCACGGTGATCAATGAGTACCTGGAGGAAGCCTACCCGCAGGTACCCCTGATGCCGAAGGACCCGGCGGCGCGGGCAGCCTGCCGTATGTGGGAGGACATGGCCGATTTTCTCATGGCCGAATATCTGACCACGCTGATCCGAGAGGTGTTCATGAAACCCGATGGGGAAGGCAGGGACGAAGCGGCGGTGGCTGAGGCGCTCACCGCGTTCAACGGATTTCGCAATGCCCTGGAAAAGCGCTTGTCCGTGCACACGTATCTGTCTGACGGGTACTCCCTCGCAGATGTTGCCGCGTGGCTCTGCCTCACTTTCAGCCAGAGCCTCGGCGTGACGGTTGGTGAGCGACCGGGAATTCAGGCCTGGTATGCACGCATCAGCGAGCGGCCGGTCGTGCAGGCCGAATTGGTGTCGGTCATGGCAGCTGCAGCAGCTGCATGACCGACCACAAGGTGCCTGGATGTGCCGGCGGTTGCGTAGCTTCAGCGCTTTCGCGCATTGGCGAACGCCTCGGCCATGATCCCGGCGGGCTTGCGCGTATCCTGACGCTGTGACTTTTCGTTGCCGCCTCGCCTGCCATTGCCGCGCTCGCGCGTTTCACCGTCGCGCCGTGTCGCTGCCTCCGCCTTGTCAGCGAGCCGCATGCTCAGGCTGATGCGCTTGCGCGGCACATCCACGTCCAGCACTTTCACGCGCACGATGTCACCGGCTTTGACGATGTCGTGCGGGTCTTTGACGAACTTCTCCGCCAGCGCTGAAATGTGCACCAGTCCGTCCTGATGCACTCCCACGTCCACGAACGCACCGAAGTTGGTGACGTTGGTTACCACACCTTCCAGAACCATTTCCGGCTTGAGGTCCTTGATCTCAGTGACGGCATCGTCAAATCGAGCGGTGCGGAATTCAGGACGCGGATCGCGTCCGGGTTTTTCGAGCTCAGCCAGAATGTCGCGCACCGTCGGCAGGCCGAAGCGATCGTCGGTGTAGCGCTCCGCCTGGATGCTGCGCAGCAGTTCAGGCTGCCGCATGACGGCGTCCACCGGCTTGTTCAGATCCTTGAGGATACGCTGCACCACCGGGTAGGCCTCAGGGTGCACCGCGGATGCATCGAGCGGATCGTCGCCACCGGTAACGCGAAGGAAACCGGCCGCCTGTTCGAAGGTTTTCGGTCCCAGCCGCGGTACCTGCAGCAGGTCCTGACGGCTTCGGAAGGCGCCGCGCTGGTCGCGCAGTTGCACGACGTTGTCGGCGAGCGTTGGTGTGAGCCCCGAGATGCGTGCCAGCAGTGGTGCGGAGGCCGTGTTGAGATCGACACCGACGCTGTTTACGCAGTCTTCCACCACGGCATCCAGCGTTTTTGCGAGCTGCAGCTGATTGGTGTCGTGCTGATACTGGCCCACGCCGATGGATTTCGGGTCGATCTTCACGAGCTCGGCCAGTGGGTCCTGCAAGCGTCGAGCGATGGACACCGCACCCCGCAGGCTGACGTCCAGCGTCGGAAACTCCCGAGCCGCGAGCTCCGATGCGGAGTACACCGAAGCGCCGGCTTCGGAGACCACGATGGAGTGCAGAGCGAGCTCAGGTTGCTGTTTTTTCAGCGCGGCGACTAAGGCGTCCGTTTCTCTTGATGCGGTGCCATTGCCGATGGCGACCAGCGATACCTCGTGCTTGGACGCCAGCATGCGCAGCGTTGCCAGG
>JAUIED010000040.1 GCA_030428905.1 Gammaproteobacteria bacterium
TGCGCGCGTTGCGGCAGACCTCCGAGTACGTGCGCCATTCCCTGGAGGAGGGGCAGTCGGTGTGGATCGCGCAGCGGGAGGGCCGCGCAAAGAACGGTGTGGACAGCACCGAGCCTGCCCTGCTGAAAATGCTCATGCTCGCCTACCGCAAGGAGATCGAGTCGATTGACGAGTATCTGGGCCGTGTTCGGCTGGTTCCACTCACCGTGAGCTTCGAACTCGACCCCTGTGACCTCGCTAAAGCCGGGGAGCTGGAGGTGCGGGCGCGCACCGGCACCTACAGCAAAGCGCCGGATGAAGACATGGAGCATCTGCGCCTCGGGTTCAGCAGCAACAAGGGCCGCGTGCATCAGCACTTTGGGGAGGAAATGACTGGCGCGTACGAGGATGCGGAAAGCTGGGCCTCTGCTCTCGACGCTGCCATTGCGCACGGTGCGCGCCTCTACCCCACCCACCGCGAAGCGCTTGAACAGCTCGGTGAATCCACCGGCGGCTTGGCGTTCAGCGAAGACAACGATGCAGCCCTTGCGGAGTTTCGTGCGCGCCTGGCTGCAGCACCCGAAGCGCTTAAACCCTTTCTCCTGCTGCAGTACGCAAACGTTGCCCGTCAGGTGCTGCGTTTCAGGGGCTGAGCTGATCCAGCTTGGGAGCCAGGGCACGGCCGGAGCCTGTGCAGTAGTGGCGCCAGATGCGGTGCGGCACGGCGGCCGGTGCGGGCTGGCCGGGAGGTGGCGTGCGCGCTTGCATGTAGTAGATGTCGAAGGTCGCAAGTAGTGCCGTGCCCTCGGCGTCCCACCTGCGGCATAGCCACTGGCCAAAGGGCAGGCGGTAGTCGGTGTTGGCGGCGAGCCACAGGCGGTTCAACGTCTTGCGCCAGCGGGTGTTGTCGAACTGGCTGTAAGGGAGTCCCGCAGGCTTTGTGAATGACGGCGCGCCGATGTGTTGCTTCCACACGTCCACCGAGCGGCCGTCTTCGAGCAGGCCCGGCATCACGAACCAGCCATCGTCCCGTGTGGGCATGGGCGCGAACATGTCCCAGATCTGGTCCAGGCGCAGGCTGTCTTTGAGCTTTGCCAGCGGTGCCGGATAGGTGAGGCTGGTGACGGTCACCACATTCCACCAGCCGAGCAGCACGAGGAATAGCGCAGCCACGGCGAGGCTCGGCAGGCCGGGTACAGTGAAGCGTTGCCGCCATGGCAGCAGAAAGGCGGTGATGCGCCCAAAGTGCTGCCTGCGGTGCGCCACCCAGTCGTAGATGGCGTCGCCGGGCCTGCGCAGCCATCGCGCGGGCGCGGCCAGCGGCCATCCGAGCGGAGATGCGGCGAGCAACGCCGCCATGGCGGTGGAACGGGTGTGACGCCGGCCATCGATCTCCACCACCCAGGAGAAGTGCGCATCGCGCAGCGCAAGAACTTGCGGGTCGGATTGAGCCGTGCGTATCTCAGCACCCGGCAGCGCCAGCATGGTCTTGAGCACCGCGCAGCTTTTCTCGCAGAATTCGCAGCCCTTGTCGTAGTAGATCTTCACAGGTGTGGGCCGGCTCACGCGCTCCCAGAAGCCGGAAGGCAGAAACAGGAGGATCGACGTGATCGACACCAGCGGGAACAGGCCCACGTGCAGGTTGAGGATGAAGCCGATCTCCAGCGTGACAAAGGCGATCAAGGCGGCCCAGCGACAGGCGTTGTTGGCCACGGGCGAGAACATCAGCAGCGGCCCGAGCAACTCCAACCACCACACATACCAGGTCAGCGGCTGCGACAGCCACAGCGCATCCCGCCACGCAGCGCCCAGGGGTGTGGCGAACTGATCCAGGTGCAGGGTGTAGTAGATCGCCGTGCCGTCCGGAATCCACTCGGTGCCGTGCTTCAGGAAGGCGGAGAAGAAGTACACCGCCATGGCCTGCAGCAGCACGGCGGCGCTGCTCACCGAGCAGTAGCGGTTCTCCGTTGGCACTTGCCTGCTGACGGCGGCGTCCAGCGACCAGCGCGCGCCCATAGGCAGAAACAGGCTCCAGAAAACCAGCAGCAGCATCAGGTTGTCGCCGCCCTGCAGGAGCAGCGGGTTGCGGTTGTGCAGGGAGATGAGCAGCACCAGCAGTACCAGAGCGCTGCTGCGCGTGCGGTAACCGACCAGCAGGCTCAGCGCTGCGCAGGCCTGGACGGTCAGGAGCAGGGCTGCCCACCAGTTGCCGCCGTTCAGGAAATACAGCGACCAGCGCCAGGGCTCGGTGCGCGGCACGATGAAGTCCAGCGGCAGCAGGCCTGTGTCGCCGAGCCAGGCGCTGGTGTCCTGGGTGCGGATGGCGAGGTCTATGAGTATCACCAGCGCGAGGCTCACCCGCGCCAGGGCCAGGCTGCGCAGGTCTACGTGGAAGGGGTTGGTGAGAGGCACTACACGGCGAGCGGCGGCTCGTCCATGGCGGCGAGTTGCTCGCGCAGATCGAGCACATGGTCTGCCCAGAAGCGCCCCGAGTCGAAGGTGGGAAAGGCCGGTGGAAAGGCCGGGTCTTCCCAGCGCCGGGCGATCCACGCAGCGTGGTGCATGATGCGCAGCGTGCGCAGCGCCTCGATCCACTTCAGCGTGGCGTAGGGGAACGGGCGAAACAGCTCGTAGGCATCGACGATGGTGGCCATGGTGGCCTGACGCTCGGCGTAGTCGCCTGACAGCAGCATCCACAGATCCTGTATGGCGGGTCCCGTCACGGTGTCATCGAAGTCGACCAAGTTCGGCGTATCGTCGCGCCACAGTATGTTGCCGAGATGACAGTCGCCGTGAATGCGCAGGCTCGGCGCTTCCGTGAAGTCGGGCATGCGCGCGAGCAGCGCTTCGGTGACGGTGGCGTAGGCGGTTTCCATTTCCAGGGGCAGCCAACCGCCCTCCAGCAGCGTGGCGCGGCTGGCGTGGCCCAGGCGGTCCACGCTGAATGTCACCCGGTGCGCAAATCTGCGGCTATCGCCGACGGCGTGCATGCGGGCGATGGTGCGCGCCAGCACCTTGAGGTCGTCGGTGTTCTCGATGTTGGGCGGGTGGCCGCCCTTGCGCGGGTACACGGCAAATGTGAAGCCCGCATGGTCGAACAGCGTCTGGTTGTCGTGTTGTTCCGGGGTGACCACCGGCAGCTCTGCATCTGCCAGCTCGAAGGTGTAGGCATGCTCTTCGAGGATCTGCTCCCGGCTCCAGCGCTCCGGCCGGTAGAACTTGGCGACCTTGAAGCTGCCGTCTTCCATGCTGATCTGGTATACGCGGTTTTCGAAGCTGTTCAGCGCCAGCAGCGCGCCGGTGGGTTCGTAGCCGGCGGACTCCACCGCGTCGAGGATCAGCTCGGCACCCAGGCCGTCGTAGGGGGTATTGCTCACCGGCGCAGTGTAGCGCGTCAGGCGGCCGGGGTACGCGTGGCAACACAAAGTGTTACCGATGCGGCACCCGCGTCGTGCAATGCCCGGCTGGCTGCCCGCAGGGTTTCCCCGGTGGTCATCACGTCGTCGACCAGCGCGATGCGCAGCCCCGTGAGCGGCTGCCGGGCGCGGAAAGCATTGGCGACGTTGCGCCGACGGGCGGATGTCGCAAGGTCTGCCTGAGCCTGCGTGTGTCTGGTGCGGATGAGCATGCGACGCGCCAGGGGGATGTGCAGTGTGCGCGCGATTGCAGCGGCCAGCGTAATTGCCTGGTTGTGACCGCGACGCATCAGCCGCCAGGTGGACAGCGGCACCGGCACGATCAGATCGGCGGCCAGGCCCCGCGCCAGCAGATCGTCCGCCATGAGGTGGGCCAGTACGCGCCCCTCGCGAAAGCCGTTGGAGAACTTCAGGCGCTGCACCCACCGGGCCGGCGCGCCGTCGTACACAAACGGCGCAAGGGCTGCTTGCCAAGGCGGTTGCTGCGAGGTGCATGATTCGCACACATCGAGCGATGTGGCCGCCAGCGGCAGGGCGCATGAAGTACAGGGGTTCGTGTTCCATGGCAGCGCTGCGGTACAGAAAGTGCACAGATCAATGGCGCTTTCGCAGCGTCGTTCGCAAAGCACGCAATAGCGGGGCAGCCAGGTCATGCCTTCTTTGTGCCATGCGCAGCAAACTGCCAACCAGCGCACAAAACTGCGGATTGCTCGGGTCATTGGCGTGCGTCGTCGCGTGCCTCGGCCTACAGTGTCAGAGCCCGTCAAAGGGCGATGAGGGTTTGCATTAGAGGTATTCAATGGCGGTCAACCCGATGATGAGCGCCGGCGTGTCCGGCATACAGAATGGCTATCGTGGGCTGCGGCAAGCGGCGCAGGACGTGGCCGAGCTGAACCTGGAGCGTGAGGCGGATGCCGCGGACAGCCGCGCAGAGCCATCCCGCGACGTGCAGGACGCGGCCCAGGCGATCACGGATCTGAAGCTCTACGAGCGGCAGGTGCAGGCGTCGGCAAAGGTCGTGCAGACCGCGGATGCGGTGCTCGGCATGCTGCTCGACACGGAAGCCTGAAACAGAGACAGGAAGCACAGCGCGCATGGAAGCGAACGCGGCGCAACAGGCGATCGGCATCGATCTGGAGACTCTGCGGCACCAGGCCGCACAGGTGCGCGAGCTTGCTCAGCGTGACCGTGAAGTGCGTGCCCATGAGCAGGCCCACGCGGCGGTGGGCGGCCAGCATGCCAGCCACCCTCACTACGATCTGCGCAAAGGCCCCAACGGTGTAAGCTATGCCGTGAGCGGCCATGTCAACATCGACGTGTCCGAGGTTGCCGGCGATCCGCGGGCAACGCTCGAGAAAATGCAGGTGGTGCAACGCGCTGCCCTGGCGCCGGCCAACCCCTCTGCCGCAGATCGAGCGGTGGCGGCAAAGGCCGCGCAAAGTGCTGCACAAGCCCGTGTTGAGCTGGCGCGCGAGCGAAATGAACAGACAAACAACGCCCTGGTTGCGCGCGAGAATCGCAAGGGCAACGTCAATATCAGCGATTCCGAGGGCACGAAGGGCAGCGTCATCGACGTAGTGCTCTGAAACACTCGAATCGGCGAACGACAAGGAGATCGACTTTGGCTTCACTCACCGACATGCGGTTCCTTCTGCACGATGTGTTCGATGTCAGCGCGCACTTTGCTGACCTGCAGCTGGCGGAGCCCATCGACCGGGCTTTCGTCGACGCCGTACTCGATGAGGCGTACCGCTTCACGGAAGGCGAGCTTGCGCCGCTGAACCGATCGGGCGACGAGGAAGGTTGCGTCCTGCGCGACGGTGAGGTGACCACACCGAAAGGCTTCAAAGAAGCCTATCAGACCTATATCGACGGCGGCTGGGCCGGCCTCTTGGGCGACCCTGCCTACGGTGGCCAGGGACTACCCGGAACGCTCGGCATCCTTCTCGAAGAGCTGATGGCAACGGCCAACATGGCCTGGACCATGTACCCGGGGCTGTCGCGCGGCTGCATGCACGCGCTGGAAGACCATGGCTCCGAGGAGCAGAAGCAGCAGTTCCTTACCCACCTGCTCAGCGGCCGCTGGACCGGCACCATGTGCCTCACCGAACCGCACGCGGGCTCAGACGTGGGCCTGGCGCGCACCAAGGCCGAGGCGCAGGCCGACGGCAGCTACCGCATTACGGGCACGAAGATTTTCATCTCCGCAGGCGAGCACGACCTGTCAGAGAACATCGTGCACCTGGTGCTGGCGCGCGTGCCGGATGCGCCATCCGGCACCAAAGGCATCTCCATGTTCGTGGTGCCGAAGATCGATCTGGACGGCACCAGGAACGCCGTGGTGTGCGGGGCGATCGAGGAGAAGATGGGCATCCACGGCAACGCCACCTGTGTGCTCAACTTCGATGGCGCGCGGGGTTATCTGGTTGGCGAGGAAAACCAGGGCATGCGCTACATGTTCACGATGATGAACGACGCCCGCCTCGGCGTCGGCCTGCAGGGCGTGTGCCTTGCGCAGAGGGGTTTTGAAGCATCTTCACGGTACGCTCAGGAGCGGCTGCAGATGCGCTCGCTCACGGGCCCGAAAGCGCCGGACCAGCCGGCAGACCCCATCGTCGTGCATCCCGACGTGCGCCGAATGCTGCTGCTGCAGCGGGCCATCGTCGAAGGCGGCCGTGCGCTGGTGTATCACGCCTGCATGCTGGCCGATCAGCAGCGGCAGCATCCGGACGAGGCGGTGCGCGGCGAGGCGGGTGAGCTGCTGGATCTGCTCACGCCCATCGTCAAAGGCTTTCTCACCGAAGCGGGCTATGAATCCGTGAACGCTGCGGTGCAGGTCTACGGCGGCCACGGATTCATCCGTGAGCACGGCGTGGAGCAGCTTGTGCGCGATGGGCGTATCACGCTGATCTACGAAGGCACCACAGGCATTCAGGCGCTGGATCTGTTGGCCAGAAAAGTGCTGATGACGCAGGGCAAAGGTCTCGTGCAGCTCGTGGGGCACATGAAAGCGTGTGCGCAGTCCTGTGAGCAGTCTCTACCTGAACTGGCGGCCCCACTGGCTAATGTGGCGGACGAGTGGGCGGCGCTCAGCATGCAGCTCGGCGGCCGCGCCGTTGAGAATGCAGATGAGGTGGGCGCGGCGTCTGTGGACTACCTCTTCTACAGCGGCTATGCAGTGCTTGCCTACATGTGGGCACAGATCGCGCTGGCAGCACAGCAGCGACTCGGCGCAGCCGATGACTCACGGCGTGCTTACCTCGAAGGCAAGATCCAAACCGCGCGTTTCTACTTTGCACGCGTGTTGCCGCGCACCCTCATGCACCGCCAGGCCATGGAGGCGGGGGCGGCCTGCATGATGGAGGTTGCAGACGAGGCGTTGCTCGCGGCGATGTAGGTCGGCGCGGCGGTCAGGCGCTGATCGCGTAGTAGTTGTTCATCGGGTTCTTGAAGTCCAGGCGCGTGAAGCGGCCGAAACCGGCGTCCGCGGTCATGCGCCGCGCCACCTGCTCGTTGAAGCCCAGCGTGCCGAGGCCAGCACCGCCTTCCTCCGAGAGCCCCGAAGACATGCACACCATCACGCTGAAGCCGTACATCAGCCCGACCAGCGGATTTTTCTCCAGGTTTTCTTCGAACGACGGGAAGCTGTTGATGTCTTCGCACAGCCACACGCCGCCATCTTTGAGCGATGCGCGGATGTGGCGGATAAGGCGATCCGGAAACGGCGAATCGTGGATCACATCGAAGGTGGTGATGAGGTCGTAGCGTGGCTCGTCCGGCAGCGGTTCGGTCTCCGGATTGGCCAGGCGCACGTTGCCCACACCAGCCTCGGCGATGTTCCGCTCGGCTCGTTCCAGTGCGTGTGTCGATATGTCGTAACCCACAAAGCTGGAGTTGGGGAATGCGCGTGCCATGGCAATGGTTGACTGCGCGCTACCGCAGCCCACATCGGCCACTTCGATGCCGGCGGCCAGGCGGTCCACCAGGCCGTCTACCAGCGGCAGGATCAGGTCCACCAGCTCGTGTTTCTGCGTGTAGGCGCTCAAACGTTCGATGCCGCAGGCGCAGTGGGCGCCGTGGTCGTCGTATGACATGCCGCGGCCGGTGCGAAACGCCTGTTCCAGTTGCGGCACTGCCGGTGCTACTGCAAGCACCGCATCGAAGCCGCCGCCTAGAAAGGCCGGGCTGTCGGGGTTGGCGAGCACCAGCGCTGCTTCCGCCGACATGCTGAAACGCTCCGTTGCGGCGTCGTAGTCGAGATGACCAATAGCTGCCTGATGGCGCAACCACTCACGCAGCCAGCGTTCGTGCAGACCGGTGGCCGCCGCCAGCTCCTCGCTGTTGGTGGAATCGAGGCCGGCGAGCGTGGCGTAGAGGCCGAGGTGTTCGCCTGCGGCGCTGATGGCGCAGTTGAAGCCCTGGGCGACGGTGCCGCCAACCATGCGGATGTACTGGTTCAGTTTGTCGCGATCGATTTCCGGCATGTCCCGCCCTTTCGTTGAATGAGCCTGGATTGTGGCTCAGCCGCGGGGTGCCGGCAAAATGGCGCTCAGCTGGGGCCCGATTCCCGTACCCGTTCGCGCAGCACATCCGCCAGCGCGCGCACGTGCAGCCGGGTGATCAGTTCGTTGGCAATCTCAATGCCAACGGAGGCCTGCTCGGCCGCGGCATCCGACGGCAGCGAGGCAAAGCTCGCAAGAAAACGTGTCACTTCCAGCTCTGCGAGCTCGCGGGTGAGGGCTTCGTAGCGAGACAGATAGGCGGCGTCGTAACCGGCGTCGTTGGTGTATCCCACCTCCCGCATCTTCGCCCAGGAACGCAGGATGCCGACATCGCGAAAGTCCAGCCGACCTCCGCGCAGGTGCACCACTCCGCGCTGCGCGAGATCTTCAATCTCCGCCTGGGTAAAGCCTGTGTCGGCGGCTACATCCGCCAGCGAGCGATCGCCGGAAGGCAGGTCGCCATTGATGAGCGAAAGAAACAGGTATTCGAACGCGGCGAGATCATCGCCTGGCGTCAGCGCCTGAAAGTCGGCATCGGCCAGCCGCCGTTTGATTTCCCGCAACGGCAGATTGTGCTCTTCCTGCAGACGCTTAATGACCTGCAGACGCACCACGTGCTCCTCCGAGTAGTAGGCGACGTTGCGTTTGGGCCGCTGTGGTTCGGGCAGCAGGCCCTCGCGCAGGTAGAAGTGAATGGCCTCGCGGCTCACGCCGGTGCGTGCCGCAAGGTCCTTCATCTTCAGGTTTGCCAGGGCTTGCGCGGTCACTGTAGCGGATGTACCCGCACCGGCAGTTCGGCGAAGCCGCGCACGAAGTTCGATCGCACACGCACCGGCTCGCCTACCAGTTCCACGGTGTGGAAGCGCTGCATGATCTCTTCCCACAGCACCCGAAGCTGCATCTCCGCCAGCCGGTTGCCCATGCAGCGGTGGATGCCGAATCCGAACGATACGTGATGACGCGCGCGCTCCCGGTCGATGATGAAGTCGTTCGGGCGATCGATCACGTCTGCGTCGCGGTTGCCGGAGAGATACCACATCACCACTTTGTCGCCCTTGCGGATCTTCTGGCCACCAAGTTCGGTGTCGACCTTCGCCGTGCGGCGCATATGCGTGAGCGGCGTCTGCCAGCGGATGATCTCCGAGACCATGTTGGGGATGAGCGCCGGGTTATCGCGCAGTTTCTGATACTCGTCGGGGTTGCGGTTGAGCGCGACCACGCCGCCGGAGATGGAGTTTCGCGTGGTGTCGTTGCCGCCGATGATGAGCAGCAGCAGGTTGCCGAGAAATTCCATGGGCTTGTTGACGATGTCTTTGGTGCTGTCGTCGTGGATCATCATCGAGATGAGATCGAACTTCGGCGGCTGGTTTTGCCGTTCTTCCCAGATCTGTTTGAAGTAGGCATAGCACTCGTTCATCTCTTGGCGCCGCTGTTCCTCGGTCACCGTGTCGGAGCCGGTGAGCTCCGGGGTGGCGATGGCCACGTCAGACCAGTGGGTGAGCTTGCGCCGTTCTTCAAAGGGGAAGTCGAACAGCGTTGCCAGCATCTGCGTGGTGAGCTCGATGGACACCAGGTCGACCCAGTTGAACGTTTCTCCAACCGGCAGGCTGTCGAGAATGGTCTGCACGCGACCGCGGATGAGTGGCTCGAGCTCAGCGAGGTTGCGCGGGGCAACCACGTTCTGCACCGCCCGGCGCTGCTCGTCGTGTACCGGCGGGTCGGACTGAATGAAATTGACGAAGGTGAAGTCCTCCGGCTGGTCCGCCAGCAGGATGGACGGCTCGGAGGAGAAGATGTCGTGGTGCTTGTCCACGTAGACGATGTCGTCGAAGCGGGTCACCGACCAGAACGGCCCGAAGGGGCTCGAGTCGATGTAGTGCACCGGCGCCTCTTTGCGCAAGCGGGCGAAGAAGGCGTCCTGCAGGTCGTACTGGTAGAGGCTGGGGTCTGAGAGATCAAGTTTATGCAGCGGAATCTCAGCCGGGTTGGATCTGGCCTGTTCCGACAGGTCCGAAGGGGGCGTCGCGAGTGCTTCTGCCATGGTTGAGACTCCGACATTACAAATAGTGTGTAGTGATGCTACACGTTATTTCGAGGGGTGGAAACCATTCAATCCGCCCATTGACGCGCGTCGTGGCGAGCCCTACATTGCGCCACCCTCACGCCTGGGCCCATAAGGACCCCGGGTAATGATCCAGACGATTCAACTACTTTCAGGTCTCGCGCTGCTCGTGCTCGGCGCAGAGTTTCTGGTGCGTTATTCCGTTGGTTTTGCCGCTCGCATTCGTGTTCCCTCGCTTGTTGTCGGGTGCACGATTGTGGCGTTCGGCACCAGCGCGCCCGAGCTGGCCATCAGCGCGTCGGCAGCACTGGACGGCGATGCGGCGATCGCCTTCGGCAATGCTGTGGGCAGCAACATCTTCAACGTGCTGGGCATACTCGGCATTGCAGCGCTGCTTACGCCGATGCGCCTCGGCAAAGCGCTGGGCCGCGTGGATGTGCCGCTGGTCATCGCAGTGTCTGTCCTTTGTCTGGTGCTTGCACTAGATGGTGGGTTAGGAATCGCAGACGGTGTGCTGCTGCTGGGTATCCTCGCTGGCTATGCGGCCTACCAGGCGTACCGTGGAAAATCCTCAAGGGTCGATCCGGCGGTCTGTGCGCCCCAGGCGGGATTGCCGGCGTGGCGCAGCCTGCTGCTTATCGTGCTGAGCCTGATTGTCCTGGTGCTGGGGGCACAACTTTTTCTCAGAGGGGCCGTTACCATGGCTCAGGTGCTGGGAGTGAGCGAACTCCTCATCGGCCTCACCGTCGTTGCCATCGCCACTTCTCTGCCAGAAGCGGCTACGAGCATCGTTGCTGCCATACGCGGCGAGCGCGACATCGCCGTGGGCAACATCGTCGGCAGCAATCTGTTCAACCTCACGGGCGTGCTGGGCACGGCCGCAGTGCTGGCGCCTGCGGGTATTGCGGTGCCGACATCCAGCCTGTGGATGGAGCTGCCGCTTGCCATCGCCGTTGGCGTGCTGTGCCTGCCGTTTCTCTACCCGGCGCGAAGCATCGGCAGGGTCGCGGGTGCCTGCTTCGTGGCGCTGTATGTCGGGTACACCGCCGCGCTCTATCTGCAGCAATCCGGAGGCTTAACGCAATGAGCCGCACCTTTGATTTCATGCGTCATCGCCATCTCTGGGTGGCAATCTCCGCGGTGGCGGTTCTGGCATCACTGGTTGCCTTGTCAGTCCGTGGCTTGAACCTCGGTCTCGATTTCACGGGCGGCAGCATGATTGAGCTGGCATTCTCGAAGCCGGTGAGCCCGGAGGGTGTGCGCACGGTACTCGTCGCTGGCGGCTTCGATGACACCGTGGTGCAGATGTTCGGTACGGAGCGGGATGTGCTTCTACGTGTGCCGCCGCGCGAAGGTCGCGAGGGTAACGTCGACAGCGAGCAGATCCTCGAGCTGCTGCGAGCAGAATTCGATGATGGTGTGCAGCTCGAGCAGGCGAACTTCATCGGTCCGGCGGTAGGAGACGAACTCGTCGAGGATGGACTGCTCGCGATCTTCGCATCGATGGTCGTGATCATGGTGTACATCTTGTTTCGCTTCTCGAAGCAGTTCGCCATTGGCTCCGTGATTGCGCTGGTGCACGACACCATCGTAACGCTGGGTTCTTTTGCCGTGTTTCGATGGACCTTTGATCTCGCAGCACTGGCGGCCGTGCTGGCTGTGATCGGTTACTCCCTGAACGACACCATCGTTATCTACGATCGCGTGCGGGAGGTCTTGCGCAAGTCCCGCCGCCCGACCCTGGTGCCGTTGATCAACCGCGCGTTGAATGAAACCCTCGGCCGTACCATCGCAACGGCAGGCACCACGTTATTCGTGGTGGTCTCGCTGCTGGTATTCGGCGGAGAATCTGTGCGCAGTTTCGCGTTGGCGCTGACCATCGGCATCGTCGCCGGAACCTACTCCTCCATTTATGTTGCCGCACCGGCCCTGCTCTGGTTCCGGCTGGAGGCTGCCGACCTTGTGGTGCAACCCGACCGGGAAGATACGCCGTGATGCAGGTTCGGTTCGCGGGGTGATCCGCTTGGCGATGTAGAGCACCTCCCTTAAGCTGGGCGCTTGTTTCTCAGCGGGTCAGGATCATTGGAGTACAAAGCACCTGAACAGGACATCGCCTTTCTGCTCAACAACGTTTTCGACGTGCAGAAAGAGTGGTCCGACATCCCCGCGTTCGCGGATTTCACCGACGACCTGCTGGCTGCAGTCGTCAGCGAGGGCGGGCGTGTAGCCAGCGGCGTGCTGGCACCCATCAACCAGTCAGGCGACGCGCAGGGCTGCACGTGGAATGACGGCGAAGTGCGCACACCCGATGGTTTTCCCGCAGCGTTTGCCGAATTCGTCGGCGGGGGCTGGCTCGGCCTCAGCGGCAACCCCGAATACGGCGGTCAGGGCATGCCGAAGATGCTCGGCTGCCTGATTGAGGAGATGTTCTGGGCGGCAAATCCGAGCTTCTACCTCTACGGCACGCTCACGGTTGGTGCGGCACTGTGCATCGACTCTCACGGCACTGAGGAGCAGAAATCGCTGTATCTGCCGAAGCTCTACGGCGGCGAGTGGACAGGCGCCATGGGCCTCACGGAGTCCCATGCAGGCACAGACCTCGGCCTGATCCGTACGAAGGCGGAGCCGAACGCCGACGGCACGTATGCCATCAGCGGCACCAAGATCTTCATCACCAGTGGCGAGCACGACCTGGCGGACAACATCGTGCACCTGGTGCTTGCCAAACTGCCGGATGCGCCGGGCGGCTCGCGCGGTATTTCGCTGTTCATCGTGCCGAAGTTTCTGCCGGACGCAGGCGGCAATCCGGGTGCGCGCAATGCGGTTGCAAGCGGCTCCCTGGAACACAAGATGGGCATCCGCGCCAGCGCCACCAACGTCATGAACTTCGATGGCGCCACCGGCTGGCTGCTGGGTGAGCCCAACCAGGGGCTCGCCTGCATGTTCACGATGATGAACTACGAACGTCTCAGCGTCGGTCTGCAGGGGCTCGGCGCTGGCGAGATGGCCTATCAGCTCGGTGCGGCTTACGCACGCGACCGCTTGCAGGGTCGTGCACCTGCTGGCCCGCAGAACGCGGATGGCCCGGCAGATTCGCTGCTCGTGCATCCGGACGTGCGCCGTATGCTGCTCACCGCACGCGCCTACTCCGAGGGCGGGCGCGCTTTCGCCATGTTCGCCGGGCTGCAGCTCGACCGGGGTAAGTACGCAGACGATGCCAAAGCGCAGGCGTTTGCCGAGCTGCTCACGCCGGTGGCCAAGGCGTTCATGTCCGACCGGGGATTCGAGTCTGCCGTTGCTGCGCAACAGGTGTTCGGCGGTCACGGCTATATTCAGGAATGGGGCGCCGAGCAGGTGGTACGCGACACGCGCATCGCGCAGATTTACGAAGGCACCAACGGCGTGCAGGCCATGGATCTGATCGGCCGCAAAGTGCTGCGCGACGGCGGCAGGACGCTGGAAGATCTCGTGGCGCACATGCGCGGCGTGACGGTGAATGATGCTTACGCAGCGCCGCTGGAAGCCGCCTTCGAGCGCATGCTGGAAAGCACCCGCTCCGTTGTGCGCCGCAGCCAGGAAGATGCCAACCTGCCCGGTGCTGTGGCCACTGATTACCTGGATCTCGTTGGTCATACCGTCTACGCGTGGCTGTGGGCGCGGATGGCGAGCGCTTCTGCCGCCAGCGAGGCGAAACAGGCCACCGCACGGTTCTACTTTGATCGGCTGCTACCACGCACGCTCGGCCTGGCGGCGAGCATCGAGGCTGCTGCGGCGGCGGTATCGGACTTCCCGGAGGATGCGTTTTGAACGTGCGGGAATTGTGGCGGGCCAACCGCGGTTTCCTGCTCTTCGTTGTGCTGATGTTCATGTTCCGCAGCACGTTCGCCGACTGGAGCGACGTTCCCAGCGGCTCCATGCGTCCCACCATCATCGAAGGCGATCGCATCTTCGTGAACAAGATGGCCTACGACGTGCGGTTGCCGTTCACCCATGTGTCGCTTCTGCACGTGGCAGACCCGCAGCGCGGCGACATCGCGCTGTTCGACTCGGCTGCCGCTGACAAGCGCCTCATCAAGCGCGTCATCGGCGTGCCGGGGGATGTGGTGCAGATGCGGCGCAACCGGTTGATCGTCAATGGTGTGCCGGTGGCGTACAGCACGGATCAGGGCCGGCAGGTAGAGCACCTGTTAGAGGTCAGCCACATGGTGGATCTTGCCGAGCGTCACCGAGGTTTCGGCGACTTCGGCCCGGTAGAGGTACCGCCGGATCAGTACCTGATGCTGGGCGACAGCCGCTCCAACAGCGCCGATTCGCGGGTCATCGGTTTCGTGCCGCGCAGCGAGTTCGTCGGCCGCTCGAATCGGGTGGTGTTGTCGTTGGACTACGACCGCTACTTGCTGCCGCGCGCGGATAGGTTCTTCAAGCCGCTGATCTGATCAGCAGGGGTGGGTCTCGCCTGAGCGCGGGTCGCACACTGACATGGCGGCCAGGTAGGCGGACCACATGGCGATCTCTTCCCGTGGCAGGTAGTTGGCCGCGCCCTCGCCATCAAATGGCGGCACCCGTTTCGCGCGGGTGATCGTGTAGAGAGCATCGTTACCTGCAATCGCCTTGAGCATGGTGATCTGCCCGAGCTGGGTGACGCCGCTGCGCGGGCAGGTCATCAATGCGACTTCCGTGAGGTAGCCGTTCTCCTTGCCCGAGTAAGTCTTGAACACTTGCGCCCCCGGGCATCCGGCCTGCAGCTCCTCACCAATGAGCGTCACCGCTTCCTGCGGGCTCGCCAGCGGCTGCAACGCCAGACGTTCGAAGGTGATTTTTTCCTGCCAACTGCCATCCAGGGTATCGGGATGAAGAAACTCGGACATCCGCAGGCGGGATGTTTGCGTGGCGGTGCCAGGCACCCATCCCTCAGGCGGCGCTGCGCGCAGATGCTCTTCAGCAGCCTGTTTTTGCTGCGGGTTGGCGGCGCAGGCGCTCAGGAGAACGAGCAGCAGGAGCAGGGGAGTTTTCATGGGTTCAGTATACGGTCTCCACCACATCTGCAACGAACGCTTCGGCGCCGCCCACGGTAAATCCCGTGCAGTAGGTCACAGGTCCTTCGGCGTCCGCCACGGTTTCGAGGAGCGGTGTACCGTCTCTGGCCTGGCCGATACGCCAGCTGCGACGCTCGGTGATGAAGTAATCGGGATGCTTGAGGTAGGAGATGGTCGCCGAGTCCCAGGGGTGAAAACCGGCATCGCTCGGGAACGTCTGCGTCCAGTGGCGGCACCAGGCCAGGGAGTTGTCGTAGAAGTAGCGCGCCGTTTCTGAGCCGCGCGCGTTGATGCGCTGAAGGTCGTGTTCGCACACGCACACCTGACTTGTCAGCTCGAATCCGGCCATCACCACTTCAACGCGACCGTGCGCCGCCTGAAGCAGAATCTGCGCTGCGCGCGGATCGTTTTCGAAATTGAAGTCTCCAACCGGCCCTTTACCGCCCAGCTCGAAGGTGTTGCCTGCGGTTCGGCCCGCAACGATGAGCAGTTTGTCGATGCGCTCGAATGCCCGCGGATAGTGCTTTGCCAGCAGCCCGATGTTGGTGAGTGGCCCGATGGCGGCGACATTGGCAGGTGCGCGTGTCAGCTCGGCGGCGAGATGCTCCACCGCGTCATTGCTGCCGTCGTCGTCCTGCATGGCGGCCGCTGCACCCCTGGCGACGGGTACGCTACTGCCTTTGAGCGCAGTGATTTCGCGGGCTACGCGCAGCACTTCCGGCAGGGGCCCATTGCCGAACACCGTGGTGATGAGGCGCAGATCGATGTCTGGCGAGTTGATGGCCTCGGCTATGGCGAAGCCGTCGTCGATGTCCCGCGGCCGCCCTTCGTGGTGCACACCGAGCGCAACGTCCGTGTCGATAATGAGCGGGATCACGCCGTCACCATCTGCCGGGCGGTGCTCAGCCAGGCCAGCTTCTGCTCATCGCTGGCAGCGAGCGGCAGCTGTGCCACGCCGAGCAGACGGCGGATGATCTCCATGCCGGCAAAGCGGCTGGCGAGCTGAAAGTCGAACCCTGGTGGTGGAATGTAGCTGCGAAAGACGTTCATCAGGTCGGCTTGCTCGAAATGGCAGAACGTGAGGTGCGCAATCATGACGCTCAGATCGAACTCTGCCGGGCCGATGAATGCGAACTCAGGGTCGATTACCGCAACACCGGCGCGCGGTTGGCGCAGCCAACTGCCGGGATAGTAGTCGCCGTGCAGCAGCGCCGGTCGAGACAGATAGGGCGCACGGCCGAGATATACCTCGCCGAGCGCCGCAGCGGCATCTGTCAGCGCCGCGTCTCCTCGCAGTGTGGCGGCACTGTCCTGCAGCGCGGGAGGCAGCTCCACGCCATTGTCGTCGGCCAGCGGGATCTCGAAGATATGGGCGTGGTTCAGCTCCCGCATGGCGGGGTTCTCCAGTGCCACACCTTCCACGTCCAGGGCGTGCAGCTTCCACAACCAGTACACCAATGCCGTGATCTGCCCTCTTTGCAGCGCCGCTTCGGGTTTTGCGGCGTAGGCATCCTGCATGTCACCGGCGCTGCCCAGGTCTTCGAGGGCCAGCAGGTGGTTGGCTGCGTCGTAGCCCAGAACGTGTGGTGTGCGCAGCGCCAGCGCATCTTGCTCGGCAATGAGGTTGTAGAACTGCCGCTCCACCTCGAGGCGTTCCACCGGCGCCGGTATCTGCGGGTACTTTGCGACGAACGGCACGGACTGCTTGAGGATGAATGTGCGCTGGCTTGTCTTTGCGCGCAGCGTGCGGTTCATGTTTCCTGCACCGGCGCTGCTGAGGGACAACAGTCGCTCGCCGGGCTGCAACCAGGCCAGCGCGGTGAGGTGTTCCTGCACCGCTGTGGCCTGATTTTCGAGCAGTTCGATCAGCGGATTGCCACCGGGTTGATTACCGCCTGCACGGCGCCGACGAAACGCGGAGCGCCAAGCACGAACAGAAACTCGTGCACGCCGTCGGCGGCGAGTGCGCGTGTATCCATGTTCTCGAGGATGTACACGCCGTTCTTCGCGAGCAGCTCCGGGTGTACGGGAAACGCTTCTTCCGGCTTCTCGCTCGGCAGCACTTCCACCGCCCAGGAATCAGAACCCACGGCAACCACGCCAAGACCGGCGAGGTACTTCGCACCGTCCACGCCGAGACCGGGCTCGCCTGCCATGAAGGCTTTTGGATCGTCATCCATCACGTTCAGCCAGCCGGTATGGAACAGCACCACGTCGCCGGATTCGATGGTCACACCCTGCGCTTTGGCCGTGGCGCGAATGTCTTTGCTGTTGAACGCTTTGCCGGCGGGCAGCACGGCTTCGCCGAAGTGCTTGGCCATGTCCAGCAGCACGCCGCGCGTGGCTATCGGCGGCAGCCTGTCGATGCTGAGCTTCGTCAGGCCGGTGTTGGCGACGAAATCACTCGCGTGGTTGCCGTTGTAGTAGGTGTGGTTGATGCCCATGTGGCCGAGACCGTCGATCTGGCTGCCGATACCCATCCACAGATACATCAGATCATCGTTGCCGGTCGCCTTGTTCACACCCAGCGGCGTGCCCGTGCCGTCGGAGAGCTGCAGCACGGTCATGGAGTAGCTGCGCGGCGGATAGGCGGGTGACTCCGGGCCGGTCTCCACACCCAGGCGATAGGTTTTGCCTTCCGTCACCAGGCGTGCCGCCTGCACCAGCTTCTCGGGGCTCAGGTTGTTAATGGCGCCCAGCGTGTCTTCGGCACCGTACTTCGACGGGTACCAATCCTCTGCGTGGACGGTGGCCGCAAGGGCCGTAATAGCGATCAGTAGCGCATTGCGCATGGTTAGCCTCCCTCTCTGGATTCGTTGAGCGCATCGGCCAGCTTGCCATAGATGCCGCCAAATGCACCGTTGGACATGATGACGATGTGCCTGCGCCTGCTCCCTGGGCTAGCCAGGTGCTCCACCAGGCGGTCGATGTTGTCGTACACGGTGGACGGCACGACACAGTGCGTCGCCAGCTCGGTGACGTCCCACTTGATGTTCTCACCGCGAAACCAGATCGCCCGATCGGCGGGGGCGGCGCAGGTGGCGAGCTCGTCGCGCAGGGTGCCGAGCGACATGGTGTGCGTGCGCGGCTCGATCACGGCGATGAGCTCATCCGCCCCCACGGCATTGCGCAAGCCCTGCAGCGTGCTGCGGATGGCGGTGGGGTGATGGGCGAAGTCGTCGTATACACGTGTGTTGCCGTCGTCGTAGATGCGCTCCAGCCGGCGCTTCACGCCTTCGAAGGCGTTGAGGGCTTCGATTGCAACCGTCGGTGACACCCCGGCGTGCCGCGCCGCGGCGATGGCGGCCAGCGCGTTGTTGACGTTGTGGCGCCCCAACATGCCCCATTGCACCCGGCCGAGTACCTGGTCGTTCAGGCACACCTCGAAAGCGCTGCCATCCGCTTCGGTGTCCCCGGGATGGAACCGCTCGCCGTTGTCCATGGGCTGGCCATGCTTGACCGGCTCCGCGCCGAATCGCGCGATGGGTGTCCAGCAGCCGAGCTTCAGTGTGTCGTCCACATGGTCGTCGGCGCTGGGCGCCACCACCAGGCCGTCACCGGGCACCGAGCGCAACAGGTGGTGAAACTGCGTCTGGATGGCGGCGAGATCCGGGAAGATATCGGCGTGGTCGTACTCGAGATTGTTGATGATGGCGGTGCGCGGCCGGTAGTGCACGAATTTGGAACGCCGGTCGAAGTAGGAGGTGTCGTACTCGTCCGCCTCCACCACGAAGAACGGCGTATCACCGAGGCGCGCTGAGCGATCGAGATTCTTCGGCACCCCGCCGATGAGGTAGCCGGGCGCCATCCCTGCGTGTTCGAGGATCCATGCCAGCATGCTGGCCGTGGTGCTTTTGCCGTGGGTGCCGGCCACCGCGAGCACCCAGCGATTGCGCAGCACTACGTTGCCCAGCCACTCGGCGCCGGACGTATAGTTCAGCCCGTGGTTGAGAATGTGCTCGATGGCGGGATGGCCCCGTGGCAGGCCCGCATTACCCACCACCACCACATCGGGGGCGGGCTCCAACTGCGCCGGATCGAAGACCTCGAATACCTCGATGCCCGCTGCAGCAAGCTGATCACTCATGGGCGGGTAGAGCGCCTTGTCGCTGCCGCTCACCTCGTGACCCAGGGCTTTAGCGAGCTGTGCGAGGCTGCCCATGAGGGTGCCGCCGATGCCGAGAAAGTAGGTGCGCGTCATGCGTTGATGGCCGTCTGGCTGATGATGGTGGCAAACATGGTCAGCCCGAGGGCGATGACCACACCGAAGGGCATGCCGACATTGAAGGCGTGGCGCAGGATATTGCCGGCGGCTGCCATGGACCAGAAAAAGAACACCAGCATACCTGGCGTGGGCTGTGCGCCGGTGAGCTGCTGCAACGCCGGCAGCAGCAACCCGAACACGGCGGTGATCATCAGATCGCAGCCCAGCCAGGCGGTGAATGTCGGCACGAAGCGGTTCGGCAGCTCGCGCAGATACAATCCTGTCCACAGCAGGCCCGCCAGCGCCGCCTGCTGTACGAGTATGGCGGTGCTGATGCGCAGCGGTGTGGTGTCTTCGCTGAGCACGGCAGACAGCGCGATGCTGACCGCCAAATTGGCGGCAATGACCAATGCAACAAACCAGGTTGCCGTAGGCACCTGTGATGGGTTGCCGCGCAGCAGCGCGAGCTGCCAGAAATAGCTGATGACGGTGAGCACGTGATATCGCGGTAAAAACTGCCGGGAAATTCTCGCACAACTCGCACGCTTGGCCGACAATTAAGCCTCATTCGAACAGGGAAGCCCGATTGACGTTATGGTGAGCAAAGCGAACGCATTCTATGCACAGTCCGGCGGTGTCACTGCGGTAATCAACGCCTCAGCCAGCGGCGTCATACTCACGGCCCGCAAGCACAAAGACCGGATCGGTAAGGTTTTTGCAGGCAGAAACGGCATTCTAGGTGCACTCAATGAGGAGTTGATTGACACCGGCCGCGAGCCGCTGAAGTCGATCGAGGCGCTGCGCAGCACGCCGAGCGGCGCTTTCGGCTCCTGTCGCTACAAGCTTCGGTCGCTGGAAGAAAATGCCCGCGAATACCAGCGCCTGATTGATGTGTTCCGCGCGCACAATATCGGCTACTTCTTCTACAACGGCGGCGGCGACTCGCAGGACACCGCCCACAAGGTGTCGCAGCTCAGCGAGAAGATGGGCTACCCGATCACCTGTATCGGCATCCCGAAGACGGTGGACAACGATCTGCCCTACACCGATGCCTGCCCCGGTTTCGGCTCCGTTGCCAAGTACGTGGCAGTCTCCACACGCGAGGCGGCGCTCGATGTGGCGTCGATGTGCGAAACCTCCACCAAGGTGTTCATTCTGGAAGTGATGGGCCGTCACGCAGGATGGATCGCCGCCGCTGCGGGCCTGGCACAGGAGAACGCCGATGATGCACCGCACATCATCCTGCTGCCGGAAGTACCGTTTAAAAAGACCGCCTTCCTGCGCAAGGTGAAGGACACGGTGACGAAGAACGGCTACTGCGTAATTGTGGTCAGCGAGGGCGCAAAGTATGCCAACGGCACCTTTCTCGCAGACGCCGGCGGCAAGGATGCGTTCGGCCACACGCAGCTCGGCGGCGTTGCACCCACCATCGCCAACATGGTGAAGGACAACCTCGGCTACAAGTACCACTGGGCGGTGGCCGACTACCTGCAGCGCGCCGCCAGGCACATCGCCTCGCAGACCGACGTGGATCAGGCGTTTGCCCTCGGTCAGGCGGCCGTGGAGTTCGCACTCGCCGGCAAGAACGCGGTGATGCCCACCATCGTGCGCAAGAGCGACAAGCCCTACCGCTGGACGATCGGCGAGGCGAAGCTTTCCCGCGTGGCCAACGTGGAGCGCAAAATGCCGAAGACTTACATCAGCAAAGACGGCTTCGGCATTACCGCCGCGGCGCGGCGCTACCTTGCGCCGTTGATCGCCGGAGAGGACTATCCGGCTTACAAAGACGGCTTGCCGAGGTACGTGCGCTTGAAAAACGTGCTGGTGGCCAAGAAGCTACCGTCGTTCAAGGTGTAACGACGCGGGCCGCCAAGCCCGCAATGGAGGATGTATGGCGGACGATCTCGTATACGCAGCCCTCGAGCGGGTGGCGGAAAGCGCGGGCGATATCAACGATCGTATCTATGCGCGCTATTTCGAGCTCTGCCCTCAGTCCGCGGAGGTGATGATGCACACCGATGAGGGTATGCGCGGTCGCATGCTCGATGAGGTGTATCGCCTGGTGCTCAACCCGGAGCCGGCGGACGAAGAGGAATACCTCGACTTCGAGGTGGACAACCATCGCGCCTACGGTGCCGAGCCGCACATGTACCGCAACGTGCTGCAGGCCGTCCGCGACGTGGTACGCGACGAGATGGCCGAGGGTTGGACGACGGAGATCGACGCTGCCTGGCAGGCACGCCTTGACGGCCTGTGTGCGGTAATCGACGGGGCTGCGGCTAAGACCTACGCAACCGGTTGAGCAGAGCGGATTTCACACCAGGCCATTCCTCAGCTGTTATGGAAAACCAGGTGCTGTGCCTGAGGCGACCGTTCGGCATCACCATGTGGTTGCGAAACGTTCCTTCCTCCTGAGCGCCGATACGAGCCAAAGCATTGCGTGAACGTGTGTTGCGCGAATCGGTTTTGAACTCCACGCGGTTGCAGCCGAGCACCTCGAATGCATGCGTGAGCTGCAGCAGCTTGGCTTCGGTGTTGGCAGCCGTGCGTTGTGCGGATGCGGTGAGCCAGGTCGCGCCGATTTCGAGTCTCTTGTGTGCCGGTGTTATTTCAAGGTAGCTCGTAGCGCCGACGACACGGTCGGGGTTGCCCCGCTGCACCGTCGCCCAAGGCAGTGCGCGCCCTGAGCGCTGCTGGTCGCGCAAACCCAAAAGGTAGGCGACAAACTGCTCGCGCGTTGCCACGCTGAAAGGCATGAACTGCCAGATGGACGCGTCCCCGGCAATTTCCCACAGCGCATCCGTGTGATGTTCCTCAAGCGGTTCGAGCCGCACCTCATCGCCTTCGAGGATGACGCGATCTACTTTCATTTTTTTGTGTTCCAAAGAAAAAGCCGCGCTGAGCGCGGCTTTTTCGAGGCTCATCGAGCCGGCTCAGGCAACGAGCGGTGCAATCACCAGGCTGACAATCGCCATCACGTTGATGAGGATGTTCATGCTCGGGCCGGAGGTGTCCTTGAAGGGATCGCCCACGGTATCGCCCACGACGGCTGCGGCATGCACGTCGCTGCCCTTGCCGCCAAGGTTGCCCTTTTCCACGTACTTCTTGGCGTTGTCCCAGGCGCCACCGGCGTTGGCCATGGTGAGCGCCAGGAGCACACAACCGAGCAGCGCGCCGCCGAGCGTGCCGCCCAGCGCTTCCGCGCCGAGGGTGAAGCCCACGAGCGGCGGAACGCCTACGGCGATCACGCCAGGCAACAGCATGCGCTTGAGTGCGGCTGAGGTGGCGATATCCACGCACTTGGCGGTATCGGGCTCAGCCTTGCCTTCCAGCAGGCCGGGGATCTCGCGGAACTGGCGGCGAATCTCCTGGATCATGTCCATGGCCGCGTCGCCCACAGCGGTCATCGTGATCGAAGCGATCAGGAACGGCACCAGGCCGCCAATGAACAGGCCGATGAGGACGTTCGGATCGCCAATGTGCAGCACGAAATCGCCGTCGCGCACGTGGTGAATGGTTTCCACGTAGGCGGCGATGATCGCCAGTGCCGCGAGCGCCGCAGCGCCGATGGCGAAGCCTTTGCCCATGGCGGCGGTAGTGTTGCCGAGCTCGTCGAGCGAGTCGGTGATGGCGCGGGTTTCTTTACCAAGGCCACCCATCTCGGCAATGCCGCCGGCGTTGTCGGCAACGGGGCCGTAGGCGTCTACCGCCATGGTCATGCCCACGGTTGCCAGGAGGCCCACAGCGGCAATGCCCACGCCGTAGAGGCCGGCAAGTTCGGTGGAGATGAAGATGATGGCGCAGATGGTGAGCAGCGGCACCACTACGGATTCCATGCCGACTGCGAGACCGGTGATCATCACGGTGGCCGGGCCGGTCTGGCCGGACTCAGCGATGCGCACCACAGGCTTGGAAGAGGTGTAGTACTCGGTGACGAGGCCGATGATTACTCCGCCCACGGAGCCGAACAGCACGCTCCACCAGATGTTGTGGCTGATGCCCACACCACCGACCACGAAGTACGCAGCCGCGATGAAGAGAATGGGGGTGGCGATCATGCCGATCCGCAGGGCGAGAGCCGGGGCCGCGTTGGACTGGCTGCGCACGATGCCGATGCCGATGATCGATGCCACGAGGCCAGTGGACGCAAGCGCCAGAGGCAGGAACATCAACGCCGCACGGCTGTCGTCATCACCGAGACCCGGCGCCAGCGCATCGAGGCCGGTGACCGCCATTGTTGAGGCGATGGCGATCGTTGCGATCATCGAGCCGCAGTAGCTTTCGAAGATATCCGAACCCATGCCGGCCACGTCACCCACGTTGTCGCCAACGTTGTCGGCGATTACGCCTGGGTTGCGCGGATCGTCTTCGGGAATACCTGCTTCGACCTTGCCTACCAGGTCGGCGCCGACGTCAGCGCTCTTCGTGTAGATGCCGCCGCCCACGCGGGAGAACAGTGCGACAACCGATGCGCCCATGCCGAAGCCATGGATGTAGTGCGCATCCGCTGGGTTGCTGCCGTAGATCAGGTAGACGATGCCCAGGCCCATGAGGCCAAGCGAGGCAACCGCCAGGCCCATGATGGAGCCGCCGAAAAATGCCACGGAGAGCGCCTGTGCCTGGCCGGCGGTGTGCGCTGCCGTGGTGGTGCGCACATTGGCTTTGGTGGCGGTATACATGCCGATCCAGCCGGCCGATGCGGATGACACGGCGCCGATGAGAAAGGCGACCGCGGTCTTCCAACCGAGCGGTGAGAGAAAAACGAGCACCAGCAGCACGGCGGCGAACAGCGCCAGCATCGTGTACTCACGGCGCATGAACACCATGGCACCAACGTGAATTTGCTCGGCGATCTTCTTCACGACGTCGTTGCCTTCGTCGTACCGTTTGATCAGGCTGTAAATGACCGCAGCGGCCACCAGCCCCACGACACCCAGAACGGGTGGAATCAGGGTTAGATCCATTGTCTTTGTTTCCCAGCTAGAGTTTGCGCGCCCCTCCCGAGGCGGCGCGTATGATAACAGCGTGGGCGGGCGGCGCCAGCAGGCGCAATATTCTGGTGCCCAGCGACTCGAACCGATCAACCCTGGGTGAGCAAAGCCCGCAGGTCGATGATGGCGGCGTTGGCGCGCGCCACGTAGGAAGCCATCACCAGCGAGTGGTTGGCCAGGAAGCCGAGGCCATCACCGTTCAGGATCATCGGGCTCCACACCGTTTCCTGGGTGGGTTCCAGCTCGCGGATGATCTGCTGCAGGCTCACACGGGCGTTTTTCTTATCGAGCACGTCGCCGAAGTCGCGCTCCATGGCGGTGAGCAGGTGGATGAGAGCCCATGTCTGGCCTCTGGCCTCGAAAAATACATCGTCGATCTCCAGCCAGGCGGTTTTGTATTCCGTTTCCGCCGGTGCATCCGTTGCCTGAGACGCTGCGGCATCCCCGGCCAGGTCGATGTTCAGCTGCCGCTTGCCGACGCTGGCGCTCAGTCGCTGCGACAGCCCGCCCAGGCGGCTCTCCACCCCTTCCAGCCACTTCTGCAGATTATCTGCGCGAGCGTAGAACTGCGCGTTGCTGACAGCCGGGTCAGCGAGGCGCTTGAGGTAGGCGTTGAAGAACTTCGTTGCGTCGCGGTACTCATCTTCCGACTGCGGCAGAATCCAGCTTTCGTTGTCGAAGAAGTAGCGTGGCTCAGCTTTCTCCAGGTCCGGATCTTCCGTCGACTGGCTCTGTGAACGGGAGAAATCGATGCGGAACGAGCGCGCCGCATCGCGGATCTGCGTGAGCACGCCGAATTCCCAATTGGGTACGTTGTCCATCCACACACCGGGCGGGAAGCGGTCGTTGGACAGGTAGCCGCCGCGTTTTTCCAGCAGCGTATCGGCCAGAAAGATCACGGTGTAGGCGGTGGTGTAGCCGGTGACCGGCTGCACGCCGTTTGCCGAGGCGTGTGCTTCGGCGCGGGCGTTGATGTCCTCAAGATCCGGCTCGAAATCCCACCACCAGCCCATCAGGGCTGCGGCCAGCAGGTAGATGCCGATGAGGGTGCCGCTGATCATGCCGATTCGGCCCATGAGGCTCTCCGTTCGGTCGAGGTTGGTCACGCTCGGGTATCTACGCTGCCAGAATTTCAGGTTCAACCGCAAATTCTCCTCTGCATGCCAAGGTGTGGTTTCAGGGGTTGAAGCACACCAGCGCTACGCGCGCCGGCAGGCCAACCTCCATGGTTGCGCGCACTCTATCGTCCCCAGCCGCTGCATTCATCTGCTGATACATCCAGCGACCCTGCACGTCGTTTTGCGCACGAATGCGAGCATGGCAGTCGAAGGTCTTGGCGGTCTTGCCCATACGCGCAAGTAGCTGCTGGCTCTCAACGCTGTGCATGTTCTTATAGTCGAAGAATTGCTCCTCACGGTTTGCATTGCTGAGCAGGTCGATCTGCGTCTGCGTGGGGGCGATGGACGGGTGGTCTGCGTCGATGAGGCGGGCGCGGGCGAGCATCGAGCGGGCGGTTGCCAGCTGCCAGTCGTCAGCTGCCGTCAAAGCCAGCTCCACGAAACGCTCGACGATGCGCTCAACGCCGCGCAACGCTTCGTCGTTTCCGGGGTCCAACGCCAACACCTCGAGAAAATAGCCGTGGGCGCTCTGCTGGCCTGGGGCGGCGGTGAGCCGGTCCTCGGCGAGTGCCGCCTCCGCGGCGTCGAACAACGGATAGAGCCGCTCCGGTGCCACCGGCTCCGGTGGGGGAAGCACCGGCGCCGGCGCGGGCGTTGGTGAAGGTGTTTGACAGCCCGGGGCGCCCGCAACCAGGCAGGCGAGAACGATCAGACGGTGCAAACGGATGCGCATCACGACGACAGGGGAATTGATGTGTTAAAAACCGCGGCATTGTACGCCGACTCGGGCCATCAGATGGTTAGGCTCCTGCTCTCACTGCTGCTTTTTACGTCACCAGCGTTTGCCTGGGGGCTCGAATTCGGCGGCAAAGACCCGTTTGCACCCCAGTCCGAGGAGCCGCTACCCAGCGACGAGGCTTTCGTGCTCAGCCACGCGCTCGTGGATGACGATACGCTGCTGCTGCGTTGGGAGATGCCTGAGGACTACTACCTCTACAAACACCGTTTCAAGTTTCAGTCCCGCCCCGATGCGCTCGTCGCTCTGGGTGTGCCGGATATTCCGCCTGGTAAGCCCAAGTTCGACGACTGGGAGGGCGAGGTCGAGGTGTATTTCCACGAGGTGGAGGTGCGTCTGCCGGTGAGCGCCGTGAGCGGCAGCGGCGAGGTGGGCGTGAGCTATCAGGGCTGCAACGAGAAGCTTGGCATCTGCTACCCGCCGGAAACCCGGTGGGTGTCGTTTGGCGATGCGCCGCAGGCAGCCGCGTCGGCCCCGCAACCACAGCCGACGGCAGCCACGCAGGACGACGCGTTTACCAACCTGCTTTCCGGCGACAGTGTGTGGGTGGCCATGGGGCTGTTCCTGCTGGCGGGTATTGGCCTTGCGTTCACGCCCTGCGTGCTGCCCATGGTGCCCATTCTGTCAGGCATCATCGTTGGCGAGGGGGAGGGGCTCAGCCGGCGCCGCGCTTTCACGCTTTCCCTGGCCTACGTGCTTGGCATGGCGGTGACCTATGCCTTCGTCGGCACGCTGGTGGGGCTTTTTGGCGCAGAGCTCAACCTGCAGGCCAAGCTGCAGTCGCCGGCGGTGCTGACGGTGTTTGCGTTGGCCTTCGTGGCGTTGTCGTTTTCGATGTTTGGCTTTTACGAGCTGCGCCTGCCGAGTGGCCTGACGAATCGGCTCAATGATCTGGGCAGCGCCCAGGGTGGCGGTAAGCACCTGTCCGTGCTGATCATGGGGGCATTGTCCAGTCTGGTGGTGTCCCCGTGCGTGTCGGCGCCGCTCACCGGCGCGCTGGTGTACATCAGCCAGACGGAAGATGCGCTGCTTGGCGGTATGGCGCTGCTGTCGCTGGGGCTCGGCATGGGCGTACCTTTGCTCCTCGTGGGCGCGGGCGGCGGTCATCTGCTGCCGCGTGCCGGTGCGTGGATGGACACCGTCAAAGCGGTGTTTGGCGTGCTGCTGCTGGCCGTGGCGATCTGGCTGGTGGAACGCATTGTGCCGGCGTCGGTGACGCTCGCGTTGTGGGCGGCGCTGCTCATCGGCTCGGGCGTATATCTCGGGGCGTTGGATCGGAGCCCGCGCACCGGCTGGGGCCAGCTGTGGAAAGCCAGCGGCTACATCGCCCTGGTCTATGGCGTGCTGCTGCTGATCGGCGCTGCCAGCGGTGCCAATGATCCGCTGCGGCCCCTGGCGCCGCTGCTGGCGGCGGAGCGCACTGGTGCGGGAGGTGCGCAGGAGTCTCATGACGCGCAGTGGTTCGCTGTCAACGATCGGCCGGAGTTGGATGCCCGATTGTTGGCGGGCGGTGGCCGTCCGGCCATGCTCGACCTGTACGCCGACTGGTGCATCAGTTGCAAGATTATGGAGCGAGACGTGTTCCCACAGCCGCAGATCACTGCACGTTTCGCGAATTTCAATCTATTGCGTGCGGACATCACGGACAACGACGACGCCCACCAGGCACTGCTGGACGGCTTCGGATTGTTCGGTCCGCCGACTCTGCTGTTTTTCGCGCCAGATGGCAGCGAGATGACGGATTTTCGCATCCAGGGCGGGGTTGACGCGGCCATGCTGGAGCAGCACTTAGACGCGGTTCTGGCTGCTATCTAGCTGACAATTTCGGTTAAAAGGCGGTCAAAATACCGCTAAAGTGCCGGTAAACGACAAAAGGCGGCATGGGAGAGAGCATTGGACCTGAGAAAGATCAAAAAGCTCATCGAGTTGGTGGAAGAGAGCGGCATCTCTGAGCTCGAAGTGCGTAGCGGCGATGAGGCGGTGCGCATCGCCCGCCCCGTGGGCGCTGCGCCGGTTGCCGATGCGGCAGTGGTTGCGCCGCCGCCATCAATCGCCGCTGGCAGCGCGGTACCTGAAGCCGCTTTCGTGCCGGTGCGCGCCCCCATGGCGGGTACATTTTACGCGGCGCCTGCACCGGGTGAGCCTGCCTTCGTGAGCGTAGGCAGCCGTGTGCATGCGGGCGATGTCCTGTGCATCATCGAGAGCATGAAAATGATGAACGAGATCCGCGCCGAGCAGGACGGTGAGATCGGCCGGATCCTGGTGGAGAATGGCGAGCCCGTAGGATCCGGGCAGGCCCTCTTGCATCTCCGGTGAACACCTGGCGGCAGCTTGCCGTGGTGCTGCCGGCAGACGATGCGCTGCTGGCGAGCGACCTGTTCGAAGCTGCGGGGGCGGTGAGCGTCACGACGTCTGCGGCGTCGGATGAAGCGCTGTTCGTCGCGCATGCGGGTGAGATAGCCGAAGGCGCTGCAGCCCTCTGGAGCCGGTGTCTGGTCACCGGCCTGTTTACGGCAGATAGCGATCTCGCGCCGCTGCGGGAAGTGCTGGGCAGCCGTTTCGAGACCGCGGAAATCACCGAAGCCGAGCTGCCGGAATCCGCCTGGCTTGGCGGCGTGCCGGCTCTGTCGCTGGTATTTGGTGGCGGTCGTCTGCGGCTCGAACCTAAGTCCGGCCGTACGGAGCCGCGGCAGGAAGGTGCTGTGGTATTCCTCGACGCCGGCCTTGCCTTCGGCAGCGGCAGCCACCCCACCACGCAGATGTGCCTGGAATATCTTGCGCACGCAGAGCTTGCCGGCCGGCGGGTGCTCGATTTCGGCTGCGGCTCCGGCATTCTGGCGGTCGCCGCCGCCCGTCTCGGCGCACGCGAGGTGGTGGCCGTGGACATCGATCCGCAAGCCTGGTTAGCGACGAGAGAAAACGCCCACTACAATAGCGTCCCGGAAAGGCAGCTCGTTGTGCTGTCGCCGGACGAATTTGCAGCCCAATCTGAGCCCTTCGACGTGGTGGTAGCCAATATCCTCGCCAACCCGCTAATTGCGCTTGCGCCCGTACTGAGCGCGGCGCTTGCCCGTGGTGGGCATCTGTTGCTTACCGGCATTCTCGCGCCGCAGGCGGAAGCGGTCGTCGCGGCTTACCCAGACGTTCCCCTGGCGGTGGGAGACCGCCGGTCTGCTGATGGTGCCACCTGGGTGCGCCTGGAGGGACAGCGTGCCTCTGCCTAGCGAAGATCTCGAGCCGCTCGTTACCGAGTGTCCCAACTGCCAGACCCGTTTTCGCGTATCGGAATCGCAGCTGCAGGTAGCCAATGGCCGTGTGCGTTGCGGCGCTTGTCTGAAAGTGTTTCTGGGCACCGACTACCTGCAGTGGGACCGCGAGCCTGCCGCGGACGACCGCGCGCCGGACGATGCGCTCGACGAACTGCTGGGTGAACTGGAACAGGATTCGTCTGCTGCTTCCGAAGCGGTGCGCTGGTTCGATGACCTGGCGATCACCGAGGATGCCTCAGAGGTGGTGGCGGATCTTGAGGCTGCGGCTGAACCTGAAGAAGTGTCGTTGCAGGAAGCCAACGCCGTTGAGGGCGTGATGCCGCAGCACTATGCGCCGGTAGCCTGGTCAGAGGAGGCTGCTAACGACGGATTTGGTGCGCTTGAACATCTGGCTGATCTGCCGGACGAATCGCAGGAGGACGTGGCGGACGGCGGCCCGGAGGCGCCTGCGGCGGAAGCGCCTGCGGCGGAATTGCCTGCGGCGGAAGCGCCTGCGGCGGAAGCGCCTGCGGCGGAAGCGCTGACGGCGGAAGCGCTGACGGCGGATGAGCTGCTGGCAGGCTTGACTGACCAGCTGCCGGAGGTCGCTGAGCCCGACGAGCACGCAGCTGCGGATGCGAGCGATGCCGCTGCCTTTTTCGAAGAACTGGCACCACCTGATGAGCCTGCCGCAGATGAGCTTGTGGAACCAGAAGCGCAGCCTGCCGCCGATGATGTCCTCCCCGAGGTGGACGAGGCGCAGCCAGAGACAGTAGCGCAAACCTCGTCAACGCAACTCGCACCAGCTGAGTCTGAACAGACCACACCATCGCCATCTGTCGACCTGAAAGTCCCTCCAGGCGGTTGGGAAGCAGGGGCGCTTGAAGCCGACGCGCCGCCGCCCAGGCGGCGCTGGCCGTATATTGCCGGTGGTCTGCTGCTGACTTTTCTGGCGTTGCAGGCGGTGTATCTGCTGTTTCCGAGCATGGAGAAAAAGCCCGAGCAGCGGTGGTTGCCGGAGACGGTTTGCGCCGTAACCGGATGCGAGCTGGAACCGCTGCGCGATGTGGATCAGCTCGTGCTCAACAATGTGATCGTGCGTGGGCACCCGGACCAGGCCGGTGTTCTGGTGGTGGACGTACTGTTCGTCAATGCCGCGGACTTCCCTCAGGCCTGGCCTGAGATCGAACTGTCGTTCAACACCAATGCGGGGCAGCTGGTGGCATGGCGGCGCTTCAAACCGGAGGAGTACCTTGCAGGGTCTTTCGCCGGCTCCAGAGAAATCGCCGCCAAAACGCCTGCCCACGTATCCGTGGAGATCAAAGACCCAGGCCCCGGCTCTGACCGCTACGAGGTGAGCCTGCGATGAGCGTCGCATTGGCTAGCCGCGTTGCGCGTGAAGGATGCCTGGATGACGAAGAGGTGGTACGCATCGGCCCTGTTTTGCTGCGTAACCGCGTGCTGCTCGCACCTATGGCGGGCTTAACCGATGCACCCATGCGACGCCTCGCGTGGCAGTTTGGCGCGGGCTACACGGTGGGCGAGATGGTGGCCTCGCGCGAGGATCTGTGGCACACGGAGAAGTCTGCTTCGCGGCGGCAGCAGCTTCCCGGCTCCGGTCCAATGGTCGTGCAGATTGCCGGCAGCGATCCGGCTGCCATGGCGGACATCGCCAGGCGGCATGCGGATGATGGTGCTGAGGTCATCGATATCAACTTCGGCTGTCCGGCGAAGAAAGTATGTCGGCGCGCCGCCGGGTCGGCGCTTCTCGCCGAGCCCGCACTGGTTGGGCGTATCGTCGAGGCGGTAGCCGCAGCCGTGTGCGTGCCGGTGACGGCGAAGATGCGTACGGGAACCGACCCTGAAAACCGCAACGGTGTGGCGGTCGCGCGCATCGCTGAAGCTGCCGGGGCGCAGGCGCTCACCGTGCATGGACGGACCCGTGCCTGCCGCTTCAAAGGTGCGGTGGAATACGATACGGTGCGCGCCGTCAAAGCGGCCGTGGCTGTACCGGTGTTCGCCAACGGCGACATCACGAGCCGCGCACAGGCGCAATCCGTGCTGCGATACACAGGTGCTGATGGCGTCATGATCGGCCGGGCAGCGGTTGGACGGCCGTGGTTGCTGGGTGAGATCGCCGGAGCGCCGGCGCCGGCGCGGCAAGCACGCTGGCGGGCGGCAATGGCGCAGGTGCAGGGAAGCCTCGAGCTCTACGGCGTCAAGGGCTACCGCGTGGTTCGCAAACACATAGAACAATACCTGCTGCATCTGGGGCATGGCAGCAAGGTGGGGGAATTCAACCGGCTTGAGACGGGTGAGGCGCAGCTGCGCTGGCTTGGCAGGTTGATGCAGGACGATCTTGAAAGGGGTGAAGATGACCATGAAGCCAGTGCGGGCGCTTGTCAGCGTATCGGACAAGACAGGCATTGAAACTTTTGCCGGGGGCCTTGCCGCTCACGGCGTTGCCATACTCTCCACCGGGGGCACCCACAAAGCGCTGCGAAGCGCAGGCTTAGAGGTTGGCGAGGTGTCGCAGTACACCGGCTTTCCCGAGATGATGGACGGCCGGGTGAAGACCCTGCATCCGAAGGTGCACGGCGGCATTCTCGGGCGACGGGCGGTCGACAGCGATGTCATGGGAGAGCACGGTATCGAGCGTATCGACATCGTCGTGGTGAATCTCTACCCCTTTGCGCAAACCATCGCGCGGCCGGACTGCACCCCTGAACTCGCCATCGAGAACATCGATATCGGCGGCCCGGCGATGCTGCGATCCGCTGCCAAGAACCATGCTGACGTTCTGGTGGTTGTAGACCCTGCAGACTATGACGAGGTGCTCGCCGCACTCGCCGAGGGCGGCATCAGCGCTGACATGCGCCGACGGTATGCGGTAAAAGCTTTTCGTCACACCGCCCACTACGATGCCACCATCGCGCAGTATCTGGGCGACGACGGCGAGTTTCCTAAAGAGCTGACCCTGCCCTTCGCTCACTTCATGGACATGCGCTACGGCGAAAATCCGCACCAGCAGGCAGCCTTCTACCGCGAAGCGCAGCCGCCGGCGGGAAGCGTTGCCGCACTCGCGCAACTGCAGGGCAAAGCGCTGTCGTACAACAACATCGCTGACGCGGATGCGGCGCTTGAGTGCGTGAAGGTATTCGAAGAGCCTGCGTGCGTGATTGTCAAGCACGCCAACCCCTGCGGTGTGGCGATTGCGAGCGACATCACCCAGGCTTACGAGCGTGCTTTTGCGGCGGATACCACATCAGCGTTTGGCGGCATCATTGCGTTCAACCAGCCGCTGGATGCCACCACCATGCGTACAGTGCTGGACAAGCAGTTTGCCGAGGTGATCATGGCGCCGTCGGTCAGCGACGAGGCGGTGCAGGCAGCGAAAGCGAAGAAGAACGTGCGTGTGCTGGCGTGTGGCGATCTGTCAGCCGGAGGCCGCGGCCGCGAGTTCAAACGTGTAGGGGGCGGCTTGCTGGTGCAGGATGCCGATGAAACCTGCTTTGCTGAAACAGGGCTCAAGGTGGTGACGGAGCGCGCCCCGAGCGAGCAGGAAATGCAGGACCTGCTGTTCGCGTGGAAGGTTGCCTGGTTCGTTAAGTCCAACGCCATTGTCTATGCGCGTAACGGCCAGACGGTGGGTGTCGGTGCGGGCCAGATGAGCCGGGTCATCAGCGCCCGCATTGCGGCGATGAAGGCGGAAGAGGAAGGCTTGCCGGTGCCGGGTTCGGTGATGGCATCGGATGCGTTCTTCCCGTTTCGTGACGGCATCGACGCTGCCGCCGAGGCGGGTATCGTCGCGGTGATTCAGCCCGGCGGGAGCATGCGCGACGACGAGGTGATCGCCGCTGCTAACGAGCACGGCATCAGCATGGTCTTCACCGGCATACGGCACTTCCGTCACTGACGGCCGCCTGCTTGTTACCACTTACCCACAAGGGGGCCACCATATGAAAGTACTCGTCATTGGCTCGGGCGGCCGAGAGCATGCACTGGCCTGGCACGCGAAGCGTGGCGCTGGCGTAGAGGAAGTGCTGGTGGCGCCCGGCAATGCCGGCACGG
>JAUIED010000357.1 GCA_030428905.1 Gammaproteobacteria bacterium
CGCACGGAATGCGCTGGTATGGTTTGTGAAGCTCGTAACAGATCCTTTCACGGACGTTCGTGCCTACTACGCGAGCGCTTTGCCAGCGCGGAGCTGACCCTGTCATGGAAACCTGGTTCGAGTACCTGCTCACTGACGAGCTGCTCCTGTATGTGTTTCCGGTGTTCCTCCTGGCAATCGCCGTTGAGGTGTATCTCAGCCGCGTTCGCGATGCGGATCACTATGACTTCGCGGAGACGCGCACTTCGTTCTGTTTGATGATGGTAGCCGCGGTGGTCGAGTTCGTTCCTCGGCAGGCGGCCATTGTCCTGATGGTCTTTCTGCATGAAATCAGCCCGCTGCGCGATGTGGTTGGCCGGCAGTGGTGGGCCTGGCTTGCGCTGCTCTTGCTTGATGATCTTGCGTTCTACTGGTGGCACCGCGCGAGTCACGAGATCAGACTGCTCTGGGCCGGGCACGTTAATCACCATTCGGCCAGGGTGCTCAATCTGTCGACGGCGATACGCGCGGGTGTTGGCGAACGGCTGACCAAGATGGCGTTCTGGTTGTGGCTGCCGCTGCTTGGCTTCGATGTCGGGATGATTCTCGTCATCATGACGGTAAACTTGTGCTACCAGTTCTGGCTGCACACACCATTGATCGAGCGCCTGCCCGAGCCGATAGAGGCGGTGTTCAACACCCCTTCCCATCACCGGGTGCATCATGCGTCGAACGTTCGGTATCTGGATGCGAACCACGGTGGCATCCTGATTGTTTGGGACCGTCTATTCGGAACGTTCGTTCGTGAGCAGCAGCAGGAGCCGTGCGTCTACGGCATAACCACATCGATCGCGCCAGGCAATCTCCGCGCCGCGGTGCTGCACGAATACACCGCTCTGTCGAACGACGTACGCCGAGCAGCGACGTTCAAAGAGAGGCTTCAGCACCTGTTCGGGCCGCCCGGGTGGCGAGGCACGGTAGCTGCCACGGCCGCCACGAAGCGGTATCACGCTGATTCGCTGTTTCAGGCGGCGTCGTCACGTAC
>JAUIED010000255.1 GCA_030428905.1 Gammaproteobacteria bacterium
CACACGCAGGTCAAGGAAGACCGCTTACCGTTCTTACTATTTAACGTTCTTACTATTTAACGTTCCTACCATTTAACGTTCATTCAGAGTCGGTTCACTGCCGGTTCAGTAGAATGCTTTCATGATCGCTCTACCTTAACAAGGAGATCGACATGAAGGCTTTCTCATTTCTTACCCTGGCATTCATCTTCTCAGCAGTGAGCCTCGCTCCTGCCGCCCAAGCTGCACACGAGCGCACCATCTACCTGGAAGTCGAGCGCGGTGCCGAGCATCTACCGCTGAAGCGCCTGCTGGCGGCTCAGACCGGCAGCGATGCTTCAGACTACGAACTGCGCGGCGTCACCCTACACCGATCGAAGAAGGACACCCGCAGGGCCCGGCGGTACCAGGACGAGGGTGCAGCCAGCCTGCGTGTCGGACGGGAACACACCGGCTATCAAAGCCTGAACGGCCGCAGCACCTACATCCACGCACCGCGCAGCCACGGCCGCGCCTGGCAACTGCACCTCACTCCGGGCACCCGCATCCGCGGCGTCACGCTGCATGTAGAACCCACGCGCTACCACCGGCGCGCAAGGGACATGGCACGCACCTTAGACCCGTTCTGGCCGCGCATCGGCCGTGACCGCCACAACCGTCACGATCGCCACGACCGTCACGATCGCTACTGCCGACACTAAGTCGCCGCTTCGCGCCGCGGGGCTCTCCCGCGGCGCTGACCTTGGCCAAGGCATTCGCGAGCGGCTATGATCCCGCCCCTGTTAGAGGGGGCCCCTGATACATGAAGCGATCCAACATTCTGGCACTAGCCGCCATTTTTCTTGCCGCCTGCGGTGCCGAAGCACCGAAGACTGAAACACCATTTCAGGAGACTTTCCGCCTGGCCCTGGAGACCGCCAAGCCGGGCGATGTGATCACCGTGCCGGAAGGCACATTCAGCTTCGATCGCAGCCTTACGCTGAGCACCGACGGCGTCACCATCCGCGGCGCCGGCATGGGCAAGTCGGTGCTGAGCTTCGCCGACCAGCTCGCGGGCGCTGAGGGTGTGTTGGTGAACGCCAGCGACTTCACCATTGAAGATCTGGCGATTGAAGACGCAAAGGGCGATGCGTTGAAGATCAACGAAGGCAGTAACATCATCATCCGCCGTGTGCGCACGGAATGGACCGCCGGTCCGAGCACCGACAACGGCGCCTACGGCATCTACCCCGTGCAGACCGAAAACGTGCTGGTGGAGGGCTGCATCGCCATCGGCGCATCCGACGCCGGCATCTACGTAGGCCAATCCCGCCAGGTCATCGTGCGCAACTCCGTAGCCAAGCTGAACGTGGCCGGCATCGAGATCGAAAATACCATCGGTGCCGACGTGTACGATAACGTCGCCACCGAAAACACCGGCGGCATCCTCGTGTTCAACATGCCGGGCCTGCCGCAGCTCGGCCACAGCACGCGGGTGTTCAACAACCAGGTGACCGGCAACAACACGCCGAACTTTGCCGCCGCCGGAACCGCCGTCGCCGGCGTGCCCACGGGTACCGGCGTGATCATCAACTCCAACGACGGCGTAGAGATCTTCAACAACGAGATTCGCGACAACGACACCGCCAACATCATCATTTCGAGCTTCTTCAGCGCCGACTACAACGAGCGCGAGGCGGTACCCACATTCGACCCCTACCCCGAGGACATCTACATCTACGACAACAAGATGTCTGGGGCAGGCAGCAAGGGCGGTAAGGACTACCTGGAACAGATCCGCGTGGCCGTCTTCGGCGACGATGGCAAACTACCGGACATGATGTGGGACGGCATCGTCAATCCGCAACGCGAGGGTGGCCCGCAGATCTGCGTGGCCAATGGTGATGCGTTGCTGCTCAACGTCGATGCTGCCAATGAGTTCGCGAACCCAACCACCGACATGACGAGCCACCAGTGCGAGCTTGCAAAGCTGCCGGCCATCGAGCTCGCCAACATTTGAGAGGTGCAAGCGGTTTACTGGCGGCGCTCGCAGCCCTGCTGCTGGCGGCCTGCGGCGGTGTGAAACACCACCAGGCAGACGCTTATCCTGAGCGTCTGTCTGCATGGGGGGTGATCGAGCGCAGTGGCGACCGGATGCAGATCGCTGAGGGCGTGATGCCCTATGAGGTGAACTCGCCGCTGTTCTCCGACTACGCGCTGAAATATCGCACGCTCTACCTGCCGCCAGGGACATCTGCAACCTACGAGACCTTCGAGGCGTTGGACTTTCCCGTTGGAACCATCGTCACTAAGACATTCTTCTACAGCAAGGCGGACGACGGCGATGGATACCGCAAAGCGGTGCGCTGGCACGGCGATCTGACAGCGCTGGATCTCAGCGGCTACGACGTGCTGGAAACCCGCATGCTCGTCCGCCAGGCCGACGGCTGGGATGCGCTGCCCTACGTGTGGCAAGGGGACGATGCATACCTCGACCTGACCGGCGAACTTTTGCGAGTATCGCTGGACGGCGAGGCTTTCGCCTACGCCGTACCCTCCCGCAATGAGTGCGGCGGCTGTCACGTGACAAACCATTCCACGGGCGCATTCCAACCCATCGGCCTGCGCGCGCGCCACATGCCGGAGCCCACCCTGCGCGCCATGGCGGCAAACGGTCAGCTCACCGGGCTGCCAGCTGCGGTTACACAGAACGTCGATATTGACCATGAAGATCTGGACCGCGCCGCACGCTCCTACCTCGACATCAACTGCGGGCACTGCCACAACGCGCACGGAGCCGCCGACACCTCCGGCCTGCTGCTCGACTACGCGGAACTGCAGCCGCAGCAGTACGGCGTGTGCAAACCACCCATCGCCGTAGGTCGCGGCTCGGGCGACCGCCGCTTCGGTATCGTGCCGGGGCATCCGGATGCTTCCATCCTGCCGTACCGCATGCAGACCAACGATCCGGGCCAGCGCATGCCAGAAGTAGGCCGCGCCATTGCGCACGAAGAAGGCATCGCCCTCATCCGCCGATGGATCGTAAGCCTGCAGGGAGACTGTTAGCAGGCTGCTGATAAAGCAGCCTGGTATCCCGGCCAGGGACGGACGGGCCGCGAACCAAGCACGTAAGTGCTTGATTCGGCGTGAGCGGGCGACAGCCCGCGGTCGCTGAAAAAGTACAGGAAGTACTTTTTAAGCACCCTTTTAACCCTTTACTCCAGGCTCCAGCTCTGACACTTTTCTCTGATCGCACACAGGAGAGAGCTATGAGCACGTTGGCAGAAGTCGCACCGAAGTTCGTGGAGATGGCGCACCAGATCGTCTGGTGCACGGCTGCTACGGTAGACCGCCACAACCGTCCACGGTCGCGGGTGCTGCACCCGATCTGGGAGTGGAACGGCACGGAGCTGGTAGGGTGGATCGCCACCGCTAAGACGCCGCTGAAGGCGGACCACCTGGGCAGAAATCCGCATCTGTCCTGCAACTACTGGACGCCTGCTCAGGACACCTGCGTGGCCGAGTGCGACACCACCTGGATAGAAGACAAAGCGACCAAGCACCGTGTGTGGGATCTGTTCGTCAATGGCCCGGCGCCTGTGGGCTACGACCCTTCGATGATTCCCGGTTGGGAGAACGCCGACTCTCCAGGCTTCGATCCGTTGCGGCTCGACCCCTGGTATCTGCGCGTGATGCCGGGTGCGTCGCTGATGAACGGTACCTACGCCGCCGAAGTGTGGAGACGCTGACGGCGGAAGCACTGACGGCGGGAGCGCTGATCACCACTGGCGCAGAAATACGAAACGCCGTGACAGAGCAAAGTTGCTGAAGGTGGCGATCATGGCACCCGTGGCCAGGGCCACCATCGGCCACTCGGCAAGCCAGCCGTCCTTCAGCACCAGCCACGCGAACACGCCCAGATTGATCGCGGCACCGGCAAACTGCACGAGCAGATAGCGTACGAAGCTCGCGTCGCGGGCGCGCACCTCATAGGTATAGCGCGCGTTGATCACATAGGTGACGAGGATGGCGGCCAGAAACGCCGCTACCCGGCTCGGCATGGGCGGCACACCCGCGACATGGTGCAGGATCGCCATTACCGCCAGATCGACCACGAAGCCGATGGAACCCGCAACCAGGAAGCGGCGTATGTGTTGCTGCAGCACGGTCGCTCCCGTCCACGAACTGTTGCGCGCACGCGCCGTCACAGGCAGCCTTGTGCGCATGAGTGCCATTATCTGCCCGCAGACGCGCGTGGACCAAGCCTGGATCGACTACAACGGCCACATGAACATGGCCTACTACAATGTCGTGTTCGATCAGGGGGTGGATCACGTATACGACCAGCTCGGCGTCGGTGCGCAATACGCGCAGACCGGCGGCGGTTCTCTGTTCACCATGGAAGTGCATCTGCACTACCTCAACGAGCTGTCGCTGGATGACCCCATCGAGGTGCGCTTTCAACTGCTCGATGCAGACTCCAAGCGACTGCACTTCTTCGAAGAGATGTACCACGCCGAGGAAGGCTATCTGGCCGCCACATCCGAGCAGCTCGCGCTGCATGTGGACATGGCGAGCCGCCGCGCCTCACCGTTTCCACAGCACATCCAGGATCGCGTCGATCGCCTGCTCGAGGCGCACACCGCCTTGCCGCGACCTGCTCAGGTGGGGCATGTCATTGGTATACGTCGCAAACAGGAATCAACGTGAAACTGACTGTCATCAGCATTGCCGCTTTTGTGGTTCTTCTCCTTGCCGTCGTGCTGCTTCGTACATGGCAGCACACGCCTACCGACGAAGAAGCGGTGGAGCCCACTACGCAAACAGCAGACGTGCAACGCGCCGCAACGCGGCTGGCGGAGGCCATCCGCTTTCGCACGGTATCGCATCAGAACGAGGCGGATTTCGACGCCGAGGCCTTTGAAGGCTTCATTTCCTGGTTCACCACCACCTA
>JAUIED010000256.1 GCA_030428905.1 Gammaproteobacteria bacterium
GATGCCTCGCGCAAAGACCTCGATCTCACTGTGGGTTATCAGATCAGCCCGTCATGGGCCGTGTTCGGAGGCTACAAGACCGGCAAGACGAGCATCGACTTCCGTCCTCGGGAGATCGAAGATGGTGAAATCCTGCGAGGACAGTCCGAGAGCTACGAGCAGAAGGGACCATACTTCGGCATCAGCTACACGCTTGCCATGGAGCGCGCCGGCAGCCTGAACTTCTCGGCTGCGTATGCAGACCTTCGTGCCGACAACGACTTCGCCGCAAATACGGATGAACCGGAAGATGTTGAAGAACTGGAGTTCGACGATCTGACGGGTTCGGTTTCAGGCGATACCAAGGGCATCAGCTACGCCATCACATGGTCCATGCCTCTTGCGGGTAACTGGCTGTTCCAGACTCGCTTCAAGATCAACGACTATCAGCAAGACGTGCGTTTTGCGGGTCGCACGTTCAGCAACGTTGATGAGACGCTACACAGCCTGCACGTGGGGCTCGCATATGTGTTCTAAAAGGTGATGAGGTCGGGTACCTGTCGGTTCCTGGGTGGATTTACGTACACGTCCTCCAGCAGCGAGGAGTGCTCCCAGGGAATCTGTTGATTGCGGGTCTCTTTCGCTACACCCCGGCGCACCCGCTTGAGCACGTCTTCTATGGGTACTTTGCGCTCGAGGTGTTTGAGCAGGTGTTTGGTGTACACCCCGTTGCGTCCCTCGCCATCCAGTGCTACGGACCCGGGTTCCGTGGCAAAGGCGATCAGTGTCCCCGCCGGTGCTCGAAGCGGTGCGAGGCCATCGGCCACCAGTTCATTCAGCGCAGTGAAAGGATTATTTCGGCACGCGTCGAGAATGACGATGTTCTGGATGGCGCTGAGCCGTGGGATTTGCTCAAACAGCGAATTGATGTCGTAGATCCCCGCAAGAAACTTCGCCGGTCTGTCCGCCGGTACGTCCACAGGCACCAGATAGTTACGGTTGTTTATTTGCACCGCATGCCCTGCGTAGTACACGAGCGCCAGGGATTTGCGTGAGTCGCTGGGCTGGATCTGTGCATAGAAGTCGGCGATTGCAGACTGCAGTGTTTCGAGGTCGCTGTCGGCCACTGATTTAACGTCGAAATCCAGCGAGGCCAGTTTTTCGGCCATGGCATCAGCGTCGTTGATCGGATTCTTCAGAGGCGCGGTTGCATACGCCTGATTGCCGATCACCAGCGCGTATCGCAACTCCCGCGCATCGATGCCGAAGGCGTTCGATGCGGTGATGAGGCATACGCAGCAGAGTACCACTCGAATCATGCGTGTTTTCGGTGCCGGGGGGAGGGGTGATCGTACACGAATACCGGGTGCACTCAACGCGGTTACCAGGATGATGAATAAGTCCATCCGGCGTTTTTCCATCCGACGCGAGCTACCGCTCGCTCACGACAAATCAATCGCTTACGTGCTCGATCTGAGGCCGGGCGTCACGGGCAGGGTATAACCCTGATCATTCCGCTCGAGGTTCATTCCAGTGCACCATCGGCAGGCCTGCCACCGGCGAGCGGAACCAGGGCAGGCGCGTGCCCTGCAGGCTGCCGATGTAGACGTTTTTCAGATCCGCGCCGCCGAAGGTGAGACTGGCCATCCAGGGAGCAATGGTGCCGCCGCACGCCGCGAAGTGCGCGGGCGTGACTTCCCCGCGATGAAACGCGGCGATGATGGCCTTGCCCGCGTCGGAACCACGGTCGTCATCGAGCAGTATCCTGAGATCGCCGTTCGGCGTGATGGCGAAGATCCGGTCCGTCATCACGTGCGTGCCCCACAGGTTGCCGTAGCTGTCGAAGGTAATGCCGTCGATGAATGCACCGTGACTCTCCGGGCCATAGGTCTCGCGGTCGGAGAGCGTGCCGTCCTTCCCGACCCGCAGCCGCGTGACCTTCATGGCAGTGGTTTCCGCCACGTACAACCACTCTTCGCTGGCGTCCATCCGGATTTCATTGGTAAAGGCAAAGCCGTCAGCGGCGATGCGGATGCCCCGTTCGTCCACCACTGCGATGTAGCCGTCGTGACGCAGCCGGCTGGCGGCTTCCATCCAGTTGGGCATCAGCGTGGACACGGTCAGCCAGATCCGATCCTGACTGTCACGCAGCACGAAGTTCACCTTGCCGATGGGTTTGCCGTCGATGCTGTCGTATAGCACGCGGGTTTCGCCTTCCCGCGTCATCACCTCGAGCCGATCGGTGCCGAAGTTCGATATCAGGATGTCGCCATTGCGGGCAAAGGCGAGCCCGTTCGGCAATGTGCCGTGCACGTAGCGATCCACCACGTCGGCCGCGACAGAGAATGACGTCTGCTGCGATTGCGTGATGACCTTCTGTGACCCATCGGGTCGGATGTGCACCACACCCCCGCGCGCATCCGCCGTCCAGAGCGAACCGTCCGGCTCTGCCAGAATGCACTCCGGACGCTGCAGGCCTTCACCCACGTAGCGCAACGTTGCAGGATCGATCTGGAAGCCATCGAGCGGATTCTTGGCCATCTGAAACAACCCCTATCTCGCACCCGGCTGGCGCATGTCTTTCGAGAAATACCAGAACGGCGCCAGGAACTCTTCGGCAGGCGCTCTTGGAATGCTGGCCGCGCGGTGCAGAATTCTGTCGCGTGACGCCGTAAGGCGTTCACGCAGCGTATCCCAGTCGACGCCAACAAGACGGCCGTCACGCTTGAGCACCTTGCCCCTGACCATGACCATGCTGACATCGTGGACGTTCGGATACAGAACAACCGCCCCGACGTGATCGTTGACCGGCGCCATGTTGATGGCGTCCGTGCGGATGACGAGGAGGTCCGCATCCAGCCCAACGGCGATGCGGCCGACCTTGTCCTGCAGGCCGATGGCACGCGCGCCATCCACCGTTGCATATCTCAGTACCTGGGCGGCGGTGAAATCGAGTCGGCCGGGCATATGATTTTCCGCCTGCAGAAGGCGTCCCCGCTCGCGACGCTCCGCCTGCAGCATCAGGCGCATCTGCGCGAACATGTCGCCCGCGAAGTTTGACGCAATATCGATGCCGAGCGACGGCTTGCCACCGGAGGCGGCGACGCGCGCCGCTACGGGGTGACCCATGCCCATCTGCATTTCCGTTTCCGGTGTCGAGGACACGGCGACACCGGCTTCCGCCAGGGTGGCGAGTTCCGCATCCGTAAAGCCGCCACCGTGCACGAACAGCATGTCCTCACCCAGCAGGCCTGCTTCGTTCATCATGGGAATGAGACGAACCTCCGATCGGAACGCCCCCATGCCCGCGTGCATGCTGATGGTGGCCGCACCGAGCTCCCTCGCCAGCACGATCTCAGCCGTGATCGCGTCCGGTTCGTAGAATTCCAGCTCGTTGGCTGCCCAGCCGAAACGCAGTAGATCGTCCTCACCCTGGAAGGCGGTGGCACTCATGTGCCGTGCATTGTCGATGACGGAAGCCGGCACCGGCCCAAACCCCTCGATCAACGCATCCTTCGGGTCGGCGTGCGCGGCATAGTCCGGATTGCGGAACGCACCGAAACACCACACACCGCGCATGCCACTGTCGCGAAACGCCTTCAGCGCGTGCGCGGAGTGTTCCGGCGAGATGGTGATATGGGAATGATCCACCATCGTGGTAATGCCGGCATTGATCGCCTCCAGCGCGCCGACATAGTTGCCGAGATAGGCGTCCTCGGGATCGTAGCAGCCGCCGTAGCGCCAGCGGATATTCGCCGAGTAGTCGAACATGCTCCAGTCCGTGGCCACGCCGCGCAGCTGCGTCTGCCAGACGTGCCGGTGCGTGTCCACGAATCCGGGCAGAACGATGCAGTTGCGGGCATCGATGATGTCGACACAAGCCGACGGGAGGTCCTGCCCGACCTGCGCGATCTTTCCACCCTCGATGAGTACATCGCCGTGAATGACCGTGTCCTCGCCAGGGGACATGCTCAGGATGTCACCGCCACGGATGAGCGTACGTTGGTTCGTCATTCTGCTGTTCTCACACGTGAAACGGTTAATGCACGGAAATGTTGAACAGGCGCTTCGCGTTGCCGCCCAGCAACTTGTTGCGTCGCGCTTCCGCCATCGGCGCCAGCGCCTGTTCTACCTCCTGCATGGCAGTGAGGTGCGAGCCCACGTGGGGATAATCCGACCCCCACAGAAACCTGTCTTCCCCGACCAGGTCGCACTGGGCGTCGATGTCACCTTCCGACGGATCCATGATAGACCAGAAATTCTCGTGGATGTATTCGCCGGATCGCCGCTTGAGCGGACTGTCGCGGCGGAAGCGGGCGGAGTTCAACGCGGGCTGGATTGCACACTGGCTCGACAAAGTGCAGCAGGGTTGGTCGCTGACTACGCAAAGGACAATACGATTCCTGCACCGGTCAACGTCCTGGAGGTGTGGAAACGACAGTTCTACGCCACTATCGAAGACGACACCGCCGCGATTGCAACGCGGGATACGAATGGGGAGGAGACCCTGCTGTGGGGCTGAGACTACCCGCACACCGATTCGACCTGGCCCTGTTCCACATTCTCCTGAAACTCGTGACAAGATTACGCGGACGAACGTAGCGTATCTTTACTCGCTGTAGCGGCTGTTTTGTGACTTGGACGCTGGCCTCGATTTAGAGGTCTTCGGTGAGGGAGCGGGTGTAGCCCGAGGTCAGCGCGCTGCGTAGAGTCATAGAATCCCAGAAACTGAGTCCGTAGAGCAGCCATAGGTCGATAGGGGCGAGCACGTGCTGGCGTTGAGGCCCACCAATGTAAAACCTGTGATGAGTTAGTGAAGCCCGGTCATGGCGGCGTCGGGCGAGAAAGCGTTGGCAGAGTTGT
>JAUIED010000041.1 GCA_030428905.1 Gammaproteobacteria bacterium
CGCGGCTGGCGAGGGAGAAAAAGCCAAGGACCAGCAGGCACAGGACAAACGGGTCTGCAAACGTGTGCGCGTTACCGGCAGCCGCATTCGCGAGAAGGTCTGCCGCACCCAGCGCGATTGGGATCACCTGGCGGAGGAGTCCCAGGAAACCTTGCGCAAGCAGCGTGAATCCCGTTCTGTGAACACCAACGGCGAGAGCTGAGGCTGAGGCGGGCGGAGTGCCCCGCGCCTCAAGTTCCGCGGTGAGGTGCCGATAACCTCTGCAGGACATTGCCTGCAGAGGGAACTGTGCGCGACAACCCCAGATTCGCCATCGGCTGGCGGGATACCTACCGTATCCTGGCACCATACGTACGCCGCAACTTCGTCGAGCAGCTGAAGGGCATCTGGTTTATCGTTGCGTACCTTGCGCTGTTCCAGGTGCTGGTGCTGCAACTGCCGATCGTCTACGCCGCCATGATCGGCGTGGGTATGTTTGTGGTGATCGTCGGCCTCATGTTCTTCATGGAGGGCCTGCGGCTCGGCCTCATGCCTCTTGGCGAGGTCATTGGCTCGGTGCTGCCGACGCGCAGCGCCATGGCGGTGATCCTGCTGTTCGCCTTTCTGCTGGGCATTGGCGCCACCTTTGCTGAGCCGGCCATTGCGGTGCTCAAGGCCGCCGGCAGCGGTGTGGTGGCGGAGGATGCACCACTCCTGTACAGCCTGCTCAACGACTTTTCCGGGCAGCTCGTGGGATCGGTTGGGGTTGGCGTTGGCCTTGCGGTGCTCCTCGGTGTGCTGCGCTTTTTCTACGCCTGGCCGCTGAAGTGGCTGGCGATTCCTGCCGCATCCGGGCTGCTCGGCCTGTCATTATGGTTCCAGCAGGTGCCGGAGCTGGAGGCGGTGCTCGGCCTCGCCTGGGACTGCGGCGCGGTGACCACCGGGCCGGTGACGGTGCCGCTCGTGCTGGCGCTCGGCATCGGCGTGTGTCGCGTGGTCAGCAGCGAAGACGGCGGCAACGGCGGCTTCGGCATCGTCACGCTGGCAAGCCTGTTCCCCATCGTCGCGGTCATGTGTCTCGCGGGCTTCCATTACATGAAGGGCAACTATTACGGCATGCCGGGCTACGTCGGCGAGGTGCGCGCCAGCACTCAGACGGTGGAGGATCAGCGGCCGCTGGTGCACGCCAACGAGCATCTGGATTTTGATCAGGCGGATCTGGCGCGCTATCTCGACAATGGCGAGCTGCCGGCCAATCACAAGGTGACCTATCAGGCGCAGGCAGCGGAGATCGTCGATGGACGGATCGTGCTGCGCGATCCTCAGGTGGTCATCGAGCAGTTCTTTGATCCTGGCTGGCAGCTCTTCTCGGAGGACACCTGGAACGCGGACACGTCGCTTTCGGAGCAGGTGTTGCAGGCATTGATGGACGCGCTGCGCGCCATCGTTCCCCTCTGTCTGTTCCTGTTCCTCGTGCTGCGGGTGGTGCTGCGCGAGCAGCTCAAGCGTGGTACGGATGTTGCCATCGGCATCGCGTTCGCGCTGCTCGGCATGAGCCTGTTCGGCCTCGGTATCGCCCTTGGCTTGACGCCGCTGGGTAGTCAGCTCGGCGCCAACGTACCAGCATCGTTCGCCGAGATCGTGCCCTGGGGCCTCGGTTATGCGGAAGGCCCGCTGTTCGGCGAGGGACACGCCGGCAAGCTGGTGGCTGTAGTGTTCGCCTTTTTCCTCGGTTACGGCGCCACGCTCGCAGAACCTGCGCTCAATGCGCTGGGCGACACGGTGGAGCGCATTACGGTTGGCGCTTTCCGCAAGAAGCTTCTGATGCAGAGTGTGGCCATCGGCGTTGGTTTCGGCATCGCCGCGGGGATCGTCAAGATCGCCTACAACCTGCCACTGGTGTGGATGCTGGTGCCGCCGTATCTGCTGGTGCTCTTTCTCACATGGCGTTCGCCGGACGACTTCGTCAACTTTGGCTGGGACAGTGCGGGCGTGACCACGGGGCCCATCACGGTGCCGCTGGTGCTCGCCATGGGCCTCGGCATCGGTGGCAACGTGCCTGGCGTGAGCGACGGTTTCGGCATTCTGGCACTGGCGTCGGTGGGGCCGATACTCACCGTTCTGGCCGTGGGGCTCTACACGCGGCGCAATGAGCGGTCGGAGCAGAACAGCGTTGCCGCGGCGGAGGCGCAGCAGGCGCTCAGCCACGAAGGAGCCGCATCATGAGCCAATCTAACTGGTCGACCGTCACCGCTGTTCTGCCGCGCCGCTATCTGGCGCAGGTGACCGAGGCGGTCACGCAAACCGCCGGCGCCAGCGCGCTTGTGTGGGACGCTCGCGGCACGCTGCTGCGGGAGCACTGGAGCAGTGCTTTTCTGCCGAGCATCAGCCCGGCGAAGGAGGTGATGCAGCTGCTCGTTCCGGACTACGAAGTCAAACGGGTGGTGAGCACCATCGTCGAAGAAGGCAGGCTGCACCAGCAGGCTACGGGTGCTGTGTTCTGCACCGGTTGTGATGATGTGTACTACGGCTCTGCCTTTCACCGCTGGCCCACGGATCAGCGCGAGCACCCGGAGGCATCTCACAACCTGCGCGAAAACCTGGACGTGATCTACTGCATCGTCGAACCCAACCGAACGGAGGCCATTGCCAAGGCAGCGATCCTCGCGGGTGCGCACGGACCGGTGGTGTACTTCGGTGAGGGCCGGGGGCTGCGCGATCGCCTTGGTTGGCTGCGCATCACCAAGCAGCAGAACAAGGAAGTGATCACCGTGCTGGCCGAGTCCAGTGATGCCGAGGAGGTGTTCACTGCCATGGCCAAAGCTGGTCAGCTGCACCTGCCGGGGCGCGGCTTCATGTACCGTCTGCCGGTGGAAACCGGCATGTTCAACCTGCCGAGCCGGGTGGCGCACCACCATCATGCGGCGAGCATGCAGCAGATCATCAACACCATCGATCACCTTACCGGCCACACCCATTGGCGGGATCAGGAAGTGTTCTCCGGCAGCGGCGATGTGAAGGCTGCGGGCATTGACCTGCTGGATCGTGCCGCGGCGTCGGAAATGGAGCCGCAGCGCATGTTGAGCGGCATCGTGTTGCGTGAGTGCGCGGATGGCCTGGTGGACGTGTTGCTTGATGCCGGTGCCGCCGGTGTGAACGTAAGCCATGCCCGCTTCGCGGCGCAGGATGGGCTGTGCGAGATTGCCGGTGCTCGTATCAACCTCGAATACTCTTTGCTGCGCTGCGTGACAAGCGAACGTCAAGCGAGCGTGCTGCAGGAAGCCGCCCGCGAGCGCGCACTTGCCTCCGGTATTGAAGATCTGTGTCTGTTCACCCAGCCTGTGGCAGAGATTGCGACCTACGTGCCGAGCGGCAAGGACTATCGCGCGGCCTGAGTGTTGTGCCAGTCCACGAGCCACTCGCTGAAACGTTCGATCCAGCGATCTGAAGGGGCGTCCTGCGTGCGCATGCCGAATCCGTGCCCGCCGCGCGCATACATGTGAAGCTCCACCGGCTTACCCGCGGTGTGCCAGCGCTCGTAAAGCGCGACGCTGTCTGCAGCGAGGCCGAGCTGATCGTCTGTGGCGGCCAGCAGAAACGCGGGCGGCGCGTCTTCGGGTAGCGCGGTGTCGCCGAGCCAGCGCGCAGCCGCGTAGATGGGTGCTACGAAGTCTGGGCGCGAGTCGCCGTCGTAGTGATGCGCTACGTGCAGGGCGACGCCGCCACCGGCAGAGAAGCCGATGATGCCGATTCTGTCCGCCCGCACTCCGAATGACGCGGCGCGCTCCCGCACCAGCTTGATCGCCGCCAACCCGTCGCTCCCGGCGAGTGGCGCCACGGCGGCCATGTCGCGTCCGGCCTGCTCCTGGGGCTTCGCCACCAGCTCTGCGACAACATCGTCACCGCCCTGCACGAGCCGGTAGCGCAGGACGAACGCGGCAATGCCTCGGGCGTTCAGCCACTTTGCGACATCATTGCCTTCGCTGTTGATGGACAGTGCGTGGTAGCCGCCGCCCGGCGCTACCACCACGCCGATGCCGTTGGCTTGTCCTGATGCGGGCAGGTAGGGCGTGAGCGTAGGGACCGTGACGTTGGTGACCACCTCGGTGCCGAAGATGTCTGAGAAGTACTCATGCTCGCCGCGCTCCGTGGCGGCCGGCGCGGGCTTGCCGTCGAGCAGCAGCGGTTCGGCGGCGTATGCTGCGCTTGTCACGGTCAGTGCGATTACCGCGAGCAGTCTGAATGGAGCGGGCATCATGGCTTTCCTCGTGTCAGTCTTGCGTCGAACAACGGTGCTTTGTCCTGCAGTCCGGCGCGGTGCTGCGCCGCGATCTGCGTGAGTTCGGTCACGACGTGCGGATATCGGGCAGCAATGTCGAACCGCTCGCCGGGGTCGGTGTGCAGGTCGTAGAGCAGCGGTTCGGCGTGCACGGTGCGTTCAGGTGGCAGGCCGTAGGCGCCTTCGGAGACGAAGCTCAGCTTGTACCGTCCTTTGCGCACTGCACGCAGCTCGCCGGCGCGATAGTAGAACAGCGTCTCGCGCGGGCTCGCTGCACCGCTGGTGAGCGTGCTTGTGAGGTCAACCGAGTCGATGCCTGCGGATGTGTCCACCCCGCCCAGTGCCAGCGCGGTGGCGTAGAGATCCATGGCGGAACCGATGCCATGCACCACGCCTGGGGCCACGGTGCCCGGCCACCAGAACACCGCCGGCACGCGCATGCCGCCTTCGAAGGTGGTGCCCTTGCCGTTGGCGAGCGGACCCGCCGAGCCGCCGTGGGTTTGCATCAGCAACCACGGGCCATTGTCGCTGGTGAACACGAGGAGTGTACGCTTGTCGAGATTGCGCACCCGGAGCGCCTCGGCGATGGCGCCCACGCTCCAGTCCAGTTCCTCGATCACGTCGCCGTAGCGACCGGCCAGGCTCGTGTCCCTGAACGCGTCGCTGCGGAAGATGGGGGTGTGCGGCATGCTGTAGGGTACGTACAGCAGAAAAGGCCTGTCTTTGTTGCGGTCGATAAAAGCCACCGCCTCCTCGGTGTAGTTTTTTGTCAGGTTGGCCTGATCGGCAGGCCGCTGTACCTCTTCGTCCTGATAGCCTCCGTCGGTGCGCGTACTGCGCAGCACCGGCGGCGCCCAGTATGCCTGCTTCGGGTTCAGCCACTTCTGCATGCGGCCAGCCATCATGGCGCCGAGTTCCTGGGTTCTTCCTTCAGCCTGCATGCGCCGCACCTCGTCGAAGTCGGGCTCAGCGGTCCAGTCCATGTCGTTGGAGTAGGGCACGCCGTACCAGTAGTCGAAGCCGTGCCGCGTGGGCAGTTTGTCTGGCGCATCACCCAGGTGCCACTTGCCGATGATACCGGTGGCATAACCTGCCTCGCCAAGCGCTTCCGCCATGGTCAGCTCCTCTTCCGGCATCCCTTCTACATCGTTGGGAAAAAGCACGGCGACGTGGCGGCCATAGAGCCCGGTGCGGTTCGGGAGCTTGCCGGTGAGCAGGGCACCGCGGCTCGGCGAGCACACCGGTGCGGGCGCGTAGAAATCGGTCCACCGCTGGCCCTCTGCCGCCAGGCGGTCGAGATTGGGCGTGCGGATGTAGGGGTGGCCGTAGCTGCTGAGGTCGCCGTAGCCGAGATCATCGGCGAAGAGGATGACGATGTTTGGCTTCGGCGCCGCCACGGCAAGCAGCGGCAGCATCGAGAGCATCGAGATCAGCAGGATGAGTGTGGGTCGAGTCATGTGCGTGTTCCTGTTGTTCTCAGCGATCCTTCAGCGCGGCATCCACCGCTTTCAGCATGGCAGCTTTCTGCGGGCCGTCCGGCAGGACGTGTTCCCACCGGTCGGCTGCGCCACCTTCGCGCAACCACTTGTCAGGGTATTGTGCTGCTTTGGAGCGATCGCGGTGCCGAAATACGGCGCCCTGATTGTACTTTCGCGAATAGGGCACGGTGTTGTTTCCGTTGCGGTCCGTGAGCGCATGGTACAGCGCCTCGCGCAATGCAACCTTCACCTCCAGATGCGCCTCGCTCTCGATCAGATTGCGCGATTCGCTCGGGTCTGCCTGCAGATCGAACAGTTCCTCGGTGTCCCACACGCCGTGATACTGAATGTACTTGTAGCGTTGCGTGCGCAGGGCGAAAACGGTGGGCGTCTGCGGGTAGTTGAACTCCCAGTAGTATTCATAGGCGAGGGTGTCGCGCCAGGGAGCGTCCGCTCCAGGGTAGGCTGGCGGTTTCGTCGTGTGCTTTGGCAGGTGGGCGAAGCTCCTGCCGTCGTAGTGGTCCGGCGGCGATGCGCCGGCGAGTGTCAGCAACGTGGGTGCGATATCGATGTTTGCCACTAATGCATCGATCACCTGGCCGCCTGCGTATCGTCCTGGTGCCCACACCAGTAGGGGAACGCGCATGGATTCTTCGTAGGCGTTGCGCTTGTCGATAAGGCCATGCTCGCCGAACAGGAAGCCGTTGTCGCCCATGAGTATGACCACCGTGTCGTTCTCCAGACCTTCATCAATCAGCCAGGCCAGCAGACGCCCCAGACTGTCATCCACGGCGCTGAGCGTTCGGTGGTACTCCCGCTTGAATTCCGCCAGCGGCAGATCGCTGTGGTAGGGAAACTCGTCGCCATGCCAGCTGTTGCGCTGGTTGCGCACCCACATGGGCACGTCGGCGTCTGCGGGTGGCGCTTCACCGAGGGTTATTGCAGCGTCTGCGTACTGGTTTTCATGGCGTTTTGCGGGCTCGAAAGTGGCATGCACCGCCTTGTGTGAGAGGTAGAGTAAAAACGGTTTGGCCTGGTCGCGGTTGTGCAGAAATTCCAGTGCATAGTCCGTGAGTTCGTCTGTGATGTAGCCGTTCTGCGGTACTTCGGTGCCGTTCACCGTGAGCATGGTGGTGGTGCCGAATGCGGTCCTGGGATAGTAGGTGCCCTGACCGGGGAAGCTCACCCAGTAGTCGAACTCGGACCGTGGTGTCGCGTTTTCACCGCCCATGTGCCATTTGCCGATGAAGGCGGTCTGATAACCCTGCGCCTGCAGTCGTACCGGAAAGAGCTCGAGCCCTGGCGGTAACGGACGATTGTTATCGATAACCCCATGGTTGTGCATCATCTGGCCGGTGAGAATGCTGGCGCGGCTGGGGGAGCACAATGATGTCGTCACGAAGGCGTTGCTGAAGTGCACGCCTTGTGATGCCAGCCGGTCCATGTTGGGGGTGCTCAGCACCGGGTTGATGAATCCCACTTCGTCGTAGCGCTGATCATCCGTGAGTAAAAAGATGATGTTCGGTGGGCGCTCGGAGTGAGCGAAGGCTGCGATCAAAAGCAGTCCTATCAGAGCGCATGCTTTCGCGAGCATATTTTCTCCTTTGAATACGGTCGGATACGCAGGGTGGAGAGCCGTCAGAGCGACATGTGGCTTACAAGTCGGGCACCAAACCCACCTAATTCAACCGGCGCCAGTGCATACACTACCCGGCTTTCCTGACATCGAACACCAGGACGAGCTTGAGAGCGCCGCCGACATGTCCATGATCCGAATGGCTCTGCCAGCACACGCCGGTCGTGATGCGAAGCGCGTCGCGGTCGTGAACTCGAAGGGCGGCACGGGTAAAAGCACCATTGCCATGAATCTGGCTGCCTATTACGCATCCCGCAATGTCCCGACGACTGTTTACGATTTCGATCCACAAGAATCCGCTGCGGCCTGGGTGACGGAGCGCTCGGCCGACGCCACGCTGGTGTCCGCAGTAACTGCAGCGCGCAAACCCGACGCAGGCACCACCCGCACGTGGCAGCTACGGGCGCCGGAGAACACGCGGCGGATCATCCTGGATACACCGGCCGGTCTCGGCGGGAACAGCCTTCTTGAGGTCGTGCGGTGTGTCGACAGTTTGATCGTGCCGGTGGCCCCGTCACCCATTGACAGCCGTGCCACAGCGCGATTTGTGCAGGAGCTGCTGCTTGTCGGCAAAGCAAGAGAGCACAGGGTACGCATTGCCGTGGTGGCAAACCGCCATCGTCGGGATTCCAGTGTATGTCCGGCTCTCGCGCGCTTTCTCCTCGCGTTGCACATTCCCATCGTCACCGTGCTCAGTGATTCCAACCTTTATCTGCAGGCAGCAGAGCGTGGTGTGGGCCTCCATGAACTTCCGTTCGCAGATACGCAGGTCGAACTGCGCCGATGGCGCCCGCTGCTGCGCTGGCTGGAAGCCGGCTTCGTGCGCAAGTCGGTGCCGTGCGCTGCGGACCGCGAGTGTCTCGCTACAGCACGCCCTGCACGGCACGCATGAATAACTGTCCGTAGGCCGGCGCGTCGAAGGGCACGGGATTTCCACCGGCAGAAGGGTCCGCAGCCGCCATGCGCCCAATCCGTTCAACGTCAGCCTCGCCGATGTTGATGGCAGCGAGCGTGTGGGCGATACCGAGAGACGCGCGCAGCTCCAGCACCCAATCGAGAAATCCGTGAAAGTCGCTCCGTTGAAGCTGCAGGCAGCGGGCGAGGTGCTCGATGCGAGGGCCGATGGCGGAGCGATTGGCGATGAGCACATAGGGCATGAGGATGGCGTTGAGCAGGCCGTGGTGCGCGTCGTAGAGCGCGCCCAGGGTGTGGGCCAGCGCATGCATGCCTCCGAGGCCTTTCTGAAAGGCGGTGGCGCCCATGCTGGAAGCCACGAGCATGTGTGTGCGTGCCTCGATATCGGTGCCGTCCTGCACCGCGCGGGGCAGCCACTGGTTCACCAGGCGGATGCCTTCCACGCTGATGCCGTCAGCCATCGGGTGGTAGCCCGGCGCGCAGTACGCCTCAAGGCTGTGCGACAACGCGTCCATGCCGGTGGCAGCGGTGATGTGGGTAGGCAGACCAACGGTGAGCTGCGGGTCGAGAATGACCGCGGCAGGAAGCATCTTTGGGTGAAAGATGATCTTCTTGATCTGACTTTCGCTGTCGGTGATCACCGATGCGCGGCCCACTTCGGAGCCTGTGCCGGCGGTGGTGGGGATCGCGATGGTCGGTGCAACGCCGGCCTCGTGCACGCGCGTCCAGTTGTCGCCGGCGTCCTCGAAGTCCCACAGCGGACGCCTCTGGCCGGACATCAACGCCACCGCCTTGCCGACGTCGAGCGCTGAGCCGCCACCCAAGGCGATGACGCCGTCGTGGCTGCCAGCGTGGTAGGCCCGCACACCGCCTTCGACATTGGCGCCAGTGGGATTGCCGCGGACATCGCTGAACACCGCACTTGGGAGGTCCGCCGCCTGAAGCACACTCTGTGCGCGGCCGGCGATGCCGGCGTCCACCAGGCCAGGATCGGTCACCAGTAGTGGTGAGCGCACACCCAAACGCGCGCAGATTTGCGCCAGCTCGTCGATGCGCCCCGCACCGATGTGCATGCGTGTTGGGTAGTTCCAGTCGCCCTGCAGTGTAGACACGCCGGTTTCCTCAGATGATTTCGAAGTAGCGCGCCAGCTCCCAGTCGGTGATGTGCTTGCGGTACTCCGCGGCTTCCCATTGGCGCGAAGCTGAATAGTGGTCGACGAATGCGTCGCCGAACAAGGTGCGGGCAACGTTCGACTCGCGCAGGCGACCGGCCGCCGCGTCCAGCGTGAGGGGCAACGCCTGGTGTGCCGGGTGATCCTGCTCGTACGCATTGCCCTGCACCATGGGGTCGGGCGTGAGCTGCTGTTCGATGCCGTATAGGCCGGCCCCTACCGCCGCGGCGAGCGCGATGTAGGGGTTTGCGTCCGCCGAGCCAAGCCGATGCTCTACGCGCTGGGACTTCGCGGAGCCGGGAATCACCCGCAGAGACGTGGTGCGATTCTCCACGCTCCACGTGGCATGCGTGGGCGCCCAGTAGCCAGGCACCATGCGGGAGTAGGCATTGACGGTCTGCGCCAGCATCACTGTGAGTTCTGGCATCAGCGCCTGCTGGCCCGCCACAAACTGGCGCTGCAGCGCGCTCATGTTGTGCTCGGCGCCGTCCTCATGGAATGCGGCGCCACCATCGGCGCGATGGCGCAGGGACATATGCATGTGCCCGGACTGGCCCGGATAGGCGTTGGACCACTTGGCCATGAACGTCGCCATGAGCTGTCGGCGTTGTGCCCATACTTTGGTAAAAGTCTTGAACAGCGCCGCCTTGTCGGCTGCACGCATGGCCCCGTCTACCGTGATGGCCGCTTCGATGACCCCAGGGCCGGTTTCCGTGTGCAATCCTTCCAGTGGGAAGGCCATGGCCTCGCACATATCGAGCAGCTCCTGGTAGAGCTCGGCGTGTACGGAGTTGCGCAGCACTGAGTAGCCAAAGTACCCCGGTGTGAATGGTTTGAGGTCGCGATAGCCCTTTTCACGGGCGGAATGCGGGGTTTCATCGAACAGGAAGAATTCGTATTCGAATGCGGCTGCCACGTCGAAGCCCATATCCTGCGCCTTGGCGAGCACCCGTTTGAGGAGGTTGCGGGGGCACACCGCGGCGGCTTCGCCGTCGAACTCGCACAGGAAAAAAAGCATGCCGGGTTCGAAAGGAATGTCGCGACAACTATCCGGTATCACACGCACCGGCGCATCCGGGTAGCCCGTGTGCCAGCCTGTGAAAGAGACGTCGACGTTTTCATAGAGCTGATCGTTGGAGTCCCAGCCCAATACCACGTCGCAGAACGCGAAGCCGCCGTCCAGCGCGGAGAAGAATTTGTCCCGGCTCATGTACTTGCCGCGCAGGATGCCGTCGTTGTCAAACAGGCCCACTTTCACGTGGGCGAGTTGCCGTTCCTCGACGATGCGTCGGGCGTCGGCGGCGGTGGTTACTTCGGCGGCGTTCATGGGCAAGGCTCAGGCTCACAAGGCAGAGAAGCTAACACATCTGCCGGAGCGCTGGACATGCGCTCGAGGAAGGAGGCAATCTGCCAGCGGGAGCATTTCAGGGGAGAAAGCGCATGGCGGAGAAGAACGTTCGCTACGAATCCGTAACGCACGCCTACCTCGACCGGCGACAGCTGCGCCGCGGGGCGGCGGGTTGGGTGCTGCTTGCCGGGCTCGGGGTGTCGTACGTCATCTCCGGAGACTTTGCCGGCTGGAACTTCGGCCTTGCCGAGGGCGGCTTTGGCGGCATGCTGATCGCCACGCTGATCATGGGCACCATGTACACGTGCATGGTGCTGTCGCTGGCGGAGCTGTCTGCGAGCCTGCCCACCGCAGGCGGCGGCTACAGCTTTGCGCGCCGAGCGATGGGCCCGGCGGGGGGCTTTCTCACCGGTACGGCGATCCTGCTGGAATACATGTTTGCACCGGCGGCCATCGCGGTGTTCATCGGCGCCTACTGCCAGGAGCTGTTTGGCGTGGACGGGCCTGCTGTCTACGCAGCGTTCTACCTGGCATTCGTGGGCATTCACCTGTGGGGCGTGGGCGAGGCGCTGAAGATCATGCTGGTCATCACGGCGGTCGCCGTTGTTGCGTTGCTCGTCTTCATTGTTGGAATGGTGCCGCACTTCGACACGGCGAACCTGTTCGACATCGCGGTCAATGACGAGGCCTGGGGTGCGAGCACCTTCCTGCCGCAGGGCTATCTCGGTATCTGGGCGGCATTGCCGTTTGCGATGTGGTTGTTTCTCGCGGTCGAAGGCGTGCCGCTGGCGGCAGAGGAGTCGAAAGATCCGGGCCGGGACATGCCCCGCGGCATCATCTCCGCCATGGTCGTGCTGCTGGTGCTCGGTGCTCTGGTGCTGCTTCTAGCGCCCGGCGGTGCCGGCGCGCAGGCCATGCAGGACCACGGTGCGCCGTTGGTGGGTGCGCTTGAAGCGGTGTATGGCGAAGATTCGTTTGCTGCGGTGTTTGTCAATGCGGTGGGCCTGGCCGGTCTGATTGCGAGCTTCTTTTCAATCATATTCGCCTACTCGCGGCAGGTGTTTGCGCTGTCGCGGGCCGGCTATCTGCCGCGCGTGCTGTCGGTCACCAGTGCGAGAAAGGCTCCGACGCTTGCGCTGATCGTACCGGGGTTGATCGGCTTCCTGTTTTCGCTGACCGGGGAGGGCGATCTCATGATCGCCATGGCGGTGTTCGGCGCGACCATTTCCTACGCGTTGATGACCTTGTCTCACTTGCTGCTTCGGTATCGCGAGCCTGAGCTGCCCCGGCCCTACCGTACGCCAGGTGGTGTGATCACATCAGGGGTTGCCTGTGTGCTGGCTGTAGTGGCCTTCGTCTCGACGTTTCTGGTGAACTTGCAGGCAGCGCTCTTCTCGGCAGTGTTCTACGCGGTGTTGATTGCCTATTTCGTGTTCTACAGCCGGCATCGCCTGGTCGCCCAGGCGCCGGAAGAAGAGTTTGCTGCGATCGCAGAGGCGCAGGCTACGCTGGAAAAGTAGCCGCGCCCGCGATCGTTTCTTATCACACGAGCGGCGCGCCACCCATGATCAGGTGCACCACGCCGAGCGCCAGGCTTGCCCAGCCCACCAGCGGTGCCTGACTTTCGAGGCCTGCGACTTTGTCGCCCAGCCCGCCGAGACCGCTGCGGGCTGCCAGCGCACCACCCGCCAGCGCTGCGAGCTGCGGCAGGCCATCGCGGACGATCGGGCGCAATGCGCCGAGATCCAGCAACAGGTCTACGACTGCCACAGCGATGGCAACGAAACCGATGATCTTGCCGTTGCTTTGCAGCGCATCTACTACACCGGCCAGAGGTGCGGCCATGCGTTTCAAGGCTTCACCGTTTAGCACCATGCCGACGACAAGGAGCATGACGCCCAGCAACAGGCGCATCAGGCCATGCATTCCTCCGGTTTGCGCTTCGTTCTGTGCGGCCTGCATGCCTTCCTGAGCACGCTGCATGGTTTCCTCGACTTCCGCCATGGTCTTGGCGTGCGCCTCTTCGTACGCCTGCTGACGCACGCGTTCGTTCTCTTCTTCCTGCAGCTGTGCAGCGGCTGTGGCGTCTGCGGCATCCTGCCGGCGCTGGGCATCCCGGGCGGCGTCCTCAGCTTCGCGCTCGGCGCGGGCAGCGGCGGCGTCCGCTTCACGCTGTGCCTTTGCCAGTTCCTGCGGCGACGGACCCTTCTCCGGCGTAGGAACGAGTTGCGGGGCAGAAGCTACAGGCACCGGGCGGCCGATTTCCGGCACGTCATCCGCAAGGCTGCGCATGCTGCGGGTCTGCCACTTCCAACCGTAGAAGCCACCGGCCTCTACCGCGTCGGGTACCAAACGCCCATCCATGCTGGAGCCTTTGGCGGGAATCTCTGTTTCCACCAGGATCGTGTCGGGACCCAGGGTCAGGCCTTCCTCCTGCTCGCCGTGCGGCACCAGCTTGCCGTTGCCATCCACCTCCCAGCGGAACACGCGCAGCACCTCACCGTTGTCCACGAACTGGCATTCCCATTTGCCGGTGTTGCTGGCAAGTGCGGTGTCCTGCGCGTGCCGTACACCGTTCAGCGGCAGAATGGTGCGCATGAGGTGCCAGGTCAGATACTCCCGGTAGGGGTTGCCGCGGCGGTAGTCGAGCGAGTTTCTGTCGCTGTGCACCACCTGCAGCTTCCGCTCAGTATTGGTCGAGATTTTGTCCAGGCTGCCGGCCGCGTTGAGCTGCTCGAACTGCGAGTACTCCGGGTTGCCCCAGGTCAGCGGCTTGCCGTCCACCGTGCAGCGCAGGTAGGCGCCCAGGCTCGGGCCGCCCCAGGAATATTCTTCCGGAGATACGTTCCAGAACAGCTGATAACGGCCACCATGCTCCGGCACTTTTTCCCAACCCGAGCCCTGGCCGTGGCTGCCGATGTAGTTGTTGGTGCCGGTGAGGATGGTGGTCAGGGCTTCCTGGTGACGGGACACGTAGTAGTGCGGTGTGTCCTCCTGCGGCAGGGTGGCCGGCCCGCGAACCCGTTGAACCCGTCCGACATTGATGGTGTAGGTGTGAGCGAAGTACTCCTTGCCGGTGGCGCCATCGATGTAGCTCACCTCGACTTCGTACTCGCCGGTACCCTGAATCACCGGCGTTTCGCTCTGCACGGAGCCGGGAACGATTTTCATCGCCGCCAGCGGGGTGGGGTTGGTCGGGTAGATCTTCCGGCCCAGAGGCCCGAAGGCGCGGCTGCCTTCCGTGCGCTTCTCGGCAACGACGTCTCCGTCGCGCTTCACCACCACCTTCACGGCGCTGTGATCTGGCGTTTCCCCAACGAAGCGGATGCCCGGCTTGAGCGTGAAGCCGAGATCGATCGGCGTGCCGTCCTGGTGATCGACTTTGCTGTCTACCTCGAAATACGTGAAACCGTGGTCCAGCACGATGCCTTCCGGCAGTTCCGCCCAGACGGCGGCTCCCAGCGTAAAAGTGACAATGCCCGCCAGCAGTCTTCCCAGATTCATGGTCCCCATTCCCCAGTGTTGTTCGAAGGTACGACCATAGGCGGCGGCACCCGCGAAGACAAGGCGTGGGGTCAGACGAGGGTCAGATCAGTGCCCTGCCGGTCGTGCACGGCGTAAGGGGCATCGAAACGAAGCTGCGCAGGGGGGACGACTGCAGGCGCATCCAGCGGCCCATGAGATAGAAAGCCGGTGCGGCGGTGAGCACCACAACCGTCCAGAGCACTACGGTGCTGAGCATGTGCAGGGTGGATACGGGTTTGTCCATGGCCGGTCCTGGGCGGCCGTTGCGTTCGAAGTGTAGCGCGGCTGCGAACGCGTTCCTGACGATTCCTGCTGTGCAGCCGCTGCACGAAGCGCGGCCCGGGAGTACCATTGCTCGTGAGCTGACGATCGGGGTAGGTGTGTGTCCGAAGGGCTGACAGGGGCAGAATTACAGCACTATGAGGAGCAGGGGTTCGTCGTGCGCCGCGGGCTGTTCGATGCCGACACAATCGCCGCTTTCGATACACGATTCGCCGAACTCGTTGCACGCCCGCCGGGGCCGCCCATGCAGATCATGCGGGACGTCATGGTGGCCAAGGGCGCGGTCGTCGCGGCGACCCCTTTGCACGCGGTGAACAAGCTGTTTTCCTTCGAAGACGACGCGGTGCTCTTCGGCTACTGCACGCACCCGGAATTTGCTGCGTGTCTGCACAGCTTGCTGGGGGAGGCGGTGTATTCGATCTCCACCAATGTGTTCAACAAGCCACCGGGCGTGGACGGTCGGCATCCGTTCCACCAGGACCTGCGCTACTACCGTATCCGCCCGGCGGAGAAAATTGTTGGCACCTGGACTGCCCTGCGTCCGGCCACGCGGCAGACGGGTTGCCTTGCGGTCTTACCCGGATCACACAACGGCGGCCTGCTGGAACACGGCTACCCGGACTGGGAGTACGTGAACCATGGTTTCTACGCAGCGGTGGACGTGGACGTGAGCCAGCGTGAGTATGTGGAACTCGAGCCCGGCGACACGCTGTTCTTCCACCCGCTGCTGCTGCATGGCTCCGGCCGTAACCGCAGCGATGGCTTTAGACGAGCGGTGTCTGCGCACTTCGTTGCGGGGGACGCCACCTCCACGGGGTCCAAGCCGTGGCGCGACAATCCCCTGGTGCGAAAAATTCCTTAGCAGGGTGCTGAAAAAGTACTTCCTGTACTTTTTCAGCGACCGCGGGCTGTCGCCCGCTCGCGCCGAATCAAGCACTTACGTGCTTGGTTCGCGGCCCGTCCGTCCCTGGCCGGGATACCAGGCTGCTTTTTCAGCAGCCTGCTAGCGCGGCCCCTGGCCGTCGTCGATCTTGATTACCGTGCCGGTAACCGCCTCACTCGCGGGCGACACCAGATAAAGCAGCGTGCTGTCCATCAACGCCGGATCGCAGATGCGCCCGCGCGGGAAATGTTTGGCGATGTCGCCGATGCGGCTGACCATGCCGTCCATCATCTCCGAGTGGAACGCGCCCGGCGCGATACCGTTCACGTTGATGTTGTAGCGCGCCCACTCCACCGCCAGGCACTCGGTCATGCGGGCGATGCCGGCCTTGGTAATGGAGTAGAGCGCGGCACCGTTGCCGGCGTAGTTGAAGCCGCCGATGCTCGAGATGTTGACCATTCGGCCGGGCAGCTTGGCGTCGATGAGGCGGCGAGCCACTTCGCAGGACAGCACGAATGGGCCACGCAGGTTGGTGTCGAACACCGCGTCAATCAGTTGGTTCGACATCTTGTGCGCGCGCTGTGCGTCGGGGATGCCGGCGTTATTGACGAGGATCGTTGGCGTGCCCAGGTTGGCCACGGTTTCGTCCACCACACGGGTGATGTCGTCGTTCTCGGTCATATCGAGCGTGAAGGTTGCGCAGGTGCCGCCGTTCTTCTCGATCACTTCTGCCAGCTCCTCCAGGCGCTCGCGGCGACGACCGGTGAGTGCCACCTTGGCGCCGGCGGCAGCCAGCACGCGGGCGAAGCGCCAGCCGAGGCCTGAGGTGGTGCCCGTAACCAGGGCCACCTGGCCGCTCAGGTCGCAGGCATTGTTGGGTAGCGGATAATCGCTCATTGGTTTCTCCCCGAGTGCAAAGGGCGCAATGACAGCGCAGAAGCGGGCTCCAGGTCAATGCGCCCAGGGTTGGTTGAGCTGATACACTCCGCCGCGAGGAGGACGCCATCGTTGAACAAGATCGTAGCTGTCGTGGCGCTGGTGGTGCTTGCAGCCTGCGGCAACCCGCCGCAGCCGGAGGGGCAAACCGCAGTGTTCCAAGGCGGTGTGCTTGACGAGCGGGGCGCGCTCAGCCTGGGGGTGGAGGCTTTCAGGCCCCTGCTGGCGGGCGCTTTTGCACCGGGTCTGGAGTTACACCATCTGGTAGACCCCTCAGGTGAACTGGCGGTGGTCGTGGCGGATCTTGCGCAGCTTGAAGCGGGCATTGCCGGAATCGATAGGCACTCCACAGGCGTGAGCACAGAACTTCTGATGGCGGATGCCAGCCGCGTGCTGGTGCTTGGCAGCGGCTTCGTCACCGAGCTCAATGCGCTGACACCGGTAGGGTTGCTGCAGATCGATGGCCGTGCGGTGAGCAAAATCCAAAGGCACGGTTACACCCGTGTGTTGGGCGTCGACGAGCATCGTCTGGGTGTGGTTGATCACCTGAAGTTCGAGCGGGGCTTGTTCCCGTCGGCGCTGCAGGCCGGTCCTGGGGTGGTGGAGGCCGGGCAACTGGATATCGCCCCGCGCGATCTGCAGCGTACACCGTACTTTCGCGCGCTCGTTGGTACCTGTGCGGGACGTGGATTGTTTGCCGCCACGCTGCAGCCGATGCACCTGTATTCTGTGGGTGAGCTGCTGCTGGAGTTCGCGGCAGCGCACGATCTGGTATGCGACGAAGTGGTGAACCTCGCCGGTGACCGTGAAGCCGTGCTGGCGGTGCGTCGCGCCGACGGGGATGTGCTCTACATCGGCAATCCTCGCACGCGCAAGGCTTCCATGGTGACACTACGTTCTGGAGCACAGAGGGAGACGAAATGAAATTTCTGAAAATACTGATCGGCGTGCTGGTCGCTCTGGCTGCCGTGGTGGCTGTGGTTGCCCCCATCGGGCCGATGCCCGGCATCTTCATAGGCGGCAAGGAAACACCCGCACCGGCGTCGTGGCCGGACACGTCCAGCGTGCACGAGATCCGGCTGAAGGTGCCGGGTGGGCTGCCCCGTGTGGTCATCATCTGGGTGGCGGAGCATGACGGCGAGCTGCACGTGGTGGGCGACCCTGCCAGCGGCTGGGTGCAGAAGATCGGTGCCACATCGCCAGTGGAGCTGCGGCTGGGGGATAACACCTACGCGTTGCAGGCCGTGCCGGTCACCGAAGGCCGCGAAGCGATCCTCGAGGCCTGGCTCGCTAAGTATGCGCCGGACTATCCGGAGATCGTCGAGGGCTTCCGCGCGCGCGGCGACGCCGCCTCGACTGCAGCGGTGTTTCGCCTAAGCAGAGGCTGATCAGCCGCTGGACGTGTCAATCTCCTGCGCGGTAATGAACTCCAGCAGCGCCGGCTGACCGGCCTGGGTGGCGGCAATGCCTCGCTCCAGCGCGGCGACGATCTGCGCCGGATCTTCCACGCGCTCGCCGTAGCCGCCAAACGCCTTGGCCATATCTGCGTAGTGGCCTGAGATATCGGTGGAACGGTACTTCTCGGTGGAGATCTGCATGATCGGCAGCTCGATTGCCATGGAAAAGTTGTTGAACAGAATCGACAGGATGGGGATGCGTTCGCGCGCTGCCGTCTCGAAGTCCATGCCGGTGAAGCCGATGGCTGCGTCGCCCCAAACGTTGATGCAGAGCTTGTCCGGATGGGCGAGCTTCGCGCCCATGGCAAGCCCGAGCCCGTAGCCGAGCTGCGTGGTCTTGCCCCAGCCGATATAGGACAGCGGCGTGGTGGCGTTCCAGAATGGCGTGATCTGGTCGCGTGGGCTGCCGGCGTCGTGGGTGATGATGGTGTTGGCCTTGTCCACCAGCGCATCCAGCTCCTTGATCACGCGGTAGGGGTTGATGGGCGTGGCATTGCTGTCGAGCTTGTCTGCCCACTCCGCGCGCCACTCCTGACGCAGGGCCTCAATGCGCTCCGGCTCGCCCGTGCGGGCTTCGGCCGGGCCGCGATCGTAGCCGTGCATGGCGCCGATGAGCATGCCAAGGCTCAACTGCGCATCGCCCACCAGCGCGTGCTGCACGGGCACGTCCTTGTTGATGTCCTGCGGGTCGAGTGTTGCGTGGATGATGGTTTTGCCCTTGGGCATCTGCACCCCGAACGCGGTCAGCGCAAAACTGCAGCCGATGCCGAGGATAACGTCTGCCTCCTGCAGGTAGCGCACTACCGGCCGCGGGTTGGCGCGGCCGCCGCCGCCGAGGGACAGCGGGTGGTCTTCGGGAAAGGCGCTCTTGCCTTCGATACTGGTGGTTACCGGGATGTTCCAGGTTTCGGCAAGTTCCTTGAGCTGCGGCCAGGCCTTCGCCCAGTGCACACCCTGGCCTGCGTAGATCACCGGCCGCTCGGCGGTCGCCAGAATCTCCGCGGCACGGGCGACATCTGCCGGATCCGGCGCGCTGCGCGCCGCGAGCACCGGTGTGTGGCTCCAGCCTTCCGGCACCTCTTCGTTGAACACATCCAGCGGCACTTCCAGCAGCACCGGGCCGGGGCGGCCGTTTTTCAGCTGCGAGAAAATACGCCGCATGACCTCGGGGATTGCACGGCCCATGGTCAGCGGCTCGGCCCATTTGGTGATGTGCTGCATGTTCAGGGTGGAGTTGAAGTTGGGGTAGTAGTGCGCCAGGCGGCGCGGATAGCCGGCCGGGATCACCAGCATGGGGATCGATTCCGAGTAGGCCTGCGCAACCCCGCCGAAGGCGTTCTCCGCTCCCGGCCCGTGCTGCATACAGAACACGCCGATGCGGTCGCCGGAAGTGACGCGGGCGTAGGCGTCGGCCATGTGCAGCCCCGTGCGCTCCTGGCGCACGATTACCGTGCGGATGTCTTCGGCAGCGGCGGCCTCGATGAGCGGATTGACCGGATAGGCAAAGAGCGTATCAACACCCTCTGCTTTCATGGCCTTGGCGATAGCTTCCACGACTTTCATGCGCACACTCCCCGGGATCTTTTGCGTTAGAGTACCAAGCTCGCGTCACCGGGGGGAGGAGCAACGCTGTGCATACGGCGATGAACGAGATTGGTTTCTATACGCTGGCCGGTGCGCCGCGCTCGCCGCGCGACCTGCTGGATGAGGTGCGCGCGGCGGAAGCCATGGGCATTGGTGCCTGTTTCATCAGCGAGCGGATGAACATCAAAGAGGCGGCGACGCTCTCGGGGGCGGTCGGCGCCATCTCCGAGCGTATCGGTATCGCCACCGCCGCGACCAATCACAACACCCGACATCCGCTGGTGACGGCGGCTTACGCCTCCACCATGCATTTTCTCACTGAGGGGCGTTTCTCCCTCGGGCTCGGCCGTGGTATCCCGCGCATGTTCGATGCCATGGGCTTGGCGCACATCACCACGGCGCAACTGGAAGACTTTGTTGCGCTCATGCGGCGCCTGTGGCGCGGCGAGACCGTGGTGGGGCACGACGGACCCTGCGGGCGCTTTCCGGCGTTGCGACTGGACGCCGCGTTCGATGAGCACATTCCGATCACCTTCACCGCCTTCGGCCCCAACTCGCTGGCCTTCGGTGGTCGTGCCTGTGACGCCGTTGTGCTGCACACGTTCTTCACCGATGAAACCACCCAGCGCTGTGTGCGCACCGTCAAGCAGGCCGCGGAGCAGGCCGGGCGCGACCCGGCACATGTGCGTGTGTGGTCCTGTTTCGCCACCATCGGCGATCACCTGCCGGAGCCGGTGCGTTTGAAGAAGACCGTGGGCCGCATGGCCACCTACCTGCAGGCCTATGGCGATCTCATGGTGCGCACCAACGACTGGGACCCGGCGGTGCTGGCGCGGTTTCGTGCAGATCCGTTGGTGGCAACATTCCCGGGCGCCATCGATCAGCTGGCGGACACCGAGCAGCTGGAGCACGTTGCCACGCTGATTCCCGAGGAGTGGCTTGCGCCTGCAGCGTCGGGCACGCCGCAACAGTGCGTGGCAGCCATCCAGCACCAGCTCGATCTCGGTTGCGATGGCGTCATTCTGCACGGCGCGTCACCTGACGATCTGGCACCTATCGTCGAAGCCTATCGGGCAGCTCGCCGCTCGGATGCCTATGACGATCTGCCGGCCAACCCGGGAGGCGCCCGCTGATGCTCGGCCTCGGCCAGCGGCACAAGGTGGTGTTTCTGGCGTTTGCCAGCGTCTTCATCTGCTACATCGACCGCGTCAACATCTCGGTGGCCATCATCCCCATGGCGGAGTCCTTCGGCTGGGATGCCGCCACCCAGGGGCTCGTGCTGTCTTCGTTCTTTGCAGGCTACTTTCTGCTGCAGATCGTTGGCGGTCGCCTGGCAGACCGTTTCGGCGGCAAAGTGGTGCTGGGCGCCGGCGTACTGTTCTGGTCGCTGTTCACCATTCTCACGCCTCCAGCGGCGTTTCTCGGGCTGGGGGTTCTGCTCATGGCGCGAGTGGCCATGGGCATGGGCGAGGCGGTGACGTTTCCGTCCATCTACAGCATCTACGCGCGCTGGATTCCACCCGCCGAGCGCGCCCGCTCGGTGGCCTTCGCCAACAGCGGCATCCCGCTCGGCACGGTGTTTGCGCTCCTCGCAACGCCCTGGATCGTCGATCAGTGGGGTTGGCCGTGGGCCTTCTACAGTTTCGGCCTGGTGGGTGTGGTGTGGTTCGTGTTCTGGTGGCGCGGGGTCGCGCGCACGCCGCAGGAGCAGCGCGGCATGGCAGCCGAGGAGCTTGCACTCATCGAATCCTCTGCGGGCACCGCCACGAGCAGCGAATCTCCTCCCTGGGGCGAATTGCTGCGGTCCAAGGCCGTTTGGGCCATTGTCATCGCGCACTTCTGCAACAACTGGTCGCTGTACGTGTTGCTGAGCTGGTTGCCGACGTTCGTCAACAAAGGCCTTGGCGTCGACTATGCGGCGGTAGGCTTCTTCACCATGGTGCCGCATATCGCCTCGTTCTTCTTTCTCAACATCGCCGGCAACATCGCTGACCGCCTGATTCGCCGCGGCATGGACGTCACCCGGGTGCGCAAGCTCATGCAGAGCATCGGCTTCGGCGGTATCGCCACGGCGCTGCTCATCGTCGGCGAGGTGCAGAGCGCTTATGTGGCGATTGCCGTAATGACGGTGGGCAATGCTATCGGTGCGTTCGTGACTGGAGGGTTCTCGGTGAATCACATGGACATTGCACCGCGTCATGCAGGCACGCTGATGGGTATCACCAACACCGCCGGTACCATTCCCGGCATGATCGGTGTGTACGTGAGCGGCCTGATCCTCGCTGAAACCGGCTCATGGGCGCTGGTGTTTCAGGTGGCGGCGGGCGTCACCCTGTTTGGGCTTGTGTGCTTTCTGTTGATGGCGAGCGGGAAGAAGCAGTTCGATTGACGTCCAGGGCTTCGAGCTCCCGCGCCACAGCGTCGGGTGATCCGGTGTGACGGGCCAAAAGGCGGTAGAAGCAGGGCACGATGAACAGCGTCAAGAGCGTCGCGCAAGCGACGCCTGAGAAGATGACGATGCCGAGCACGTTGCGGCTCACATCCCCGGCGCCAGCGGCAAGGATCAATGGCAGGGAGCCTGCCAGTGTTGAGATGGTGGTCATGATTACCGGGCGCAAACGGATGGCTGCCGCTTCGATGATCGCCTCTTCGAATGCGCGTCCGGCGTCGCGCAACTGGTTGATGAACTCGACGATCAGCACGCCGTTCTTGGCGGCGATGCCGATGAGGATGACGGCACCGATCTGGCTGTAGATATTGAGTGTCGAGCCCGTGAGGTAGAGGCCGAGCAATCCTCCGGCGATGGCCAGCGGCACAGCCAGCAGAATCACGAGCGGGTGCACAAAGCTCTCGAACTGCGCAGCAAGCACCAGAAAGACGATGAGCATGGCGAGGCCGAACGTGAACGCCAGACTTCCTGAGGCTTCCACGTACTCAAGCGACTCGCCCTTGTAATCCACCTGGGCGGTTTCCGGCAGCTCATCGCGCACCACACCTTCCAGGAACTGCAGCACCTCGCCGAGGCTGTAGCCGGGGGCGAGGTTGGCGCTGAGCGTTACGGCGCGCAGGCGGTTGTAGCGGTTCAGGCGCGCAGCGCCGGCGGTTTCCTCCAGGCTGATCAGGTTGGCCAGCGGTATCAGCTCGCCGCTGTTATCGGAGCGCACGTAGATGTTGGTGAGGTCGTTTGCGCTGGCGCGCTGCTCGTCCCTCGCCTGGAGAATCACATCGTACTCCTCGCCGTCGCGCACGAAGGTGGTGATGCGCTGCTCGCTCATCATGGCCGCCAGCGTGCGACCGACGTTTTCCACACTCACGCCCAGAGCCGCGGCGCGGTTCTTGTCGATGCGCACCATGACCTGCGGTTGGGTTTCCTTCAGGTCGGTATCGATCCTGGCGATGCCGGGGTACTCGGCGGCGCGGTCGAGCAGCAGGTCGCGCCATTGTGCAAGCACCTCGTAGTTGGGCCCGCCGATGACGAACTGCACCGGCATGCCGCCGCCGCCGCGGGATAGCCCTGATCTGGCGAATGCGAAGGCCTGAACGAATGGGATCTGCTGCCACTGGGCGGTGGCGCGCGCGGCGGCTTCGCCAGCGCTCACCTCGCGCTCGAACCAAGGGGTGAGTGACACCATGACGATGCCGGAATCCGGCGAAGAGCTGCCCCAGCCGGGGATGCGGATCAGCGTGCGGGCGACGATGCCTTCCTCCTGCATGGCCAGCAGCGGCCGCTCTACGTCCTGCATGGCTTCGCGCATGCGCTCGATACCCGTACCTTCCGGCGCCTGCACCACGGCAAAGAAAAAGCCCTGGTCTTCTGCCGGAGCGTATTCCTGCGGCACTTCCTGCAGCAGCCACCAGCCGGCGCCGAGGATCGCCAGCGTTGCCGGTACGGCCAGCCAGCTCTGTTTGAGCACTGCCGTCAGCATGCGCTTGTACCAACGCTCGACGAAACGGAAATTGTTGTCCACCAGCCGGGTGAAGGCATTAGGAGCATCGCGTTTGCGCAGGAGCTTCGAGCACATCACCGGTGTCAGGGACAGAGCCAGAACACTCGAGAACACCACTGCCGCGGAGATGGTCACGGCGAGCTCTGCAAAGATGACGCCGACGTTGTCCTTCAGAAACATGATCGGTGTGAATACCGCAACCAGCACCGCGGTAGTGGCGATCACCGCAAAGCCAACCTGCCTGGCGCCACGGTAGGCAGCGAGCAGCGGTGGTTCGCCTTTTTCGATGCGGCGGTGAATGTTCTCCAGCACGACGATGGCGTCGTCCACCACCAGGCCGATGGAGAGCACGAGCGCCAGCAGGGTGATCAGGTTTACCGAGAAGCCGAATGCAGCCAGGGCGATGAACGCCGAAGTGAGGCAGATAGGAATGGTGACGGCGGGAATGATCATCGTGCGCAGGGTGCCGAGGAAGGCGAGTATCACCAGGCTCACCAGCACCGTGGTGATGGCGATTGTCTGGTAGACGGAGTCGATGGCTTCGCGGATGAACAGCGAGTCGTCGGAGCTGGCGATGAAGTCCATGTGTTCCGGCAGCGTTTCGTTGACGCGAGCGATCTCCGCTTTCACCGCCTCCAGCGTCGCCAGCGTGTTGGCGGTGGATTGTTTGACGATGCCGAGGCCGACTGTGGTTTTCTGGTTGGCGCGGAATGACTCGCGCAGATTCTGCGGCGCCAGTTCCACCCGCGCCACTTCGCCAAGGCGGATCAGGTGGCCGTCGTCGCCGGTGGCGAGCACGAGGTTGCGAAAATCCTGCGCGCTTTCATAGCTGCGGGCGATGCGCACCCGAAACTCCCGCTCGCTGGATTCGATACGGCCGGCGGGCAGCTCCAGGTTTTCGCGTCGCAGCGCGTTCTCGATGTCGGCCACCGTCAGATTGCGCGCCGCAAGGTCGAGCCGGTCGAGCCAGATGCGCATAGACGGTCTGCCGCCGCCGTTGACGCCCACCGCCGCAACACCTGGCAGCACGGCAAAGCGGTCGACGATGTAGCGCTGCGCGTAGTCGTCCAGTTCCATCAACGTCATCTCGTTGCTGGACAGGCTGATGTACATGACGGGGCGCGCGTCGGAATCCTGCTTGGCGACCTCCGGCGGGTCGGCGTCCTCCGGCAGCCGTTCCGCAATGCGCGAAACACGGTCGCGCACGTCGTTGGCAGCTTCGTCGATGTTGCGGCTGAGATCGAACTCGATGTTGATGTTTGCCGCCTCGTCGCGGGATGTCGAGGTGATGGACTTGATGCCCTCGATACCGCTGATCTGATCCTCGATGAGCTGCGTGATGCGCGTTTCAACCACATCTGCTGACGCGCCCACGTAGCGCATGCTCACGGACACCAGCGGCGGTTGCACATCGGGGTACTCTCGCAGCGGCAGGTAGTTGAACGACAGAATGCCGAATGCCACCAGCAACAGACTGATGACGGTGGCGAACACCGGGCGTTTCACTGAGACGTCTGACAGCCACATGAGATGCCTCCTGGTCAGGCCGGCGGTGGGTCGTTGCGGCCGCTTTCGGCGGTGGCTTCGCTCGCTTGCACCGGCATGCCGTCGCGTACCTTGATAATGCCTTCGACGATGACCGCCTCGCCGGGTTCCAGACCGCGGCTGATCTCCACCCAGCCCTGATAGCGGTCGCCGTGCTCGACGGTACGCATCTGGGCGAGATTGTCCTTGATGGTGAAGACGTATGCCTGGCCGCTGCGCTGCACCAGCGCATCTTCCGGCACCATGGTCGCCTCGCGCGCTGCAGTGTTCAGGCGCACGGTCATGAGCATGCCCGGGCGAAGCTTCAAGCTGTCGTTGTCGATGTGCGCGCGTACGGTCGCGGCCCGGGTGACTGGGTCGATGCGCGAGCCGATGGTGTGCAGCACTGCATCAAAGACCTCACCGCTGAATGCTGCGCTCGTTGCCTGTAGCCTGGCGCCGCTCTCGAGCAGGCCGAGATGAACTTCCGGCACGGAGAAGTCCAGCTTGATGGTGGAGATATCATCAAGCGTGGTGATGGGGGTGCCGGGCGTGATCAGCGTGCCCGCGCTTACCTGGCGAAATCCGAGCATGCCGCTGAAGGGCGCCTGGATCAGGCGATCTGCGAGGCGGGCGCGGATGGAACGCTGGCGCGCCTGGGCGGCAGCCAGGCGCGCGCTGGCTTCGTCCACCTGGGAAACGGGCACGCTGCGCTGGGTCAGCAGATCCTTGAGGCGGTCGTACTGCGTGCGTGCGTCGTCTACGTTCGCGTCGGCTTCAGCGAGCAGCGCCGTTTCCTCAGCGTTGGTGAGCTCCACCAGCACATCTCCCGCTTCAACCAGAGCGCCGTCGTCGAACAGCACGCGGTTCACCTTGTCAGTGACCTTGGCGGTGACGGTGAGCGATTCGTTGGCACGAGTCGTACCGATGGCTTCCACGTAGCGACGGATGGTGCGCACGCTGGCATGGTCGATCACGACCGCGGTCGGCCCGCGGTTGAAGCCGCCGCCCGGTCCCTGTGTGCTGCTGTCTTCACATCCGCTGAGCGCAAGCGCAAACAACAGGAGCGTCAGCGGTCTGTGAGTGAGCATGCTTCGGTGCCGGGGTACTTCGATTGCCGATAGGATGGCATGTTGCGTCAGGGCCGGGAAGCAGAGATGGCCTCAACGGCGCTCGACCGTGCGGCGATATGCACCTGGGCTCGTACCGAACCATCGCCGATAGCTGCGGCGGAAGCTCGATTCATCGGAAAAGCCGAGCGTCGCGGCGGTGTCCGACACGCTCTGTACCGCAAGCATGCGCTGCGCGTGTTCCTTCAGAACCGAATCCCGTATGGCCTGAAAACGGGTACCGCTCTGGGCCAGCCGACGCGCAGCGGTGCGCCGGCTGACGCCGATGGCTTTGGCCACTTCGGCGAGCGACCACAGCTTGCCCGGATTATCCTCGAGGAATCGCAGCAACCGGCTGGCTTCATCGACGGTGTGGCGGCTGCTGATTTCCTGTTGGCATCGTGCGTGCGCGCTTTCGAATAACAGCTTGTCGCGTTCATGCTGCACACACAACCTGGCGTTCAGCGTCAGGTGCAGTGTCGTGCGCCCTGCGTCGAACGTCGGCTCGATCCCAAACGCTTCCGTGTAGCGGTGTGCCCACGCAGGCGCGGCGTATGCGAGCTGCAGATGCTGGGGCTGCATGGCTGCCTGTGTGAAGAATTCCACGCAGTGCTGGATGGTGGAAAGGATCGATTCCGTAAAGAAAGCCCGCAAATCTACAGTCAGTTCCGGCGTGTCTATTGTGAGCATGCAACCGTTGTCGTGCTCGGTGAACTGCAGCCGAAAGAAGCTCGCGCGCGTAGGCAGAAACTCACTGAACAGCGTAAGTGCGGCAGCCAGATTGTCAGCATTCTGCATGGCAGTGCCGAGGGCGCCGTGGGCAGCCAGCTGCAATTGGCGGCCGAGGCGAATGCCGAGCCCATCGGAGCGGAGGTTGAGCGCATTGCGGCAAAGCTGCATCTGCTCGGCGAAGGGTAGCTGTGGGGTGGGTGAGAGCAACGTTTCCGCGGCGGTGGTTGTGCCCTCGAAAAACGCGCTTGCTTCATCGGGCGCAAGCCGAAGCGATCGATACAGCAGGCGCATGTAGGCAGGTGAAAAGTATGGCTCGCGCATGCTGGCAGGGTAGCAGGCTCCGTGGAGGTTGGCACGATATGTCCGGTTCATTGGCCTCGGGGTTCCTTCCGCGACGTGGTGCTCCGGCCGACAATGCAACGGTCACATAGACCGAGGCTTGCTCATGACCGAACGACATCGATGCCTGCTCGTGCTGCATGGCGTAGGGCTGCTGATCAGCGCCATGGCGAGCGGCTGGTTGCATTTTTTCCAGCTGCTCGGCGAGATCGACCTGTGGCCTGTAGTGAACCATGTGGATGTACAGGTGCCTGGCGAGGCGCGTGCCTGGATCATGGCGCACCTCGAGGGGATTACGAACGCACTGTTGCTCTTTGCCATCGCGGTCGTCGGCCGATATCTCGAGCTTTCGTCCCGGCAGTTTCACTGGCTGGTGATCTCATCCCTCACGTTTGGTTGGCTGTTTACCCTGCCGGCCATCGCCAACGCCTGGTTCGGTACGCGTGGGCTCGCGTTCGGAGGCGGCCCGTTCGGTGCGAGCCTGGCCAACGATGTCATCTATCTGTTCGGTTGGCCTGCCATGGTGGGTGTGCACATAGCGTTCGCATTGCTGCTCATCGGTGCCTGGAGGCGCTACCGGTCGCTCTCCAACGCCTGAGGAGGATTGCATGCAACACGACATACGTATCCGCAAGGTCGGTTTCGAGTTCGCTGATGACCTCGAGCCGCAGTGGCACCCGCAGCAGCCAGAGTGGGGGCACATGGTGAACGGCGCGTCGCTGACCATGCCGTACCTCGAGCCGTTTCTCATCAAGACGCTACGCGAGGCGTTACCGTCGATAGATGATGAAGACCTTGCGGCGGATGTGCGCGGTTTTGTTGGGCAGGAAGCGCAGCACTACACCACGCATCGGCGCTATAACGAGCGGCTCAAGGCTAATGGCTACCCGATGCTTGCCGAAGTGGAGGCGAGCTTCGAGCGTGGTTATGCGCGCCTGTCGCGGCGCTCTCTGAATTTTCGTCTGGCCTACGCCGCCGGGTTTGAGACCATGACGATGGGCATCACGGAGTGGCTGGTGAACCACCGCGAGACGCTCTTCGCCGGGGCGGATCCAACGGTGGCGTCGTTCGTTCTGTGGCACATGGTGGAAGAGACGGAGCACAAGTCGGTGGCGTACGACGTGTATCAGCAGGTAGCCGGCGGGTATTGGCTGCGGGTGGTGGGGTTGCTTGCGGGTTCCTTTCACGTGGGTTGGCTTTCGCGTCGGGCGTACCAGAAGATGCTTCAGACGGATGGTCTGTGGCGAAGCCCACGCAGCAGGCTCACCTTGTGGGCCATGGTGGGGCGCTTCTTCCTGCGCTCCGGGGCCGCGATGCTGCGCTCCCTGCACCCTGGATACCATCCCGATAAGGTAGACGATCCAGCATGGGTGCATGCCTGGCGCGCTGCCTACGGGCAACCGGAGGCGGACTTTGCGCCGATGCTGAGCGGCGAGCGACTTGCACCGCATTTCCTGTCACCGCAACTCCTGCAGTAGCATCATGGAATGGCGGATTCGAACGACAACCGCGGCGGTGAGATCACGGAGATCATCCAGCACTGGTCCAGCGTCTCAGATGACGCCAAGGGGCGGGTGGTGGCGGCGCTCTACGAGCAGTTGCGGCGCAATGCAGCTTCCCACCTGCGCGGTGAAGCGCATGTGGATCTGCAGCCCACCTCTCTGGTGCACGAGGCCTACGACCGACTGGTCAACATCTCCCGCATCGACCTGAACAGCCGCAGCCATTTTCTCGGCCTCGCGGGCCGCGTGATGCGCCAGGTGCTCGTGGATGAGGCGCGCCGTCGGCGGGCGCAGAAGCGCGATGTAGGGCTGCAGACCCAGTTCACCGAGAAGTTCTTCGGCGAGGAAGTGCAGTATGCCGACATCCTCGAACTCGAGGAGATGTTGGGCGAACTGGAGCAGATCGACCCATTGTACGTATCGCTGTTCGAAGCGCGCGCCTTTGCCGGCATGACTGTCGAGGAAACGGCCGTGAGCCTCGGCATGTCGGCGTCTACCGTGAAACGCCGGTGGAAGGTGGTGCTGGCATGGCTCCGAATCCGCATGGAGTCCGGGCAGGGTGGGGAGCCTAGTCCCTAGGCACTGCCGCGGTAAGCGATCCGAGCTGCCCGCGTGCGCGCTGCCAGCGCTGCCAAACGGACGACGCTTGAGACAGTGTGCTGGGCAGGGCGATGCTTTCTGCGAGACGGCTCGCTTGTGCCGTTTCACCAGCTTCGAGCAGCGCTTCCACATAGGCGGTGCGGTAGAGAAACTGCACTTCCACTGGCAGGTGTTCGCTCAGCTCTGGCAGGCGGGTTGAAAAGAACTGAATCGCGCGCGGCAGATCACCGGCGGCTCTTGCGAGCTCGCCTGCCAGCCAGTCCGTCGACGCCTGCAGGTGCAGATTATCGGGCTGCTGCTGGGCGGTGATCTGCAGTCTGGCGTGGATGTGGGCCGCCTCGTTGGCCCTGCCGTTGTACAGGAAGACAGCGGCGGGGTAGGTGAGCAGCCCTGCTTGTGCGTCCGTATAGGCGTCTTCGGGTGCGATATCCACCGTGCTGATCGCTGTTGCCAGCGCTTCTTCGGCCGGCCGGCGCATGGTCTGCAGTTTCAGCAGGTTAATGTGTGGTGTTGACCACTCGGGAGGTGGTGAACCTTCCAGCGTTTTGTGTATTTCCACAGAGTAGCGGTAGCGCTGCATGGCGCCTTCGTAATCACCTATACCTTCCAGGGCCTGCCCCCACAGCCCGTAGCCGAGCATAACCCGCGGATGCGCTGGGTCGCCGTCTGCGCGCAACCACTGACTTATTGCCAGTTCATAGTTGTCGGCTGCCTGCTGGAAGTTGCCGCGTATTGCGTGGTTGTAGCCGTACTCCGCGTGCAGTGTGGACCAAAGATAGTTGTTCTCAGGCGCGTAGCGAGCCACCCATCTGGCGGCCTCATCGAGCAGCCCCGGCACCCGGGCGATCAGCTCCTCACGGCCCGACATGTCATAGGCCATACTCAAGCGGGTGCGCACCTCCGGCTGTAAGGGATGGTCTGCGGGTAATGCACTCTTAGCTAGCTGCGCAGCGCGCTCATTCTGTTTGATTGCCTCGCCCGGCAGGTCCCAGGCATACATGGCGACGCTCAGAGACATGTGCAGTTCCGCCCGAGTCGCGGTGTCGATGTCGTCTGCATTGGCGAGCCTGGCGGCAGCGGCGGGGAGGACATCGCGCATGGAGGCATCGTTGCCGACCCGCAACCTGCTCGTCCAGCGCGTGCTCGGCGCGGTGATGATGTCGTTCAGAAAACCGGCGATGCTTTGCGCCCGCTGGAGCTGCGCTTCGGCACGATGTGTTTGATCCAGAGAGAAAACCAACGCGGCAATAAGAATCGTCACGGCGGTGCACGCGGCGACAACGGGTGCCTTGTGCCGCGCAACAAATCTGCGCAGGCGGTAGTGCCATTCGTCGGGGCGAGCCGTAACCGGCAGGCCGGCAAGATACTTCGTGACGTCGAGGTGCAGTGCGTCTATCGAGGCGTAGCGACGGTCTGCATCAGGATGCAGGGTTTTGAGCACGATGGCGTTCAGGTCTGAATGCAGTTCACGGAGCAGGTTGCGGCGGCTTTCCCCGCAGTGCTGCAGTTGGTGCTGCTGGTCTTCCTCCGGTGCCGACAGAAAGCGCTCTGCCATGTTTGACGCCTTCTCCCGGTCTATGTGTTCGGCCAGTTGTTTCAGCGTTCGGCTGGATCGTTGAAAAGGCAGGCGGCCCGTCAGCAGTCGATACAGGAGCACACCGAGGGCGTACTGGTCCTCAAGGGCGGAGCTCTGTCCGCGTAGGAGGCGTTCGGGTGAGGCGTAGTCCACGGTCAGGCGAGCGCCCAGCACCTGTGTCTGGTCGACATCTTCATCTGAGCGAAGAAACTTGGCGATACCGAAGTCCAGCAATTTCGGCACGCCATCTTCGGTAACCAAGATGTTGCCTGGCTTAATATCCCGGTGAACGATCAGCTGGCGATGGGAGTAGCGTAGCGCATCACACACTTTCAGCCACAACTCGATGCGTTTGCGGATGCTCAGGCGCTGGGCGTCACAATAGACGGAGATCGGCTGTCCCTCGATGTACTCCATGACGTAGAAAGGCACACGATCGTTGCCGAGCTCGATGAACGAAGCGATGTACGGATGACGAAGCCTTGCCAGTGCCCGCTGCTCCGCGCGAAAGCGCGCAAGCTCATCGCCGCCGGGGATGGGTGCATTGATGGTCTTCAGGGCAAATCGGCTGGTGATGCCGTCCTGCTCTCGTGTCGCCAGATAGACGGTGCCCATGCCACCAACGCCGAGTATGCGTTCCAGTTGGTAGGCGCCCAGCCGCTCGCCGCTCAGATCTTTGGGCATCGTCGCAGTGAACGGCGCTGTAGGTATGGCGTCCTCTGCCTGGGTAAGATTGTCGAGCAGCGAAATGACAAGCGAATGCACCGATGCTTCGCCCTCGCAGGCGTCGCGTACGAACGCACCGCGTTGGTCCGGCGGCAAGCCCAGTGAGCGCTGGCAGATCTCCAGTGCGCGTTGTTCCAGTGTTCGCTCCATGCGAAGTGCGACTACCCTGTGTCGAGAGTTGGTGGCGCAAAGCCTTTGCCGGCCTGATGGTAGCAAATCGGTTCGCAGCCGCAGGCGTGTTTCCATTGGTCTGCTGTGCGTGTCACCGCCATCAGCCGACACAGTGGTTGGTCTTGTGAAACGTTGTGCAAAAAGTGTTTTGCATGAAGCAACCATTGTCTCCCGGCTGCCGCAACGGGCTGCTGCTCCGTTGGCGCGGCGGTCGCGAAAAAAGTGAGGAAAAACAATGTGCTATATGGGCCAGGCCGTTGCGTCTGATTGAGCTGGCACGCTTTCTGCAGACTCTTGAACACTGCCGAGGCGCTCGCGAACGGCAAAACCAGTTAAACCAGGAGAACTATTATGCGAATCGAACTGAAAGACTTGAACGACGTGCAGGACCTGAGCGCAGACCAACTCGGGAACGTTCGCGGCGGCTTGTACTGGAACTTCTACCGTCAGCCGAGCTACTTCTACAACAGCTTCTACCGGCCGATTCTGCCGTTGAACACCTTTGCTGGCGCGCTGAACAACGGCTGGGCATTGCAGGGCGCAGCCTTTGATCGCGGTTTCAACAGCTGGATGACGAACTTCCGCAATTCCTGAGAATACCTGAGCAGGGTACTGAAAAAGTACTTCCTGTACTTTTACAGCGACCGCGGGCTGTCGCCCGCTCACGCCGAATCAAGCACTTACG
>JAUIED010000042.1 GCA_030428905.1 Gammaproteobacteria bacterium
TATATTTGTTAAATTACAGCTTGAGAAAAGTAATACTAGAATTGCTGTTTTTAAAATTTTAATCATGTTTTAAGTTTTAACCCAAAACTAAATTGATTTAGAAAGAAAATTATTCACATCGGCAAACTTACATACGCAACAAAAAGTGAGCACTAACGCGCTTGCAATCAAGAACGATTTGCATTTACACTCCTACTCGTCATTGCATCAGAGCCCGCTCATGTACGTCTGTCTGTGCCGCGGAATCACCGATCAGCAGATACGCGAAGCCATCCAGGATGGCGCGCAATCCGTGATGGACGTGGCGCAGCGCCTGGGCGCAGGCACAGGCTGCGGCGGCTGCCTGGAATACACGCAGGCACTCATCGACCAGGGCTCGGCCAACCAGGCCAAGGCGAGAGATCTCACCTACGCCGCGTAATGCCGCCGCGTAACCTCCCAGCCCGTATCGCCACCCTCCCAACCGACACATTCCGCAAGCCGATGCGGCATTTCCTCTGATATAGTCCGACGCACGACACCTCCGGAGCGTGCCACTCACCGTGTGCAGCAGACCATCACCGGGGTTCAGGCAGTACCCGCAGCACATCGTTGGCGTCCAGCCGATGCACCCAGGAGGTGCAGCGGGCTGATATGCAGGATTTCGCCATTCAGGATTGGCTGCTCATCATCGGGCTTGGATTTGTCTGGGCGGGCGCCCATATCTGCGCCAATAGCGGCCTGCCCCGGCAGTTGCGCAGCGGCGACACCCCGATCGCGGAGAAAGGCAGCACACGCGCGTTTCAGCTTTTCTGGCTGGATCAGTATGCCTATATCGGGCTCGCCCTGTGCCTGTCGGGCGCCGCCGGCGTTTTGTGGAGCTTGTTGTCATGATCGTGCCGATCACTGCTCTGTATGCCGGTATATGCGGCGCACTAGCGGTACTCCTTGCCAACCACGTGCTCTATGTCCGTCTGCGCGCCGCCAGCCAGCCCAAATGGCGCCCGGATGCCGTGTTGCGCGTGCAGGCCAACTTCGTGGAGAACGTACCGATCGCGCTCGTGCTGCTGCTGTTGCTGGAGCTCAACCGCGCGCCCACGGAATGGCTGCATGGCTTCGGCGCCAGCCTTGTCGTCCTGCGTGTGCTGCACGCGTATGGTCTCAGCCGCTTCGAGGGGGCAAACTACCCCCGGCTGATCGGCGCGCAGGGTACCTTCGTGCTGTTATCCGTAATGGCCGTGGCTTTGATCTATGCTTTCTTCAAGGCGTAGACGGATGAATATGACGCCGGCCGGTGCACCGAACCGGCCTGCAGAACCACTCAATCGACCTGAAGGAGGCCGCTCTTGAGCATCCTGGAATTGCTGTCCAACGGTTTGCTGAACCCGTCCGCAACGACGCTGATCGTGTTCACGCTGATCTCGACCCACATCACGGTGCTCGCAGTGACCCTGTATCTGCACCGCTGTCAGGCGCATCGGGCGCTGTGGCTGCACCCGATCGTGTCGCACTTCTTCCGCTTCTGGCTGTGGGTGGGCACCGGCATGAACACCAAAGAGTGGGCCGCGGTGCACCGCAAGCACCATGCGGACTGCGAAACAGAGGAAGACCCGCATAGCCCGGTGGTGCAGGGTTTGTCGAAAATTCTCTGGGACCAGGCAGGCGCTTACCGCATCGCTGCAGCCAAGCCGGAGATCATCGACCGCTACGGCGCCGGTACGCCGGATGACTGGATGGAACGCAACGTCTACCGGCACGGCTTTCTCGGCATCACCCTCCTCGCCATTGTCGAGGTTGCCTTGTTCGGCGTGATCGGCATCACCATCTGGGCCATTCAGATGGCTTGGATTCCGCTCGTCGGCGGCGTCATCAACGGCATCGGCCACTACTGGGGCTATCGCAACTTCGAGTGCCCGGACGCAGCCCGCAACATCATGCCGTGGGGCATCCTCATCGGCGGCGAGGAGCTGCACAACAACCACCACACCTATGCCAACTCCGCCAAGCTGTCCGCCAAATCCTGGGAATTCGATATCGGCTGGATGTGGATTCGCCTTCTGGGTTTCGTCGGCCTGGCGAAGGCCCACGGCACCGGACCGGTAGCCGTGCAAGGCGAGCACAAACCGCTGGACAAGGAAACCGCCCTGGCGCTGATCAACGATCGCTTCAACGTCATGGCAAAGTACGCCAAGACCGTCATCGCACCGGTGGTTGCAGAGCAGAAAGCCGCCGCTGGTACCGCCAGCAAGGATCTGTTCAAGCGCGCCAAGCAGCTGCTGCGCCGAGAGGACTCGCTACTCGATGACGCTTCGCGAGCACGGTTGGAAAACCTCTTTGAGGTGCCGGAGTTGAAGACGGTGTACGACATGCGCCTGCGGCTGCAGGCGATCTGGGACCAGCGCACAGGCGATCTGGAAACCGTGGTGCAATCGCTCAGAGAATGGTGCGCCGAGGCAGAGGCCAGCGGCCACGCCGCGCTTGCCGAGTTCACCGAAGAGCTGCGCCGCTACCAGATGCCGCAATTGCGTACCGCCAGCGCCTGATCCCGGCCCCGTTAAGCCTGGGTTCAGGCCGGTCCGCGTAGCGTGCATACTCAGCTACACAGAGGTGTACGGAGGTGCACGCCATGCGGACCCTACCAGCGCTTTTCGTTTTCCTGACGCTGTCGGCGCCCCTGGCTGGCGCCGCGGAGCGAACGATCTCCACTGCAGACCTTGCCGGCCAGGCCGCAGACGAAGCACCCTACGTGCTGTTGGATGATGCCTCGCTGCGCGAGCTGGTGGCCCCGATCGCGCTTTATCCCGACGATCTGCTGGCTATCGTTCTGCCGGCCAGCACCTATCCCCTGCAGGTCGTGCAGGCCGCCCGCTACGTCGATGCACACGGCGCGGATGAGAAGCCGAGCGACGACTGGGATGAAACCGTGCTCGCCCTCACCAACTACCCCGAGGCACTCGCACTCCTGAACGAAGACCTGGACTGGACCTGGCGCCTGGGTGAAGCCGTGCTCTACCAGGAGGAGGCTCTGCTCAAAGCCGTGGCCGACTACCGGCAGGTCGCCCGGGATGCCGGAAACCTGGAAAGCGACAACCGTCAAGTCGTGTCCGTGGAGGACGAACACATCCGCATCCGCCCGGCCAACGAAGAGGAAATCTACGTGCCTTACTACGACCCCGACGAGGTCACCGAGGTGCATACCACACGGGTGGTGCACTACTACCCCACGGCCTACCCGGTGTACTACTACCCGTATGCTTATGGCTACCGGTTCCCGTCTGACTATTTCTGGGGCGTATCCACCTGGTACAGCATTGGCTGGAGCGGCTGGCGCCTGCACTTCTTCGACCGAGATTACCGTCACCATCCATACTACGGGCGTCGCTACGATCATCACCACTATCGGGCGCCCCGCTACAGGTCATCGCATCACTTTGCCGACCGACGCTACCACGATGGCAATTTCTGGCGGCCGCACTACCGCCATTACGGCGCGCGTCCAGGCGAGCGCGCAGCGCGGCATCGGTACGACGCACCCAGGCGCGAGCGTTACAGCAGCGCTGCCGACCGCCGTCAGGATCGCAGCACCACGCGCGATCTGCGGCGTGCCGAGCGTATCCATCACGACCGCCAGCTTCGCCAGCGCACCCACAGTCCACGGGGCGAACAGCGTATTGGCCGCTCCCAACGCGAGATCAACGCCGCACTGGCTGGCGGCAGGCTGGCGGCACCCGCACATCGGGATCGCCGCGTTCGTGAAGATGCACCCCGAGAGCGCGTGCGCCGCACCGCGGAACGGCTGCCGCCGGTGTCGGTGCCTTCGCGCAGCGTACCCTCGCGCAGCGAACCTCCGCGCGTTGAGCGCCCCCGTGCCCGGCAGGCTGAACCGCGGGTGCGCGCCACGCCGCCACAGCGCTTGGAGCGGCCGCGCCTGGAACGGCCGCAGGTGGAACGACCGAGAGAGCAGCGGCCTGTGCGTGTCGCGCCGCCGGTCCGCGTGGAGCGCGGGTCAAACCAGCGAGAGCATCCGCGCGACAGAATGCGGCGCGAGGTGCGCTAACCGCGCCGCTGACAAAGCCACATCACGCCCAGCACTACAAGCAGCCACAGGCTGGTGAGCATCCCCACGAAGTTGTCGTAGCTGCCCACCACCCAGGCAAGCGGTACATCGATGTCGCGAATGGTCACGTCCTTGTAGATTTTCAGGAACATGACGAAAGCGCCGTGCAGCGCGATGCACGGCCACAGGCTTCCCGTGCGCAATCGCACCCAGCACAAGCCGACGCCGAGCAGGAACAGCCCCAGAAACGAGTCCCAGTAGGCTCGCGGATCCAACAGAGGCGCAAACGCTCCTGACAACTGCCCGAACCCGCTGAGCCAACCCGGCTCGGCTACCGGCTCAGCAGCCTCCACAAAGTGCACCAGGGCATAGATAGCGCTGGAACCGGCCACCGCCCAACGTACCGACGTGCGGCGCCACAGCGACAGCAGCACCCCACGAAACAGCACCTCCTCGAACAGGCCCACCAGTACACCGCTCAGCACAGCCATCAGCGCTACCCGAAACGCCTCGACCAGGTCGTCGAGCACGCGCACGTCGAACACGCGGAAGTCGATGAGCACGAAGACCACCGACGGCGGCAGTATCAGCAGATAGCCGAGCAGCCAGTATCCGGCGAACTGCCGCCCGTGAAATGCCTGCAGGCCAACCTCCGCCCGACTAAGCGCCAGCCAACGGCCGAGCGGCACGAGTAGCCCTGCAGCGGCCAGAATGGCCGCCCGGCTCAGCACTTTGTCGAACTCGAAATCCGGCATGAGGCGCCACAACGGATAGGCAATGCACGCCGCGATGCAACCGCTGGCGGCAAAGTACAACGCAAAGAGGGTCAGCGAACGCTGTCTGAAAAAGGACTGGATCGGCACGGCGCGCAGTCTGCGTCAGAACAGACGCCCGATCAAACCGAGGCACTGCCGGCCTATTCAATCTCCGCGATGGCCCGGGCGAACCGTGCGCGGCTCGCAGCACGCACGCGACCGAACCGGGCGAAAGCGGCAATAAGAGCCGCCAGGCACCGCCACATCGCGGCGGTACGTCGGGAAAGCATCAGTGGCTGGGTGCAGAGTTCGTCCATGTTCTTAGAGTCGCAGCTCGCGTGCATTTGGTTTGCCTGCCGTTAGATTCCCATCCTGATGGCGTCAGCATAACGCTGCACTCCTGACACGAGTGTGTCAGGAGCTGGATGGACAACCAACTGAGCACCCCTTTCTACTGCCAACGGTCTGTCAGTAGCTCGCGTTTGACTGCATCTACCGCTGCTATGATCAACCAATGCGCCGAGCTGATCGCCTCTTCGAAATCGTCCTGCTGCTGAGCCGCGGCCGTGTGGTCACCGCGCGCGAGCTCGGCACCCACCTCGAAGTGAGCGACCGTACGGTGTACCGCGACATCCAGGATCTGTGCGCCACCGGCGTGCCCATCGAAGGTGAGGCCGGCGTCGGATACCGCCTGCGCCGCGGCTATCAGGTGCCACCGATGATGTTCAACGAGGATGAGCTGCAGGCACTGTTGTTCGGCGCGGAAGTGGTCAAGACCTGGGGAGATCCGGAGCTTGCCCGGGCTGCGGAGCGTATCCTCGCCAAAGTGGATGCCGTGCTGCCGGAGCGGCTGAGGCACAAGTTGGACGATGGCCGCCTGGTGGTGCCACAGCACGGCTATCCGGAGACGGTGGGTGAAACGTTGGGTGTAGTACGCCGCGCCATCAACGACCGCCGGCGCATGTACCTGGACTACCGCGCGGTGGACGGCGAAACCAGCGAGCGTATCGTGTGGCCACTGGTGCTGCTGTACTGGGGGCGCACCTGGACCCTAGGCGCCTGGTGCGAACTGCGCAGCGCCTTTCGCACATTCCGCCTGGACCGCATCCATGAGTATCGCGTGCTGACGACACCGTTTCCGGATGAGGAAGGACGACGCCTGAACGACTATCTGGCGAGTGCCGGCGATCCTAGCTGGTGAGCTGTATCCGAACGTTTACCGCGTAACAGGCAATGCAATGCCGGCTTGTTCAAGGTAATCACGCATACCATCCATCAGCGGCCGATCCCGCGCCTCGTCAAACATTGCAGCACTCTCCCAGTCATAGAACCAGGCTGGATGTTTACGAAACGCCTCCGGCTCGTGCAGGTATCGCGGGAAAATATGCGCATGAAGCGCGGCTTCCGAATTGCCGAGGATTTCATAGTTGATACGGTAGGCATCTGTGACATAAAGCAGCGCGTCGCCGACAATCGAAACCTCCCGCAGGAAGGTCTCGCGCGCTGGAATATCCAGAGCATTGAGATCGGCAACGACCGGATCGGGCAGTATCAGCGAATAGCCGGGCAGAAACTGAACATCACCGATCACCACCCACCCCGATGCCACGCGGCAGATGGTCTTGGGATTCGTGCCGTTTCGGCACATCCCCACACGCTCATGGATCAGTGTCGACATCGCTTAGACAACCGGATTTTCTATCGGCCGGCCGTCGAGAAAGGCACGGATGTTGGCCACCGCCATGTTGCCCATGGCCTCGCGCGTAGCCGCCGTGCCGCTGCCCTGGTGCGGCAGCAGTACGACGTTCTCCAGACTCAGCAACCCTGAGTGCACCTCTGGCTCGTGCTCGTAGACGTCAAGCCCGGCACCAGCGATGCGCCCTACCCTCAGCGCCTCCGCCAGCGCCGCCTCATCAACCACATCGCCGCGGGCGGTGTTGACGAGGAACGCCGACGGGCGCATGCGCACCAGCGCTTCGGCGTCGATAAGGTGATGGGTTTCGGCGTTGCTCGGGCAGTTCAGCGACACAAAGTCTGCTGTTTCAAGCAGCGTCTTGAGGGATACCCAGGTGGCACCGAGGGCCAGCTCGGCCTGCGGGGCGCGGCTGCGGTTGTGATACAGCACGCGCATGCCGAAGCCCAGCGCCGCGCGCCGCGCCAGCGCCTCGCCGATGCGGCCCATACCGATGATGCCGAGCGTGGCACCGCTCACCTGTGTGCCGAGCAGCGACGTAGGTGACCAGCCCTGCCAGGCACCGGCCCGCAACAGGCGCTCTCCCTCCCCGGCGCGCCGCGCACACATGAGGATGAGCGTCATGGCGAGGTCTGCCGTGGCATCGGTGAGTACGCCCGGCGTGTTGCTCACCAGCACGCCGCAGCGGCGCGCCGCATCGATGTCGATATGATTGAAACCCACTCCAAAATTGCCGATCATGCCCGCCCGGCGTGCTGGATCGGCCAGCATGTCGCCGTCGATCCGATCGGTGACGGTCGCTCCAAGCGCGTCACATGACCGCAAGGCGCGTACCAGCGCATCGCGATCCATAGGTTCGTCGGCCGCGTTCACTAGGACGTCGCACGTTTGCGCAAGCGCTGCTTCGCAGGCAGCAGGCCAGCGACGGGTGAGTATGACGCGGGGCCTAGTTATCGAAACAGTTGTCGAAACAGTTATCGAATCATTGGACATCGAACGCACAACTCATTGGGGGAGAAACACATGGCTGCTTATTTCATCGCGCAGTACATCGTCAACGATCCGGCAGGATACGCAGAATATCAACAGGGCGCCGGCCCGACCCTGGCAGCCTCCGGCGGCGAGCTGGTGGCATTCGACGTGGCGGCACAAACGGTTGAAGGCACCCCTCCGGGTCCGCAGACCGTGATCATCAAGTTCGAAAGCACCGAGGCAGCACGGGCCTGGTACGAAAGCGATGCCTATCAGGCGGTTGTGGGCAAGCGCCTGGCGGCCACCGAAGGCTTCGCCGTGATCTCTCAGTCCATGAACGTCGGCGGCTGATCCGAACCACCGATGGATTACCACCTCACCGAGGACCAGCGGGCCATTGTCGACATGGCGGAGCGTTTCACCGCCGACGAGATAACCCCAAACGCCGCAGAGTGGGACGAGAAGCATGTCTTCCCGGCCGATGTGTTGCGCAAGGGCGCAGAGCTTGGCTTCGCCAGCATCTACGTCTCGGAAGAGATGGGCGGCTGCGGCCTCGGACGGCTGGAAGCCGCTCTGATCATGGAAGCCATGGCCTATGGCTGCCCTTCCACATCGGCCTTCTACTCCATTCACAACATGGCATCGTGGATGATCGACGCCTTCGGCAGTGATGCGCTGCGCAAGCGCTACCTGCCGAAGCTCATCACCATGGAGCACATGGCGAGCTACTGCCTCACCGAACCGGGCGCCGGATCGGATGCAGCGTCGCTGAAAACCACCGCCGTGCGGGATGGCGATCACTACGTGCTGAACGGCACGAAGGCCTTCATCTCCGGCGCTGGCGTGAACGACGTGTACGTGGTGATGGCCCGCACGGGCGGCGACGGCGCACGCGGTATCTCCACACTGGTGGTGGATCGCGACACACAAGGTGTGTCTTTCGGCGCTGCAGAGCGCAAGCTCGGCTGGCACTCGCAACCCACTGCCATGGTGATGTTCGACAACGCCCGGGTTCCGGTGGAAAATCTGGTGGGCGAGGAAGGCATCGGTTTCAAGATCGCCATGGCCGGCCTCGACGGGGGCCGCATCAATATCGGCGCCTGTTCGATCGGGGGCGCGCAGCGCTGCCTGGACGACGCCGTGAATTACGTGCAGGAGCGCAAGCAATTCAGTCAAAGGATCGCAGACTTTCAGAACACCCAGTTCATGCTGGCAGACATGCGTACGCGGCTGGAAGCCGCGCGGGCGCTGCTCTACATCGCTGCGCTGAAAGTCACCGAAAACGCCGCGGACAAGACGCAGTTCGCCGCCATGGCGAAACTTCTCTCTACGGAGACGGGCTCAGCGGTGGTGAACGACGCACTGCAATTGCATGGCGGCTACGGCTTTCTCATGGACTATCCCGTAGAACGTTTTCACCGGGATCTGCGGGTGCATCAGATTCTCGAGGGCACCAGCCAGATCATGAAGTTCGTGATCGGCCGCGACATGGTGGGCTGAGCCGCACCGTATTACTGATTCTGCTTGCCTTCGGTGCCCTGCCTGCCTCGGCGGACTTCGGCGCCTGTGTAGCCGGGCTCGCAGACCGTGCACGTCAGGAAGGCATCTCTCCCGTCGTCGTGGAATCGGTGCTTGGCAACGTGCGCGAATCCGAGCGGGTGATTGAACTCGACCGCTCACAGCCCGAATTCACCAGCACATTCGCCGGCTACTACCCGCTGCGCGTCAATGATCAGCGCGTGCGCCGCGGCCGCGAGCTGCTGCAACAGCACGAACAACTGCTCATCACCATCCAGCGCAACACCGGTGTGCCGCCGCACTACCTGCTCGCATTCTGGGGTCTGGAAACCAACTTCGGCGGCTACCTGGGCGACCACAGCGTGCCGGATGCGCTGGCCACACTTGCCTGCGACTCACGGCGCAGCGACTACTTCAGCGGTGAGTTGATGAACGCGCTGCGGGTCATCGAACGCGGCGACGTGGCCGCAGCGGACATGACCGGCTCATGGGCCGGCGCCATGGGCAATATGCAGTTCATGCCGAGCAACTACCTCAAGCACGCGGTCGACGCCGACGGCGACGGCAAACGCGACCTGTGGGGCAGCACCGCCGATGCGCTGGCGTCAGCGGGGCACTTTCTCAAAGCCCTGGGCTGGCAGGCGGGCCTGCGCTGGGGGCGCGAGGTGCGGCTACCCGAAGGTTTCGATCTGGCGCTGTTGGGCGAGCGCAAAAGCATCGCTTTCTGGGCGGAGCGCGGCGTGCGCAACACCGCCGGCGACCTGCTGCCGAACCTCGAAGAGGAGGAAGCAACGCTGCTCATGCCCGCAGGGCACGCGGGCCCCGCGTTCATCACCTATGCCAACTTCGACGTGATCATGGGTTGGAACCGCTCTGAGTTCTACGCCATCACCGTCGGGCGGCTGGCGGACCGCATCAGCGGCGGCGGGCGCCTGGCGCGCGCGATACCGGAAGGGCCAAAACGCTGGCCATTGGAAGACATTGCCGAGTTGCAAACGCAACTCGATGCCCTCGGGTACGAGCCCGGCAAAGCCGACGGTCGATTCGGCCCGGCTACCCGTGCATCACTCGCCCGCTTTCAAGCTGATGTCGGTCTTCCGCAGGATGGGTACCCGGATGAGACAACGCGCAAAGCGCTGAGGGCTGCGGAACGCGCAAAGCGCTAAGGGCTGAGGAGCGCGCAAAGCGCTGAGGCCCTCACCGCCGGGTGATATGATCACCGCTGTCCTAACGGCGAGGTCAGCAACATGCTCAATGGCATCCACCACGTTTCCATCAACGTACGCGATGTGGACGAAGCGTTGGCGTTCTACGTCGATCTGCTCGGCATGGAAGCGCTGCCGCGACCCGACCTCGGCTTTCCCGGCGCCTGGCTCAGGAGCGGCGACCAGGAAGTGCATCTACTCGGCATCGAGTCCACAGCACCACCAAAGGAGCAGCACTTCGCGTTCGGCGTGAACGACCTCGCCCAGGTGGTACACGCGGTACGCGACGCGGGCTTCAACTGCTCAGAGCCCCGTGAGATCCCCGGCGTGTGCGCTCAGGCGTTCACTCACGATCCCAGCGGCAACATGGTCGAGTTCAACCAGCGGCTGTAGCCTGACAGGCGTACACCCGATACTCCACAGCGCTCGGCACCATACGGCCCTCCGCAACCGCCACCACGCGGTTCAGCCAGGCGTAACGTTCATCACCACATTCGAAGCGCGGTTGGGTGAGGAAGTGGCTGTCTCCATACTGTGTTTCACCTCCGCTGCGCATGGCGGAGGCAACCACCTCGTTCTGCTCGAGCACGCCGGTGTAGGTCATGTAGATGCCGGCACCATCGTCGGTACGCAGGTTGAGCCGCACGTCCAACTCAATGAAACCGTCGCCCTCCACCACGGCCCAGTCGGCCCCTGGTGTCAGCACGTCGCCGCGCAGACGCTCACCTTCGAAGGCGCCGCCGGTGACCTCGGCAATGGCGCGCACGCCGCCGCGTGCAGCGCCAATAGGATAGGACGTGCCGAGATCGGCGCGAATGGTGAACAGGTGTTCCAGCTTCATAACATTCCCTCAGACAAGACCACGAACGGGAACCAGCGCACCGTGCACGGCACTGGCCCGATCTGACAATAAAAAGCACACAACCTCCGCAAGCGCCTCGGGGCGCACCCAGGCGCCGTGATCGGCTACCGGCATATCGGCTCGGTTGCGCGGGGTGTCGATCAGCGATGGCAAAACGGCGTTGACGTTGACACCGCTCGCACGCACTTCATCCGACAGCGCTTCTGTAAGGCGCATAACCGTGCTCTTGGCCGCGGTGTACGCGCCCATCTGGCCGATGCCGTGCAACGCCCCCAGGGCACCGACGTTGACGATGGCTCCGCGCCCCTGCCCTACCAGCACAGGCACCGCCGCCGCCAGCATGCGCCGCAGCGTCGTTACGTTGATGGCGAACATGGCGTCCCACTGCGCGTCGTCCGTCTCGTGCACGGAAGGCCCCATGTCGAATCCGCCTGCAATGTTCGCCACACCGTCAAATGCGCCAATGCCACCCAGGCAAGCCTGCACGGCCGCCGCGTCTGTTAGATCACACGTGTGGCAACGGCCGAGGTCGGAGGAGAAGCCATCCACCACATCGATCAGCTCTACCGTGGCGCCGTAGCCGCGCGCTGCAGATGCGACTGCAGCACCCAGAATGCCGGCAGCGCCGGTGACGAGTATTTTCTTACCTTCGAGCATCTCCCCTCCTACGCAGCAGCCCAGGCGGAGCCGCCATCAATCTTCAGGATGGCGCCGGTGGTGTAGCTCGACGCGTCGCTGGCGAAGTAGAGCGCCGCACCCACAACTTCCTCCGGCTCGCCACCCCGCCCGAGAGGAATGGTCTCCCGAGCGCGTTGCGCGAACGCTTCCAGGTCCCAGGCCTTGCTGATATCTGTCATGAAGGGGCCCGGCATGATGCAGTTCACCCGAACATTGGCGCCGAAGGCGTGGGCCATGCCGCGGGTCATGGTGTTGAGCCCTGACTTGGCCATGGCATACGGCAGCTCGTGCGGCGCCGGCTGTACTGCCGCCACGCTGCTGACGTTGATGATGGAGCCGCCGGCACCCGCCGCCATCCGCTCGCCGATGATCGAAGACAGACGGAACGGCCCCTGTAGGTTGACCTCCATGACCTTCTGATAGAGCGCCTCGGTCACCGTGCCGAGGGAGTCGTAGAGCGGCGACATGCCGGCGTTGTTGACAAGCACATCCACACGCCCGAAGCGCTCCCAGGCGAATTCCGCCAGCGCATCCGCCTGCGACCAGTCACCAGCGTGATAGGCAAAACCCACGCAGTTCTGGCCCGTCTGTGCAGCGATCTCCGCCGCTGCTGCGTCGCAGGCTTCGGCTTTGCGGCTGGCCACCACCACATCGGCACCGGCTTCGGCGAATGCTCGACACATATGCAGGCCAAGCCCGCGGCTGCCGCCGGTGACCACGGCGACCTTACCGGTGAGGTCGAAGCGGGCGGCGATGGCGTCTTTGTTCATGCTGGTTCTCCGCTGGATGCAAAGCGCAACAGTATGCCACCATTACCGGCGGGTACCGACCACCGCAGACACCGGAGGCAAGATGGCACACGGCACAGATCGACGGCAGTTCCTCAAGGCAACGGTCGCGGTGGGCGCCGCCGGCACGGTCCTCGGCACCAGCCGACCCGCCCAGTCCGCCGCTAGCCAGGGCGTGCGCAGCTATCGCCGCCTGGGGCGCACGGATCTGCAGATCTCCGACATCTCGTTTGGTGCCAGCCGCCTGCGCAGCGGCGAGGAGCACCTGGTGCACAAGGCGCTGGACCTCGGCATCAACTACTTCGACAGCGCCGAGAACTACACCAGCGGCCAGAGCGAGGCGGTGCTCGGCAAGGCGCTGGCCGGCCGCCGCGATAAGGTGCATCTGGTATCGAAGCGCATCACGTCGTCCTCGGAAAGCGCAAGCTCCATGATGCATGCGCTGGAAGAGTCGCTCACGCGGCTGAACACCGACTACATCGACGTGTACATGAACCACGCCGTAAACAGCGTGGCGCGCGTTGCCAACCCCGAATGGGCCGCTTTCATCGATCGCGCCCGCCAGCAGGGAAAGATCCGCTGGTCCGGCGCGTCCGGACATGCGGGCAATCTCATCGAATGTCTGGACTATGCGCTGGACGAGGACCTGGTGGACGTACTCCTGGTGGCCTACAACTTCGGTCAGGATCCAAAGTTCTACGAAGGCATGACGCGCGCCTTCGACATGATCGCCACGCAAACCGATCTGCCGCGGGTGCTCGCCAAGGCCAAGCGTGCAGACGTCGGCGTGGTGGCCATGAAAACGCTGATGGGTGCAAGGCTCAACGACATGCGCCCCTATGAGCACGGCGGCGCCACGTTCGCCCAGGCGGCCTTCCGCTGGGTGCTGTCGAGCGACTTGGTGGATGCGCTGGTGATCTCCATGACCAGCGAAGCGCAGATCGACGAATACCTCGGCGCGTCGGGCGCTACCGCAGTCGCCGCCGGCGATCGCGACCTGCTGCACCGCTATGCACAGCTCAACGGGCAAACCTACTGCCGGCAGGTGTGCAGCGCCTGCGACAGCGCCTGCCCCTATGGCGTGCCCATCGCTGACGTGCTGCGCACCCGAATGTACGCGGTGGACTACCAGGACGTGCAGTTTGCACGGGACGAGTATGCAATGCTCGCCACCGATGCAAGCCCGTGCCTGAGCTGTTCCGGCGCGCCCTGCCAGGGCGCTTGCCCGCACGGCATCGAGATACACACCCTGTGCGCGCCGACCCATAGAATGCTGGCATGACGCTCGCCGAGATCCTCGCCGCCGTATCCCGCGGCGACATGACCGTGGACGACGCCGAGCCGCTGGTGCGTGGCTGTTTTTTCGAAAACCTCGGCCACACCACCCTCGACCACGACCGCGAGGCGCGCACCGGCACCGCCGAGGTGATCTACGGGGAAGGTAAAACCGCCGCGCAGCTCAACGACATCTGCGCGCACCTGGCGCGCCGCGGAGCCAACGCGCTCATCACCAGAGTCGGCGCTGACACGGCCCAGGCCCTGGACGTGCTGCAGGAGGGCGGCCGGTACGATCCGCTGTCGCGCCTGGTCACGGTCATGCGCACCCCGGTCAAACCGGCTGCCACATCCGTGGCTGTGGTATCCGCCGGCACCTCCGACCACGCGGTGGCAGAGGAAGCGGCGCAAACCTGCGAGTTTCTCGGCAGCCCGGTGCTGCGCATCAACGACGTCGGCGTTGCCGGCCTGCACCGCCTGCTCGATCGTCTGGAGGAGCTGCGCTCCGCTCGGGTGGTAATCGTCGTCGCCGGCATGGAAGGCGCGCTGCCGAGCGTGGTCGGCGGCCTCGTCTCCCAACCGGTCATTGCCGTACCCACGTCAGTTGGCTACGGCGCCGCCTTCGGCGGCATCGCCGCCCTGCTCGGCATGCTCAACAGCTGCGCCAGCGGTGTGAGCGTGGTGAACATCGACAACGGCTTCGGCGCCGGGCATCTCGCGAACCGCATCAACCGGCTCTAGGGAGCCTCTTATCCGTCGTGGCGAATCCTGTGTATCAGGTCGCGCAACACGGTATCTGCTTCAGCAATCGCAATCTGACAGGTGCCCGCGGCCTGGTGACCACCACCTCCGTACTGCAGACACAGCTCGCCCACATTGGTCTTTGAGCTGCGATCCAGGATCGACTTGCCGATGGCAAACACCATGTTCTGCTTCTGAAACCCCCAGATCTTGTGAATCGAGATGTTACATTGCGGGTAGAGGGCATAGATCATGAAGCGATTACCCGCGTAGATGGTCTCTTCTTCTGTGAGATCCAGCACCACCAGGTTGTCGTGCACGGTTGAGCAGCGGCGAATCTGATCTTCGAACAGATCGCGATGTGCGTTGTAGAGCTCCACACGCTCGACCACATCCGGCAGCTCGAGGATCTCGTCGATCGAGTGCTCCCGACAGGAGTCGATCAGCTGCATCATCAAGTCGTAGTTCGAGATTCTGAAGTCGCGAAATCGCCCCAGACCCGTGCGGCTGTCCATCAGGTAGTTCAATAGTACCCAGCCCGTGGGGTTCAGAATCTCATCACGATCGAACTGCGCGGCGTCGGCTTTGTCCACGGCTTCCATCATGTCGAAAGGCACGTTCGGGAACGTTCCCGCGCCGCCGTAGTAGTTGTGTACCACGCGAGCCGCGGAAGGCGCCGCCGCGTCGATGATGTGGTTGTCCGGTGCGGCGTCTCCCCGGCGAATGGTCTCACTGGCATGGTGATCGAACGACAGGTGGCACCCTTCGACGTACGGCAGGTTGGTTGTAATGTCTCTCTGATCGATCTCGATGATGCCATCCTGCATGTCCTTGGGGTGGACGAACTTGATGTCATCGATCATGTCGAGCTCTTTGAGCAGAACTGCGCAGATGAGGCCGTCGAAGTCACTACGGGTGACGAGGCGGAATTTCTGAGATGTGGTCATGGTTGATCGGGCACTCTCTCAATGCAACAGATCGGAAGCATAGATGACGCCCAAGGCAGGTACTGGCACCAACTTCACAGTTCGCTCGTTGTTGCGCACGCACACATAACCAACCCACAACGACATCCCCTCGCGGCAGAATGCCCTAACAGGGTGCCGAAAAAGTACGTCCTGTACTTTTTCAGCGACCGCGGGCTGCCGCCCGCTCACGCCGAATCAAGCACTTACGTGCTTGGTTCGCGGCCCGTCCGTCCCTGGCCGGGGTACCAGGCTGCTTTTTCAGCAGCCTGCTAACCCGCATCAACCGTCTGTAGACCACCTTCCATCGCCACGGATAGACTCACGCCTATGGAGGACGCTGTTCGAGAAAAATACGACGCCCTGCGGGCTGCCATCGCCGGGCTGCCCCACGCGCTGGTGGCATTTTCAGGCGGCGTCGACAGCTCGCTGGTGGCCTTCGCCGCCCATCAGGTGCTTGGCGACAAGGCGCTCGCGGTCACGTCGAAGACTGCCAGCCTCAAACGCCGGGATCTGGCGCTGGCCGAGCAGCTCGCGGCCGACTGGGGCATGCGTCACCGGGTCATCGCCACCGACGAGATAACCAAAGAAGAATATCGCAAAAACCCCGTAAACCGTTGTTTTCATTGCAAAACTTCGCTCTATTCCGAGATGACGCACGTCGCTGAGGAAACCGGCTACGGGATCATTCTCAACGGCACCAACCTGGACGATCTCGGCGATCACCGGCCGGGCCTGGTCGCCGCCAACGACTTTCAGGTGCGCTCTCCCCTGGTGGAGGCCGGCTTTCGCAAGGCCGACATTCGCGCCGTGGCGCGAGCGCTGGGCCTCGCCAACGCGGACAAACCCCAGGCCGCCTGCCTGTCCAGCCGCTTCCCCTACGGCACCGCCATCACCGAGGCGCTGCTCGAGCAGGTGGAGACCGCGGAAGACGTGCTGGCCGACGCCGGCTTTACGCAGTTCCGGGTGCGCCACCATGGCGATGTGGCGCGGCTGGAACTCCTCCCGGAAGAATTCCCCCTGCTCTTCGAGCAGCGTCAGGCGATCGAGCAGGCTATCCGCACGGCGGGCTACCGATACGTCGCTGTCGACCTCAAAGGCTTCCGCTCCGGCTCCCTGAACGACGCCCTCTCCCCCGACCAGATTCAGATCGTCGAAGTGCGTTAATGGTGCTTCGATTCGCACTGATCGGCGGCGGTGAAGGCGCCTTCATCGGCGCCGTGCATCGTCTGGCGGCGGAACTGGACGGCGCGGCACGTATCACGGCCGGCTGTTTCTCCAGCGACCCGCAACGATCCCGGCAGGCCGGACAAAAACTCTACGGGTTGCCGGAGTCGCGTTGCTATGGAGATGTATCGGCCCTGGTCGCAGGCGAGCAGGCCCTACCGGCGGCCGAGCGCGTGCACTTCGCCATCGTCGCCACGCCCAACCACACGCACTTTCCCATCGTCCGCGCGCTGCTCGAAGGCGGCATCAATGTGGTGTGCGACAAGCCGTTCACCGTGACAAGCGCCGAGGCGCGCACACTGGCAGACCTTTGCCGGCAGCGGTCCCTGCAACTGGCCGTCACCTACAACTACTCCGGCTACCCCATGGTGCGCGAAGCGCGCCGCCTCATCGCCGATGGCGCCCTCGGAACGATCCGACGCGTGCAGTGTGAGTATCTGCAGGGTTGGCTGTCGCAGGATGAGGAGCGCACCGGCAACAAGCAGGCCGAGTGGCGCACCGACCCGGCCCGCGCAGGCTCCGCCGGCGCCTTCGGGGACATCGGCTCCCATGCGGAGCAGCTCGTGCGTTACGTAAGCGGCCTTGACATCGAAGCGGTGTGCGCGGACCTGTCGGCCTTCGTGCCGGGACGGCTGCTGGACGATGACGGCAACGTGCTGCTGCGTCTGTCAGGTGGCGCGCGCGGGGTGATCAGCGCCAGTCAGATTGCGGTAGGCGAAGAGAACGCGCTGTCCATCCGCGTGTACGGCTCCAAAGGCGGACTTATCTGGCGGCAGGAAGAGCCGAACACGCTCACCGTGCGCTGGGCAGATAGGCCGTTCGAGACACGGCGTACCGGCGGCCCGGGCACCCAGGCTCCAGGCAACCGGCTGCCCGCCGGACATCCTGAGGGCTATCTCGAAGCGTTTGCCAACATCTATCAGGCATTCACCGCGCAGCTCCGCGGAGCATCCGAAACCGACTATCCAGATGCCGAAGACGGCCTGAAAGGCGTGCAGTTCATCGAGCGGGTGGTAGCAAGCTCTCAGCGAGGCGGCATCTGGTTGCCACTGCGCGACGAACCAGGAGAAGAACAATGAAAACGCTCAAGGGCCCCGCCATCTTCCTGGCCCAGTTCATGGACGATGAGGCGCCCTTCGACAATATCGAATCCATGGCCCGCTGGGCCGCAGACCTCGGCTTCGTCGGCATACAGGTGCCCATCGGCAACCCCGCGTTCATCGATGTTCGGCTTGCCGCCGACAGCCAGGATTACTGTGACGAGTTGAAAGGACGCGTGGCCGCCTGCGGCGTGGAGATCACCGAACTTTCCACCCATCTCGAGGGTCAACTCGTCGCGGTGCATCCGGCTTATGACGAACTGTTCGACGGCTTCGCACCCGCCGAAGTGCGCGGCAACCCGGCGGCGCGTACCGCCTGGGCGACGGAGCAGGTAAAACTCGCCGCACAAGCCAGCGCACGGCTCGGCCTCACCGAGCAGGTGGCCTTTCCCGGCGCCCTGCTCTGGCCCATGGTCTATCCATGGCCGCAGCGGCCGGCGGGGCTGGTGGAAGAAGGATTTGCCGAGCTCGCGCGCCGCTGGCGGCCGATCCTCGATCATTGCGACGCACACGGTGTCAATCTCTGCTACGAGATTCACCCCGGCGAAGACCTGCACGACGGCGTCACCTTCGAGCGCTTTCTCACTGCCGTGGACAACCATCCGCGCTGCCACATCCTTTACGACCCGAGCCACTTCGTGCTGCAGCAGCTCGACTACCTCGCCTTCATCGACCACTACCACGAGCGTATTCGCATGTTTCACGTGAAAGACGCGGAGTTCCGCCCGAATGGCCGCAGCGGCGTGTACGGCGGCTACCAGGGCTGGCTGGAGCGGCCCGGGCGCTTCCGCTCGCTGGGCGACGGACAGATCGACTTCAAAGCCATCTTCTCGAAGCTGGCGGGCTTCGACTACGACGGCTGGGCCGTGCTCGAGTGGGAGTGTTGCCTCAAGCACCAGGAAGACGGCGCGCGCGAAGGGGCTGCGTTCATTCGCGACCACATCATCCGCGTCACTGACAAAGCATTCGACGACTTCGCGTCGACCGGCACGGACCACGCCGCCAACCGACGTATTCTCGGGCTCGACCGGGAGGGCACGGCATGATGTCGCAGGCTACCTACGCACGCCTGAGCACGATGATGTTCCTGCAGTTTTTCGTGTGGGGCGCCTGGTTCGTGACCCTAGGCACCTATCTCGCGGGCCTCGGTTTCTCCGGCGCCGACATCGGCCTTGCCTACCTCACCAACAACATCGGCGCCATCCTCGCACCGCTGTTCGTGGGCATGGTGGCAGACCGCTTCTTCGCCTCAGAACGCATCACCGGCGTGATGCATCTGTTTGGCGCCGGCGTGCTTTACCACGTCACCACCCTCGACACTCCCGGCCCCATCATCACGTGGCTGTTGATCTACAACAGCGCCTATATGTCCACACTGGCGCTGGCCAACAGCATCAGCTTCGCGCAGATGACAAATCCGGACACGCAGTTCCCTCGGGTGCGGGTATGGGGCACGGTGGGCTGGATCGCTGCCGGTCTGACCATCAGCTTCGTCCTCGCCGGTAGCGGCGGCGGGAACGTGGAGGCGACCAACCTGCCGATGACCATGGCGGCCGTGGGTTCCGCGCTGCTTGGCTTGTACTGCTTCTCCCTGCCGCACACACCACCGGCCGGCCGCGGCCAGCCGGTATCGGTGGGCAATCTAGTGGGGCTCGATGCGCTGGCGTTGATGAAGGATCGCGCCTTCGCGCTGTTCGCGGCGAGCTCGCTGCTGATCTGCATTCCGCTGGCCTTCTACTACAGCTTCGCCAATCTCTACCTCAACGAGATCGGCATGACCGAAGTCGCCGGCAAGATGACCCTCGGACAGATGTCTGAAGCGGGTTTCATGCTGCTCATGCCGTTCTTCTTCCGCCGCCTCGGTGTGAAGTGGATGCTGCTGGTGGGCATGCTCGCCTGGGTGGCGCGCTACGTGTTCTTCGCCTGGGGGTCGCTGGATCTGGTGGGCCTGTTGTACCTCGGCATTCTGCTGCACGGAGTGTGTTACGACTTCTTTTTCGTCACCGGCCAGATCTACGTGGACGGCAAGGCCCGGCCGGAGATTCGCGCCAGCGCTCAGGGGCTGATCTCGCTGCTGACTTACGGCGCCGGCATGGCGATCGGTACCTACGTGGCGGGCCAGGTCGTCGACCTGTTTGTTGCAGCCGATGGCCACGACTGGCGCAGTATCTGGCTGATTCCTGCCGTGTTTGCCGGCGTCGTGAGCCTCCTGTTCGCCGTCGCGTTCCGCGATGATTCCGTCGCTACCGGAGCAAAACAATGAGCTGGCCGAGACCACTGAAAGCGGCCCAAGGCCCCTTCCCCATCGCCAAGCTCGACGGCGCCGTAGCCGGCATGGGCGCCTGGGGCGAGCAGACCGCGGCTCTTGCCGCCGCCGGCTACGTACAGCCGGACATGCTCACCGGTTTGACGCTGTTCATCCTGTCCAGCCAGCCGAAGAATCCGGAGAAGAAGCAACGCATCCCCGGCGGTGGCGGCGGCGTGGCGGGCGGCGTTTGGGTACGAGAACGCTTCGCCATCTACCGGCCGGTGCGCCGTGATGAGAGCTTCACCATCCGCGGCGAGGCCGTGGGCCGGCACGTGCACAAAGGTCGCCGCTACGGCACCAACCGTTGCGAGACGTTCGACGCCGCCGGCAATCGCATTGCCGCCAACCTCACCACCGGCCTGCTCGCCTACAAGGTAGACGCAGAGTTGGCGGACACTCTGGAAGGCACCGCCCCGGATGATCTCACAGCACCCGCGCCGAGCCGCGACGCGGCCGCTGCCAATCCGCAGCCCGATGGACGGCTAGGCAGCCTCTCCGCGGGTGATGCCTTTAGCGGTGCGCCGGTGACCGTGAGCCTCGCCATGATGGCCGCGCGCGACACGAAGAATCCGGACAACCCCATTCACTCGGACCCGGAAATCGCCCGCAAAGCGGGCCTCGCCAACCCCATCGCCGGCGGCTCCCACGTGCTCGCGTTCACCCTGGAACTGCTCATGCAACGCATCGGCGCCATGCCGCTGCTGCACGGCGCCAGCTACGACATCCGCTGGAAAGCGCCGGTATTCGCCGAGTCGACCATCCTGCCGCGCGTGACCGTGGTCGATACCGACGACGAGGCCGTGACTTTTGATCTCTCAGCCACCCTGGGCTCGGGCGCTACCGCCATGACAGGCAGGGTGACGGTGCCCTTGCCATGAGCCGAGCGCTGGAAGGCATTCGTGTGTTGGAGCTCGGCAACCGCTCCATTGCTCTGGCAGGTCGCATCCTGGCCGATCTCGGCGCCGAGGTGATACTAATTGAGCCGAGCGAAGGCACGGCCACCCGCCACGAAGGGCCGTTTCTCGGCGACGAGCCCGGCCTGGAGCGCAGCTTTGCGCACAACTATCTCAACGCCAACAAGCGTTCCGTGGTGCTTGAGCCAGACGGTGAGCCATTCTTCGATCTGCTTGCCACGGCGGATGTACTGATCGAAAGCCGCTCGCCCGGCTGGCTGGACCACGACACCCTGCGCGCGGTGAACCCGCGTCTCATCCAGTGCTCGGTGACGCCCTTCGGCCTGAGTGCGCCGTGGCGGCACTACCAGGCCAACGACCTCGTCGCCTGCGCAGCCGGTGGGCTGGTGCAGGTTTCAGGCTCACCCCGCGGCACGCCGGTGCAGGGTGCGGCCAAGCCCGCTTACACCATGGCTGGCCTCGCGGCGGCGTCTGCTGTGTGCATCGCCCTGCATCAGCGCGACTTTTCGGAGGATGGCCGCGGTGATGCAGGCCTGCACATCGACGTGTCGCTGCAGGAAGCAGCGGCACTGGCGGTGATGCAGACGGCGAGCCCCGGTCAGTGGCAATGGCACAAACGCATCCCCCGCCGCCCCGGCCTGTCTGCAGCCATACCGTGCAAGGACGGCAAATGTGTCGGCCTGCTCGTGCGGCCCGACCGGTTCGCACAGTTTCTCGCCTGGGCTGACGAGGTGGGCATTGAACACGGCATGACCCTCGACGACTGGCACTGGGCGCGACTCGAGTCGCCCCGCGAGGGCAACCCGGTGGCCGAAACCACCGTCGCGCTGACCAAGGCGCTCACACGGGATGAGTTCGTCGCCGGCGCGCTGAAGGCAGACATCGTCTGCCTGCCGGTGCTGGATTTTCCGGACCTGGAGCGCGAACCCCAGTACGCGGAGAACGCGGAGTTCCAGGAGATCGAGCACCAACCACTGGGTATGGCCCTGAGTTTTCCCCGTTCGCCGGTGAACGCCATGGCAGATGGTGTGACGCTCAACCGCGCGCCGCTGCTCGGAGAGCATCAGGCGCTGCTGGACAACATCCCACACCGCCACACTGGAAATGGCGTCCCTACCCCGCCACCGGCCGATCCGCACCAGGCGCTGGCGGGGCTGCGGGTCGTGGATTTCGGTTGGGTGCTCGCGGCCCCAATCGGCACACGCCTGCTTGCAAGCTTCGGCGCCGAAGTGATTCGCGTGGAGTCATCTGTTAAGCCCGACTCCATGCGCAGCCAGATCGGCCCGGCAGGAAAACCGGATGCAGACCTGGGCGGATTGTTCAACGTGGTCAACGCCGGCAAGAAGTCCTTCACCGTAGACCTCGGCAAGCCCCAGGGGCTGCAACTCGTCAAGGAACTCATCCAGTCCGCCGACATCGTCGTGAACAACTTCCGCCCCGGCGCCATGACGCGTATGGGTCTGGGCTACGAGGTGCTGCAAGCGCTGAAGCCGGACATCGTGCTGCTCAACCTGCCCGGCGCGCATCGCAACGGTCCCTGGGCGCAGCGGCCGAGCATGGGCAACATTCTCATGGCCGCATCGGGGTTTAACATGCTCACGGGGTTCCCCGGCGAACGGCCCCGCGGCATTGGCGTCGCCTATCCGGACTTCACCTCGCCGCACCTGCTGGTGGCCACCGTTCTGGCCGCCATCCGCCAGCGCAACCAGCACGGGCCCGGGCAGGAGCTGCACCTCACACAGCTTTCCGGCGTGCTGTCGCTGCTCGGCTGCGAGTGGATGCAGTACAAGGCGAGTGGTAAACAACCGCCGCAGAACGCCAATCGCGACGCCAACTACGCACCGCACGGCGTCTACCCGGCGGCGGCAGAAACCGACCCGCCAATGGACGCGTGGGTGGCCATCGCCGTAGCCGGAGACGAGCAGTGGCGTACGCTTGCCGATGCCATGGGACAGCCCCATCTGGCAGACGATGCGCGCTTTGCCACCCACGCTGCCCGCAAGGCCAACGAGGATGCCCTGGACGAGATCGTCGGCACCTGGAGCGCAGAACGTGACAAGTGGGCGGTTACCAAGCTATTGCAGGACATCGGCGTGGCCGCTGCACCGGTGGAGCATCTCAAGGACATGCTGGAGATCGACCCGCAGCTACCCCGTCACTACCAGCAGGTGCGCCAACCCGTCGCGCCGGACATCGACATCCCGATCGATCGAGAAGCGGCGCGGTGGGTCGGGGCCACGCACGACCTCACCCGCTCGCCGGGCCTTGGCGAGCACAACGCCTACGTGCTGCAGACAATCCTCGGCAAAACCGATGAGGAATTCGCAGCGCTGCTGATCGACGAGGTGGTCAGCTGATGGAAAACCGCAACCAGGTGTGGCGTCTCGCCCGCACACCGCAGCAAGGCTGGCCGACGAACGGCGACTTCGCCCTGCACGACGAACCGCTGCCCGAACCCGGCGCTGGCCAGGCACTGACGCGCACCCTTTATCTGTCGCTGGACCCCTACCAATGGGGGCGACGCCGCTCTGGCACCGAGCAGCCGGGGGATGTCTGCCACGGCCGCACGGTGTCGCAGGTGGTGGCGAGTCGCAGCGACGACTGGCTGGAGGGCGACTACATATTCTGTCCCGCCGGCTGGCAGAGCCACGGCCTGGTAGGCGACGGCGTGGATGTGTTCGGTTACATGTTTCCGCGCAAGCTGGATCCTCAGCTTGCCCCCATCAGCACGGCCGTTGGCGTGCTCGGTATGCTGGGGTTGACCGCCTATGCCGGTCTCGTAGTGCAGTGCGCACCGCGACCGGGCGAAACCGTCGTCGTCTCCGCCGCGTCGGGCGGCGTCGGCCAGGTGGCCGGACAGCTCGCACGGCTGCATGGCTGCAGAGTCGTCGGCATCGCCGGTAAGCCGGAGAAGTGCGCGTATCTCACCGACGCGCTCGGCTTCGATGCCTGCGTGTCCCATCTCGACGCAGATTTTGCAGGCCAGCTCGCTGCCGCCTGCCCGGACGGCATCGACATCTACTTCGAAAATGTCGGCGGCCGGGTGTATGAGGCCGTGCTGCCGCTCCTCGCGCAGAACGCGCGCATCACCCTCTGCGGCATGATCTCCCAGTACGGCAACACCGACGGCGGTGATGCTGCCGAGGTGTGGCGGCAAACCGGCGCGCCCTACTTCAGCCGTCGAGCCGTTGAGGTACATCCGCTGTTTGTCGGCAACTACGTGGCCTCGCACCAGGCGGAGTTTCTGGAGCGCATGGCCGGCTGGATCGCCTCCGGCGAGGTGCGCTACAAGGAAGACATCTGGCAGGGCATCGAACGTGCGCCGGAAGCGTTCGCCGCCATGCTGCGCGGCGACAACTTCGGCAAGACGCTGGTGGAGGTGGCAGCGCCCCAACTGCAGTAACATCCACAAACGACGGACCTGGGGAGGCCGCATGCGCAGACGACGATTCACCGTGGCCATCGGCGCCGCAGCAGCACTCGGCGGTATCGCCTGGTGGCAACGCAATACGCTCGCCCGAGCACTGCTGACCGGCAGGCAAAACGAGGCAGTCGCGCTCACCGCCAACGATCCCAGCACCTGCCTGCTGACACCTGAACAGGAGGAAGGCCCGTTCTTCGTGAGGGCCCCGCTGCGCCGTGACATACGCGAAGATCGTGCAGGTCTCACCCTCGAGCTGAGTCTGCAGGTGGTACGCACCGATGCGTGCGTGCCCGTCACCGATGCGTTGGTGGAGATCTGGCACTGCGACGCGGCGGGACGATACAGCGGCTATCCGGAGGATCTGAGCCGCAATCCGGTGGGCACGATGCTGTTCGTCGGCAACGATCACGTGGAGCCCGTCAACGGCAAGACCTATCTGCGCGGCGCTCAGCGTAGCGATGCGGATGGGTTCGTGCGCTTCACCACCGTGCTGCCGGGCTGGTACGAACCGCGGGTGCCCCACATCCACGTGAAGGCCTTCGTGGGTGAAACGGCCTTCATCACCACACAGCTCTACTTCCCCACCGCGCTCACCGAAGCGGTGTACCGGGAGCATCCAGACTACGCGCCCTACGGCCGCTCGCCGTATCATTCCGGCAACGATGTGGTGCTGGGCCAGTTTCCTGACGCCCAGGGCCTGCTGCTGACGCCCGCACGCAGCGGCGACACGCTGCGCGCCACCGGCCGGCTGGCCATTGCCTGAGATGGGGGAAAGACCATGAATCGACGCCAGGTGCTTGGCGGGCTGGTGGCGATCAGCGCCGCAGCCTGCACCACACCGCAAACACAACCGGGGAGAAGACAGGTGGAACGAATCGGCGTGCAGCTCTACACGGTGCGCGAGGAGATGGCGCGCGATGCAGCGGCAACCCTTTCAGCAGTCGCCGCGGCTGGCTACGTAGAAGTGGAAACCGCAGGCACCGGCAACCTGAGCACGGCACAGTTCGCCGCGGCTCTGGCTGAGAATGGTCTCACCGCGCCGGCGGCGCACGTGCCTGTGAATCTGCTCGATGAGAATCCGGACGGGTTGCTCGAAGCCGCCGAGACCATCGGCTACCGCTACCTCGTGGTGCCCTGGATACCGCCCGAGATGCGTACGCTTGAAGGCTACCGCAAACTCGCAGCGACACTGAACCGGTTTGGAGAGACGTCCGCCCGCGCCGGTGTGCAAACCTGTTACCACAACCACGACTTCGAGTTCGCCACCGTCGACGGCGTGCTGCCGATGCAGTACCTGCTCGACGCCTGTGACCCGCGCCTGGTGCGCTTCGAGCTGGACCTGTACTGGGCAACCCACGCAGGCGCGGATGTGCGGGGCCTGCTCGCCGCGCAACCCGAACGTTTTCCGCTGTGTCACGTGAAGGACCGCGCCGCGAATGGCGACATGGTGGACGTAGGCGACGGCGAGATCGACTTCCCGGCGCTGTTCGCCGCCGGCAGCGGCCTTGCGCACTACTTCGTGGAACACGACCGTCCCGCAAAGCCCATGGAGTCGGTGCGCCGTAGCGCCGCAGCGCTCAAGGCGATCCGCTTTTGAAGCGCCTGTGGATATTACTGGCGCTGTGCGGCTGCGCCGCCGAACCGCGTGAGGAATGGATCAGCCTGTTCAATGGCAGCGACCTCGACGGCTGGACCGCCAAGATTCGCGGATTGCCGTCAGGGGAAGATCCTCTGGGCACCTTTCGCGTGCAGGATGGTCTGCTCACGGTTTCCTACGACGGTTACGAAACGTTCGACAACCGCTTCGGCCACCTGTTCTACGCCACCCCGTTCAGCAGTTACCGCCTCCATCTCGAGTACCGCTTCATCGGCGATCAGGCCAGCGGCGGCGAGCCCTGGGCGTTTCGCAACAGCGGCGTGATGGTGCACAGCCAGGCGCCGGAGACCATGCCGGCCGCACAGGATTTCCCGATTTCCGTGGAGGTGCAGTTTCTCGGCGGCCGCGGTGACGGCACGGTGCGCCCCACCGGCAACCTGTGCACGCCGGGTACGCACGTCATCTACCAGGGCGCGTTCACGGAGACGCACTGCATTCCGGCAAACGCGCCCACTATCGACGGCGACCGCTGGGTGTCCGTGGAAGTGCTCGTGCGCGGTGGTGACGAGATCGTGCACTACATCGACGGACAGGAAGTGATTCGCTACGGCGGCACCACCACCGGCGGTGGCGTGGTCTCGGGTCACGACCCGGCGCAGAAGCCCGAAGGCGCGCCGCTCACCTCCGGCTACATCGCCCTGCAGAGCGAAAGCCACCCCATTCAGTTCCGCGACATCCGGCTGCTGCCGCTGCAATAAACCCGCATGCCGAGCGCAACGCTACCAGCACAAGCACAGGTCGTCATCGTAGGCGGCGGCGTCATCGGCTGCTCCATCGCCTACCACCTGGCCAAACTCGGCTGGCAGGACGTGGTGCTGCTCGAACGACGCAAGCTGACAAGCGGCACCACCTGGCACGCGGCCGGCCTCATCGGTCAGCTTCGCGCCACGCAGAACATGACGCGTCTGGCGAGGTACAGCGCAGAGCTTTACACAGGCCTCGAGGCGGAGACCGGACAGGCCACCGGCTACAAGCAGAATGGCTCCGTGACGCTGGCGACCAACCCGGAGCGGTTCGAGGAGCTGAAACGCAACGCCTCCATGGCGAAAGTATTCGGCCTCCAGGTCGATGTGATCGACCGCGCCGAGGTCGCCCGCCACTACCCGCTCATCCGCACAGACGACGTGCTCGGTGGCTTGTGGATACCCTCCGACGGCCAGGCCAACCCCATCGACGTCACGCAGGCGCTGGCGCGCGGTGCCCGCAGCAATGGCGCACGCATCTTCGAAGACACCAAAGTCACGCGGTTGCTGCACGACGGCACACGCATCACCGGCGTGGCAACCGAGCACGGCGACATTCGCGCGGCACGCGTGGTGCTGTGCGCCGGCATGTGGACCCGGGAGCTCGCAGCCTCGGTTGGCGTCAACGTGCCCCTGCACGCCTGCGAGCACTACTATCTGGTGACCGAGCCGGTGGCCGGCGTGACATCCGACCTGCCGGTGCTGCGCGACTACGACGCCTGCGCCTACTACAAGGAAGATGCCGGCAAGATACTCCTCGGCGCCTTCGAGCCCGTCGCCCGCCCCTGGGGCGGCGATGGCATTCCGGAAGAATTCTGCTTCGATGAACTGCCGGGCGACTTCGAGCAATTCGCGCCTGTGCTCGAACAGGCGATCCAACGCATGCCGCTGCTCGAAGATGCCGGTGTGCAGACGTTTTTCTGCGGCCCGGAGAGCTTCACGCCGGACGACCGCTACCACCTCGGCGAGTCGCCGGAGCTGGACGGTCTGTTCGTTGCCGCCGGCTTCAACTCCATCGGCATCCAGTCCGCCGGCGGCGTCGGCAAAGTCGCGGCCGAGTGGCTGCGCGACGGCCATCCGCCGGCGGATCTCTGGGAAGTGGACGTGCGCCGCAACATGCCCTTCCAGGCCAACCGCCGCTACCTGGCTGATCGCGCCACCGAGACCCTGGGCCTGCTCTACGCCATGCACTGGCCGTTCCGCCAGTACACGAGCGCCCGCGGCGTGCGGCGCACGCCGTTCCACGACCGCTGGGCTGCTGAGGGCGCTGCCTTCGGCGAGCTTGCTGGCTGGGAGCGGCCGAACTGGTTCGCCCCGAAGGGCGTCGAGCCGCAATACGCCTACTCGTGGAAACGGCAGAACTGGTTCGACTACTCGGCGGCAGAACACCGCGCGGTGCGCGAGGCGGTGGGCGTGCTGGACCTGTCGTCGTTCGCCGAGTTCCTCGTGCAGGGCAGCGACGCCACGCAGAGAATGAACCAGATTTGCGCCAACGACATCGACGTGCCCGTGGGACGCATCGTCTACACCCAGTGGCTGAACCCACGCGGCGGCATCGAGGCCGATGTCACGGTTTGCCGCCTGAATGACGCGGCCTACCTGGTGATCAGCCCGCCCGCCCAGCAGACCCGCGACCTGCACTGGCTGCAGCGTCAGCTGCGCGATAGCACCGCCACGGTCACGGACGTGTCGTCCGGCTACGCGGTGCTTGGCGTCATGGGGCCGAACAGCCGCGCGCTGCTGCAGAGCCTGACCGATGCCGATCTTGGCAACGATGCGTTCCCCTTCGGCCACTTCCGCGACATCGATATCGGCTACGCCACGGTGCGCGCCCTGCGGGTCACCTACGTGGGCGAGCTCGGTTGGGAGCTGCACATGCCTGCCGAGTTCGCGCTGCACGTCTACGACACGCTCATGCAGGCCGGCACAGCTTTCGGCCTCAAGCCCGTGGGCATGCATGCCATGAACTCGCTGCGCATCGAGAAGGCCTACCGGCATTGGGGACACGACATCTCCGACGAAGATACGCCGCTGGAAGCAGGCCTCAACTTCGCCGTCGCCTACGACAAGCCCGGTGGGTTCATTGGCCGCGACGCCCTGCTGGCGCAGAAACAAACCGGCGTGCGCAAACATCTGGTGCAGTTTCTTCTCGAAAACCCGGAGCCGATGCTCTACCACAACGAGCCCATCTGGCGCGACGACACGCTGGTGGGCTACGTCGCCTCAGGAATGTACGGGCATACCCTGGGCGGCGCCGTTGGCCTCGGCTATGTGCACCATGCAGGAGGTGTGGATGCGGCGTTCGTGCGCGAGGGTCGCTATGAGATCGAGATTGCTGGCGAGCGCTTCCCGGCCAAGGCTTCGCTTCGGCCGATGTACGATGCAAAGGGGCTGAGGATTCGCTGTTAGTGAGCCCGTGCCGATCGATCCGTCAACCCGATGTGAAGGCTACGCACGTTTCCTCATTGCACCCCACACACGAATGCACGCCTGAGGCGGTACCATGGACTATCGCTGGACCCAGCGCCGGCCAATGGTCCGTTTCTGACATCAGGTTATAGGAGTCATCAATGGCACTACCCCGCGAACTGGCGCTCGACGACACACAGGTCGAGGACATGCTCGGCAACGACTGGAACCTGCGCATCGCCACCGTGGATGCGCAGGGCAACATCAACCTCACGCCCATGTGGTTCGGCTGGGCGGGCGGCAATATCTACATCTACGGGCGCGGGCAGAAGGTGGCAAACCTGCGCCGCAACCCGCGCTGCACGGTGCTGGTTGACCGCAATGAAAAATTCCCGGAGCTGCAGGCGATCATGATGCGCGGCACGGCGCGGGTGCTGGAAACCGCCGAGGAAGAAACCGCCGACCCGCACCTGGAAGAAGCCCGCCGGCAGATGGGTATCAAGTACAACGGCGGCCACGGCCAGCCGAAGGTGGACGACCCACCGCCGCAGAGCAGCACCGCCGGCGGCCGCAACCGCCGCTGGATCGTCTTCACGCCGGACCGAACGGTGACCTGGGACAACTTCAAGCTGGATCGGTTGAAGCGCGGCTAGCAAATACGCCTGCTACGCATGCCGCGCCCAGGCAGGCTCGCCAGGCTCAACATCCACACACGGATCGAACCGCCCCGGGGTTTCCACATAACGCAGCGCCTGGGTGTAGCCGATTTCCGAGGTGAAGTAGCCGAGCACGGTCAGCTCTTTGATCATCACGAAGTAGTCTGCCCGTTCGCGGTCCAGCTCCGTCAGCAGCGCCAGGCGGTCCCCGGGTGCAGCGCTGAGAAAACCGCTGCCATATGCCTCGATGCAGCGGCTTTCCAGACGCGTCATGCCGTCGCGAAAAGCCGCGCGCTTCTCCGGTGCGTAGGTGTCAGTGACCATCAGCGCGATGAAGGCGCCTACCTCGGCGGCACGCGCGCCGGGTGTATCAGTTTCCGGCAGGATGGTCTCCGCCACCTCGTCGAGCCAGGCGATGTCGGCGGCTGAAAATTCGCTGGTGGCCGAAGCGGATCTATCCGTGACGCTGCAAGCGCTGAAGAGCATCGGACCACCCGCGAGCGTGACGAAACCAGCGCCTTCCAGCGCGCGGCGAATCACTTCCCGTCGTGTTGCAGACATGGCCATTCCTCCCTCTACAGGTTGCGGCGTTTGAGTTCAGCCACCGCGTGATCGGCAGCGCGCGCGGTGAGCGCCATGTAGGTGAGCGACGGGTTCTGGTTGCCGGCGGAGGTCATGCACGCGCCGTCGGTGACGAACACATTCTTCGCGTCCCACACCTGGTTGAAACCGTTAAGCACGCTGGTGCGCGGGTCGCGGCCCATGCGCGCGGTGCCCATCTCGTGGATGCCCTGCCCCGGCGCGTAGCCGGCGTCGTAGGTGGCGACGTCTCTGACGCCCGCGGCTTCGAGGCTTTCGGCCATGTCGTTCATCATGTCGTGGCGCATCAGCGCCTCGTTCTCGCGGGTCTCGCAGTCGATGGCGAGCACCGGCAGCCCCCATTTGTCCCGCACCGTCTCATCGATGCGCACCTGATTGTCGTGGTAGGGCAACATCTCTCCGAACGCGGTAGCGCCGATAGTCCACGGGCCGGGTTCTGTCATGGCGTCCTTGAAATCGCCGCCCACGCCGAGCTCACGCACGGCGCGGGTCCAGTCCTCGCGCGCCGCGCGGCCCTGATAGCCAAAGCCGCGCACGTAGTCACGCTTGTCATCGCCGAGATTGCGGTAGCGCGGAATGTAGAAGCCGGTGGGCCGGGAGCCGAAATAGTGCTTGTGGTCCATACCCTCGATGCGTCCGCGGGCGCCGAGGCGAAAGTGATGGTCCATGAGGTTGTGACCGAGCGCTCCGGAGCTGCTGCCCAGGCCGCCCGGCCACAGGTCGGTGGCGGAACGCATGAGCAGCCAGGTGGAATTCAGCGTGGAAGCGCACAGGAAGACGATGCGCGATTGATACTCCGTGGTGTTGTTGGTCACCGCGTCCTGCACGCGCACGCCCACCACGCGTTGCGTGTCCTTGTCGTAGTTGAGTTCGGTGACGATGGCAAAGGGCCGCAGCACCAGGCGGCCGGTGGCCATGGCCGCCGGCAGCGTGGACGATTGCGTGCTGAAGTACGCGCCATACGGGCAACCCAGCCAGCAGGCACCGCGATACTGACAAGGTGCCCGACCAGGCAGCGGCTGCGTGAGGTTTGCGACCCGCCCAGGAATGATTCGGCGCACGCCGCCGAATCGTGCGGCCAGCCGACCGGCCACCTGCTCCTCCGCGCAGTTCAGCGGCATGGCCGGCTGGAACTCGCCGTCCGGCAGCTGCGGCAGGCCCTCGCGGGAGCCGCTTATGCCAGCGAAACGTTCCACGTGGTCGTACCACGGCGCCAGTTCCTCATAGCGGATGGGCCAGTCCACACTGATGCCTTCGCGGGCGTTGGCCTCGAAATCCAGATCGCTCAGGCGGTAGCTCTGCCGGCCCCAGGTGAGGGAGCGGCCGCCCACCTGATAGCCGCGATACCAGTCAAAACGCTTCACTTCGGTGTACGGGGAGTCCTGGTCGGACGCCCACCAGTCGAGATTCTTCTCATTGAGCGGATAGTCACGGCGGAGCACCGGGTAGGCCTCTTCCATGGCGTAGGTACGGTTGCCGCGGTGCGGATACTCCCAGGGGCCTTTGCGCGCATTGACGTAGTCTTTGATGTGCTCAACGTTCTTACCGCGCTCGAGGAGCAGCACGGTGAGACCACGTTCCGTGAGCTCCTTGGCCGCCCAGCCGCCGGTGATGCCGGAGCCGACGACGATGGCATCGAAGCGTACTTCGGTTTTAGACATG
>JAUIED010000043.1 GCA_030428905.1 Gammaproteobacteria bacterium
GATCACAGTGCCGGCCGATCCGGCTCCAACGGTTTCCCAGACGCAACCTGAATCACCGGCGCAGCCAGCGACCGATCCCCAAGCTGCTGCGAGCCCGGCAACTGTGCCTGCCGGGCGGGTAACGCCCCAGGCGCCCACCCCGTCGACGAATGCGTCTGTGCCGACAAGCACCCCAACTGTTTCACCTTCGCCAACTACTACGCCTGCGACGGCACCGGCAACCGCGCCGACCAGCACGCCGGCGCCGAGCCAGCCCGTCGCACAGGCCGCACCGAGCAAACCCGAACCTGTTCGATTGACTATGCGAGCGGAGCCTGCGCAGGTTGCTCGAGGCGAATCGGCGACGATTGTCTGGCAAGCGCAGAATGCCAGTAACTGCACGGCTTCGGGCGGCTGGTCGGGTAATCGTGCGGTCGGTGGATCTGCCGCCACCGGCGCGCTCACTTCGGCCACCGAGTACCGCTTGAGCTGTTCCAGCGTCGGAGGCAGTGGGGCCCTGGCGCAGGTAACGGTGGATGTGCGCCAGAGCCAGCCCATTCGCCTCAGTTTTACCGCCAAACCGCAGCGGGTGAGCCCGGGTGGCTCATCAGAACTGCAGTGGCGTGCGCAAAATGCGGATACCTGTGTCGCCGAGGGTGGCTGGCGCGGTGCACGTGATCGGGCAGGCCGTTTCGAGACCGGGCGGCTGAATCGCACAGTGAGTTACACCATTCGGTGCAGCAATGCCGACTATGAGGAAGTTGCCATCCTCCAGGTTCGGGTAAACCGGTTCGCGTTGGAGTGGCGTCCTCCCACCCGCAACGTCGATGGCTCGCTTGCACAGGACATCGATGGGTATCGTGTTTACTGGGGTAAGAAGCCCGGCAGATATACGGGTTCCGTGACCATCTCTTCGCCACACGTGACGCGTTGGGAGCCGGACCTCAGCCCCGGCACCTACTTTTTTGCCGTATCGGCGTTCGACCGTGCAGGTAACGAAAGTGAGAAGTCGCCACCGTTGAGAAAGGTCATCGACTGACCGCACTTTCCGGCAGCCTCCCCGGCTGCCGGGTTGCGATCTTGAGCCGCCCATTGTGGGCGCGTTCGCACTTTGCCCCCTGAGGCCACCGAGGCCGCCAATCCTGAGCCGACAAACGTGGTGCAGATCACAGGCACTCGGCGTGTTTACGAAAACAATACAAGTCCTTACATAAACGACACCTTCGGGTGTCAGCCGCCGAGTGCGGCGTGGAGAACGCAGAGATGAGTTGTACTGTGCTTTCTACGCGGCTGGCGAGGGCCTGCTTGTGCCCTGCGCTTGCCCTGGTATTGACCGCCTGTGGAGGCGGCGGAGGTGGGTCTACCCCTCCAGCACCCCAATCACCCCAGACCTTTACGGTGCAGGGTAGCATTGTCGACGGTCCCGTCGTGGAGGCTACCGTGCGCGTGCTCGATGCTTCGGGCACGGAGGTGGCCAGCGCCATTGCCGACCGGAATGCCCAGTATTCCGTGCAGGTTCCGGGCGACGCCGCCCTGCCGCTCACGGTGCAGGCAACCGGCGGCACAGATCTGGTGACGGGCCGTGCAGCCGACTTTACGTTGACTGCACCGGTCACCGGGGCGGTATCGCAGACCCTGAACGTCTCGCCGTTGAGTTCCCTGGCTGTGGGAAGCGCCGCGTGTGGCACTGCGATGACCACCGAATCGGTCCCGCAGGCGATGGAGCGGGTACTCGACAAGATGTCCATGGGGCTCGACCGGAGCGCTTTGGCTAACCCCATCTCTGATGCGCTTGATGCTGACAATGTGGCGACGTTCGTGCTGTCGAACGAGATGCTCGGCGAGGCCGTGCGTCGCACGACCGTTGCGCTTGCGGCAACTGGGGCGGAAATCGATGAGGATGATGTCATCAGGCTCATTGCCTGCGATTTGCAGGACGGTGTGCTCGACGGGTCGGGCGGCAGTGCGGATCCGCGCACTACTGCAACCTTTCGTGCGGCAGAGATCGGCGTCGCCCTCGAAGCCCTGGCTGGACGCTTGGAGGTGGATGGCCAGGATGCAACGTCGCTCATGGACCAGTCCATAGTCAGCGTCATGAGCGAGGCAACCAATGTCAGCGTGCGCTCGGCAGGTAATGCGCAGGCGCTTGCTGATCAGGCCACCCAAGCCGTGACTGCACTGCAGGCCGGTGTGGCGGACGACACGCTGGATGCGGTAGTGAGCGTGCTTGCTGACGAAGATGCCGAGAGTTTGCCCAGGCGGGTGGACAGCTTTCTGACAGCCGCCAGGCAGAATGACGTGTCGACGATACAGGCCTCGGTAGCGCTGGCCGATGCCAGCGCCATCAATGCCTTGGCTTCGCGCATGCGCAACCAGGCAGACGCGCCGCGCCCCTTTGCATCGCTCAACGCGTCTGCAGAGACGGTCAGCCGTGGGGGTAGTGTCACGTTGTCCTGGTCCAGCGCCAATGCAGAACGCTGTCGCGCCTCGGGCGGCTGGCAAGGTCGGCTTGGTGCCGAAGGTACGCAGCGCGTTCAATCCCTCCAGCAGTCGGCGCGATTTCAGTTGACGTGCACAGGTGCGGGCGGCGTTGCCTATTCCAGTGTCATTGTGAACGTGGAAGGTCAGCCGCCGGTGAGTCGACCGACCCCGGAACAGCCAGCACCGCAGCCGCCTGCGGGTGGAACCCCGCCGAGCAACCCGCCGGCGAACCCGACCACTCCGGAGGCGCCTTCCGCACCGGCACCAGCACCGGCGCCTCCTCCGCCGGCGCCAGAGCCGCCTGCGTCTGCGCCGCCGACTTCCGCGTTGCCGCCCATTGCCAGTATCAGCGCCAGTGCCCGCAGCATAGGCCGTGGCGAAAACGTCACGCTGCGCTGGAACAGCAGCAATGCGCAATCCTGTGAAGCAAGCGGTGGCTGGAGCGGTTCGCTTAGCACGCGTGGCTCTCGCACCATCGGCCCGTTGTCGCAGACACGCACCTACCGCATCACCTGCCGAGGGGAAGGCGGTAGTGCCATCGGCATGGTAACGGTCACCGTACAATCTCAAGCTGGCTTTAACTTGAGATGGGCGCCACCTGAAGAAAACGAAGATGGCTCGCTGGTCACCGAGCTCGACGGCTACCGCATTTACTACGGGGATAGCCGCGGCAGGTACCCGGACATGGAGGAGATCAATGATCCTAGAGTGACCTCTCATACCGTGCCGGTCACACCTGGAACCTACTATGTCGTCATGACGGCTTTGGATGGCAACGGTGAGGAGAGCGGTTACTCGAACGAGATCGTTGCCGTAGTCGACTGATTCCTGGTTTTGCAGGGGAGAGGACGGCCGGTGCTGCGTTGCGGCACCGGCCTTTTCTTTATCGGCCTCTACATGCGCTCGGGCGCGTCGATGCCGAGCAGGTTGAGTCCGAAGGTGAGTGTGTGCAGCGTTTGCATGCAGTAGGAGAGCCTGCGCATTCTGACGACGTCGTCCGCCTGAAGGATGGGGCACTGCTCGTAAAACTGGCTGAACCGGGTAGCCAGCTCGTAGAGATAGGTGCACAGGTAGTGCGGAAAACCATCCTCCGCGGTCTGCTCCACCACTTCCTGAAACCGGCACATCATCACGAGTAGTTGCCGCTCCGATTCTTCCACCGGCAGCAGTTGCTGTGCTGAAACCGCCTCTGGCAGGCCGCCGGCCCGGCGGAAGATGCTGCGTATCCGCGCGCACGCATACTGCAGGTAGGGCGCAGTATTGCCATCGAACGACAGCATCTGTTCCCAATCGAACGCGTAATCGCTGGTGCGGTTTTTCGACAGATCGGCATATTTCACCGCGCCGATGCCTACCGCTGCGGCGATCTCGGTGCGGGTGGCTGCATCCAGGTCGGGATTCTTCTCGGCAACGATAGCCTCGGCGCGACTCTTTGCTTCATCGAGCAGCTCGGCGAGCTTCACCACGCCGCCCGCACGGGTTTTGAATGGTTTGCCGTCCTTGCCGAGCATGGCGCCAAAGGCCAGGTGCTCGAGCCGTGTGCGCTCACTGGCGAATCCTGCAGCCCGCGCCACGGCAAAGACCTGACGGAAGTGCAGCGACTGGCGCACGTCCACGAGGTACAACACGCGCTCAGCGTGCAGGGACTGTGCGCGGTGGCGGATGGCGGCAAGGTCGGTTGTGGCGTACAGATATCCACCGTCGGATTTCTGCACGATCACCGGCAACGGTGAGCCATCCTTGCCTTGAAACGCTTCGAGGAAGACGCACTGCGCGCCGTCAGACTCGGTGAGCAGGCCGGCTTCCCCGAGCTGTGCAACGATTGGGGCCAAGGCGTCGTTGTAGGCGCTCTCGGCCATGACGTCACTGGGTCCCAGCGTTACCCCCAGGGTGTCGTACACACTCTGGCAGTGGGCCATGGATACGTCGATGAAATGTTGCCAGGCTTCCCGAGCCCATGCTTCACCGCTCTGGAGTGCCACGACTGTGGCACGCGCGGTATCGGCGAAGGCGGCGTCTTCGTCGAATCGGACTTTGGCCTTACGGTAGAACGACTCAAGATCAGCCAGCTCTGCCGAGTTGGCGCCGCTCTCGCGCATGTAGGCCAGCAGCATGCCGAACTGCGTACCCCAATCGCCGACATGGTTCTGCCGCACCACCTCATGACCCAGGGCTTCGAGTGTGCGGGCGATGGCGTCGCCGATGATGGTGCTGCGCAGGTGGCCAACGTGCATCTCCTTGGCCAGGTTCGGCGCGGAGTAATCCACCACCACTTTTTCCGGGGTGTTGCTGGGTTGAATCGACACAGGCCGCGCCGCCTGGTCTGCCAGGAACTCCGCTCTCAGACGGATGTTGATGAATCCGGGCCCCGCGACTTCCGGCGGCGCTGCGATGTCGTCGAGATCCAGAAGTTCGATGACCTGGGCAGCGAGCTCTCGGGGCTTTGCACCGGCGCGCTTGGCTGCTGCCATGACCCCATTGGCCTGATAGTCGCCGAACTCAGGGCGGGCGGCAGCCTGAACGAGGCCATCTCCAGGAGCCCCCGCGCGTGCGAGTGCCTCGGCGACGCGCTGGTTGAGCAGCGCCTTGACGTTCATTCGACGGGTAGAACGTTCTCGGCTTGCAGACCTTTCTCGTGGTCGGCCACCGAGAAGCGTACCTTCTGGCCGTCTTTCAGGGTGGGTCGGTGGCGATCATTGCCTTGCCCCACCCGTTGAATGGAGCGCTGGTGCACGAAAATCTCCTCACCCGAATCGCGAACGATGAAACCGAAACCTTTGCTGCGGTTGAACCACTTTACCGTGCCGGTTTCGAGATCGGCGTCGTCGACGCTGGCTGCAGGTCGCGGCGCGGCTTTGTGTTCTCTGTCCTGTTTTGCCGGCTTCTGACTGCGTCGCGGTTTGTCTGCTTTCGGCTTGCCCCCGGCGAGGCGAACGGCCAGCCAGCCGTTCAGGAAGATGGCGACGGTGGCGCTGATCATCAGGCCCAGGGCGTTGCCGGGCCACAACAAAGTGGTGAGCGTGGTGAGCGCGGCGGCGAGAAAAACGGCGCCGATGGCGGCGGCGGTGAAGCTGTTCATAGGTTGCAGTCTGGTCCGAGCAAACGCGCAATGATAGCGGCAGAGGCCGGGCGCGGCTACGGCGGGCTTGGTTAGCAGGCTGCTGAAAAAGCAGCCTGGTATCCCGGCCAGGGACGGACGGGCCGCGAATCAAGCACGTAAGTGCTTGATTCGGCGTGAGCGGGCGACAGCCCGCGGTCGCTGTAAAAGTACAGGAAGTACTTTTACAGCACCCTGTTAGGGCAGGCGTTGGGCCTTGTGCACGATGATCGGTGTGGTGGGGTACCCGGCCAGCCCTTCGTGCATGCCCACGTCGGCAAGCTCGATATCCACGACGGTGTCCCAGCCGGCGATCACCATGCCGAATACGGTGTAGCCCGGTGCCTCCGCCGTGGCGTCCAGATGGTTGTTGTCTTTGACGTTGATGTAGAACTGCGCATCCGCGGAATTCGGGTGCGCGAGCCTTGCCATGGCAACGCTGCCTTTGCGGTTGGACAACCCATTGTTGGATTCATTGGCCACCGTGCCAGGCGGCTCGCGGTAGCTGCCGTCGGCGGTGTAGCCGCCGGTCTGCACCACGAAGTTGGCGAGTACGCGGTGGAAGATCAGGCCGTCGTAGAAACCGTCGTCTACCAGGGCGAGCACATGCGCGGTGGTGAGCGGCGCTTTTTTGTCGTCGAGCTCAATGTCGATGTCGCCGAGGCTGGTGCTGAGCCGTACTTTGGGGCCAGCCCAGGCGAAGCTGGTAAGGAACAAAGCGCCGCACACGGCGGCGCTGAGCAGAAGGTTTTTGCGTGCCATGCGCCGATCATAGATCAGCGCGTACACGCAAAGAAGCGATTCCTACACGAGACCTTGAGCCACCATCGCATCGGCGACCTTGACGAAGCCTGCGACGTTGGCGCCCTTGAGGTAGTTCACCGACTTTGCCTTCGGTTCCCCGTAGGTCACGCAGTGTTCGTGGATATCCGCCATGATGGCGCGCAGCTTCTGGTCCACCTCGTCGCGGGTCCAGTTGTAGCGCAGGCTGTTCTGGCTCATCTCGAGCCCCGAAACAGCCACGCCACCGGCATTTGCTGCTTTGGACGGCGCCAGGCGGATACCGCCTTGCACCATGATGTGGGTCGCGTCCGGGGTGGATGGCATGTTGGCTCCCTCCGACACGGCCAGAACGCCGTTGCGCACCAGTTGCTTGGCGTCTTTGGCTTCGATCTCGTTCTGCGTGGCGCAGGGGAACGCCAGGTCACACATCACCCCCCACGGACGCTTACCTTCGTGAAACTCGGCGCCGAACGCCTTTGCATACTCACTGATGCGGCCGCGGCGCACGTTCTTAAGGTCCATCGCCCAGGCGAGCTTCTCGGCGTCGATGCCGTGCGGATCGTAGATGAAGCCGGAGGAGTCCGACAACGTCACCACCTTGCCGCCGAGCTCGTTGAGCTTCTCCACACAGTAGGTGGCTACGTTGCCGGAGCCGGATACCACGCAAGTTTTGCCCGCGATCTCCTGGCCCATGTGCTCGAGCATGTTCTGCATCATGTACACCACGCCGTAGCCGGTGGCTTCCGGTCGGATGAGCGAACCGCCGAACGCCATGCCCTTGCCGGTCAGTACGCCCTCGAAGCGGTTGGTGAGCTTTTTGTACTGGCCGTACATGTAGCCCACTTCTCGCCCACCCACACCGATGTCGCCGGCCGGCACATCGGTGTCGGGGCCGATGTGGCGAAACAGCTCCGACATGAACGCCTGGCAGAAACGCATGATCTCCGACTCGGAGCGGCCTTTAGGGTCGAAGTTGGCGCCACCTTTGCCGCCGCCCATGGGCAGGCTGGTGAGGCTGTTCTTGAAGGTCTGCTCAAAGGCGAGAAACTTCAGGATGCTGGCGTTCACGGACGGGTGGAAGCGAATGCCGCCCTTGTACGGGCCGATGGCGTTGTTGTTCTGCACCCGGTAGCCGCGGTTGATGTGCGTCACACCCTGATCATCCTGCCAGGTGACGCGAAAGCTGATCAGCCGGTCCGGCTCAGCCAGACGCTCCAGTACCTTCAGGGACTGGTACTCGGGGCGGGTGAGTGCAAAAGGCACCACGTGTTCGGCCACTTCCTGTACTGCCTGTATAAACTCCGGCTCACCCGGGTTACGCTCGGACACGTAGTTCAGATAGTTGTCGATGGCGGCCTGTGGGTTTTTGCGGCTGGCGCGTTTCGGGGCCAGACGGGGTTGTGCGGACATCGGATCGATCCTTTTCGTGTGAATCGATCAAGTCTAGGAAGGGGTTTGTCCGTCAGCCGCCCAGTGCTGCGAGATATGCGACTACCGTCTCATGCAGTCCGCGATACAGCGCATCGCTGATAAGGGCATGGCCGATGGAGACCTCGGCGACGTCGCTGATGCGGCTGAACAGCGGTAGATTGACCAGGTCCAGGTCGTGGCCCGCGTTTACACCGAGGCCGAGCGACACCGCGAGCTCGGTGGCCCCTCGATAGCGTTCGAAGCTGGCCAAAGCTTCCTCTGATTGCACGCCGTGCTCGCGAACCGCGTCGGCGAAAGGCCCGGTGTAGAGCTCAATGCGATCGGTGCCGATGTCCCGGGCGAGCTGAATCTGCTCCGGGTCTGGGTCCATGAACAGTGACACGCGGGCACCTGACGCCTGGTAGGCGCGGATCTTCGCCGTCAAGGCGGTGTTGTCACCTGTGAGGTCGAACCCGTGGTCGCTGGTGAGCTGTTCGTCGCTGTCCGGTACCAGCGTCGCCTGCGCGGGGCGCGCTGCGTCGATGAGGGCGTCGAAGCCGGGATAGCCATTGGCGGTTGGCCCGGCGAACGGGTTGCCTTCGATGTTGAATTCGATGCCCGGGTAGTCGGTGCGCAACATGTGCGCCAGCGCATGCACATCCTCCGGGCGGATGTGACGTTGATCTGGTCGCGGGTGCACGGTGATGCCATGCGCACCGGCGGCCAACACCGTGCGCGCGGCTTCGAGCACATCCGGATTGCCGCCGCCGCGGGCGTTGCGCAGCGCCGCCACCTTGTTGAGGTTGACGCTCAGTACCGTCATGCGCCGATCAGCTCCAGGCGCTCTTGCGGGGCCGCGACTTGATCAGCACGCCCAGTACCAGGCCGGTAAAGATCAGCCCGGCGCCCATCAGCAACCATTGCCGCTGCAGGTTTTCCGCCAGCCGCTGCCGCTCCGCAGCCAGGTCTTCCAACTCGTCGCGCAGGCGGTCGTTGAGCTCGGAGAGGCGCTTTTTCTCTTCGAACACCTGCACCGCGTTGCTGCTGATCTCTTTGATCTCGGCAAGCTCGGTCTGCGCGCTGTTGAGCCGACTTTCCAGGTCACCTGCGCGCGCGGTGGCTTCATCCAGGTCATTCATGAGCTGAAAAGACTTCTGATCACCGCTCTGTGCCAGGTCTTCCAGCCGGGCGATCTTGCGTTCCGCCGCGACCAGGCGATCGGCAGCGCTCGGAATGGCGGAGATGAAATCGCTCGGCACCCAGCCTTCAGAGCCGCGATCGGTACGCACCTGGGTGAAGTTGTTCTCCTGGCCGAGCACATCGACTTTCGTGCCGGCGGGCAGAAAGTTGATGATGCGGTGCTGATTGGAGGCACCGCTGCGCATCTCCGCGCGCAGCTCGTCGGTGATGTATTCCGCCGTTGCTGCCGGGCTCAGCAGGCAGGCGGTAAGAAAGGTGAGAGCGGCTCTAAGCACGGTCTTCGGCACGCGATTGCTCCTGGGGTTTGTCCGGCTCCTCGAGCACGCCGAGCCGGTGCAGGTAAAGGACGGTGATCACGATGTAGATCAAGGTGATTGCGAAGCCACCAATCAGCTTATAGCTCACCCAGAAATCCATGGAGAAATTGTAGGCCACCAGTAGATTAAGGGCGCCGGCGATGAAGAAGCCCAGCGCCCATCCGTAGTTCAGCCGCTTCCAGACGGCATCGGGCAGGCGCATCTGGCCGCCGAGCATTTTTTGCAGCAGGTTGACGTTGGCAATGAGCGGGGCCAGCAGCAGCGCGGCGGACAATGCCCAGTTGACGATGGTGGGCTTCCACTGGATGAACAGCGCATCGCGCAGCAGCAGCGTGGCGCCGCCCAGCAGGATGCTCGCCCAGAAGGTGAATTTGAGCTGGCCGGTGATCGGCTTGCCAAGCACTCGAAAGGCGAGCATCTGCAGTGTCACACCCGCCATCAGCGCGCCGGTAGCCCAGAAAATGTTGTCCGGCGCGTCCATTGCGAAGAACACCGCCGCGAAAAGCGCAATGGGTAGAAAGTCCAGCAGCTGATTCATGCGAAAGCCGAGGTTGAGGCCGGTCGGGGCGCAGATGATAATCGCCGCCGTCTTTCGCGTCACCCGACCCCGTCGCCTGGCGCAGCCAACCCGGACCGTCTCGATGAGCCAGTATTTCGAGGTGCATCCCACGCACCCGCAGCAGCGACTACTGTTCCGCGCCGCCGACATTCTGCGTCAGGGCGGGGTTATCGCTTATCCAACCGACACCACCTATGCATTGGGCTGGCACCTGGGCGACAAGTCTGCGCTCGAGCGCGTGCAAAAGCTCCGGCGCCTGGACAAGCTGCATCTGATGACGCTGGTGTGCAAGGATCTGAGCGATCTGGCCACCTACGCGCGGGTGGACAACAGCCAGTTCCGCACGCTGAAGAACTATCTGCCGGGGCCATTTACCTTTGTGCTGAGTGCCAGTCGAGACGTACCGCGCCGGGTAGTGCACCCCAAGCGCCGCACCATCGGCCTGCGGGTGCCGGACCATGCCATCGTGCAGGGGCTGATCGAAAGTCTGGGCGAGGCCATGATGTCTACCACGCTGCGCCTGCCGGGCGCGGCGTTGCCGATGACCGATCCTCTGGACATTCGCGACGCGCTGGAGCACCAGGTCGACCTCGTCATCGACGGCGGCCATTGTGGTGTGGAGCAGACCACGGTGGTGGATCTGACCACGGATGTGCCGGAAGTGGTGCGCCAGGGTATCGGATTGCTTTAGGGGCCGAGTAGTCGGCGGTATACTCCGCCAATCTCGCAGATTGGACCGCTCGTTGAGCAGTAACGACTCCGACACTCGTGTGGTGTCCGGCATGCGGCCCACGGGCCGTCTTCATCTCGGCCAGTATCATGGGGTGCTGAAAAACTGGGTGCAGCTTCAGCACGAGTATGAGTGCTACTTCTTCGTGGCCGACTGGCACGCGCTGACCACCGGCTACGAAGACACGTCGCAAATCGAACAGCACACCTTCGATATGGTGGTGGACTGGCTGGCGGCCGGTCTGAATCCGGGCTCGGCGACCTTGTTTCAGCAGTCCCGTGTGCCCGAACATGCAGAGCTGCATCTGCTGCTGTCCATGATCACGCCGCTGCCGTGGCTTGAGCGCATGCCCACCTACAAAGACCAACTGCAGAAGCTCAACGACCGCGACCTGTCTACCTACGGATTTCTCGGCTACCCGCTACTGCAGGCGGCCGACATCCTCATCTACCGTGCCGGGCACGTGCCCGTCGGTGCCGATCAGGTAGTTCATGTGGAGCTCACCCGCGACGTGGCGCGGCGCTTCAACCATGTCTTTGGCCGGGAACCGGACTTCGAGCAGCAGGCTGAGGCTGCGCTGCAGAAGATGGGTAAAAAGGCGGCGCGGCTGTATAGCGAGTGCCGGCGTGCCTACGTGGAGCAGGGCGATGCGCAAGCCCTGGAACGCGCCCGTGCGTTGCTCGCAAGCCAGCAGAATCTCTCCATCGGCGATTCCGAGCGCTTGTATGGCTACCTCGAGGGCGGCGGCCGCATCATCCTTCCGGAGCCGCAGTCGATTATTAACGCCGCGGCGAAAGTGCCTGGCCTCGACGGTGAGAAGATGTCCAAGTCCTACGGCAACACCATCTCGCTGCGCGAAGCGCCGGAGGTGGTGGAAGAAAAAGTGCGCACCATGAAGACCGACCCGGCGCGGGTACGGCGCAACGACCCTGGCGAGCCAGAGAATTGCCCGGTGTTTGCTTTGCATGAGCTCTACGCGTCCGATGACCTGCGTACCTGGGTCACTGAAGGCTGCCGCAGCGCGTCCATCGGCTGCATCGACTGCAAAAAGCCGCTGATTGATGCAATCAACGCAGAACAGGCGCAGATGCGTGCCCGCGCGGAGCCGTTCGAGAACGATCCGGACCTGGTGCACGCGGTGCTGCAGGAGGGCTCGGAACGGGCGCGCGACGAAGCGCGGGAAACGCTTGAGGATGTGCGCGCGGCGGTGGGGCTGGCGGGCCGATGAGCACAGGAGAAGCCATGAGCTCGAGCACCCTGCAGGCAGCGCGGCAGGAAGATGCCAATACCATCGCGTTGGTGAGCGGCCGGCCGGTCAGAGAGCTGCCCACGGACCTCTATATTCCGCCTGAGGCTATGGAGGTTTTCCTCGAGACCTTCGAAGGGCCGCTGGATCTGTTGCTGTATCTGATCCGCCGGCAGAACCTCAACATCCTCGAAATCAATGTCGCGCAGATCACCGCCCAGTACATGGAGTACATCGGCCTCATGCAGGCCCTGCAGCTGGAGCTCGTCGGCGAGTACCTGGTGATGGCGGCGCTGCTGGCGGAAATCAAATCCCGCATGCTGCTGCCGCGGCCGGTGAGTGAGGAGGAGGACGAAAACGATCCCCGGGCCGAGCTCATTCGCCGCCTGCAGGAATACGAACAGATCAAAACCGCCGCGGAACGCATGGAGGAGCTGCCGCGTGCAGAACGCGACATTTTTCCGGTGCATCCGGAGCGGCCAGAGCTGGTGCGCGAACAGGTGGAACCGGACGTCGACCTCAAGGAGATCCTGCTGGCGCTCGCCAAGGTGCTCAAGCGTGCCGACATGAATGCCAGCCACTCAGTGCAGATGGAGCCGTTGAGCGTACGAGAGCGCATGACCGATGTGCTGTCACGCGTGTCGGAAGCGACCGAGCACGTTCCGTTCATCAGCCTGTTTCGCCGTGCGGAAGGGCGCCTCGGCGTCATCGTGACGTTCCTCGCCATTATGGAGCTGGTGCGGGAGCGTCTGCTCGACGTGGTGCAGAACGAACCCTTTGCGCCGATCTACCTACGGCCCGTGACGGAGTAATTTCGATGGATCTCGACAAGATCAAGAGCATTCTTGAGGCGGCGCTCATGGCGGCAGACGAGCCGCTGACCACCGATCGTCTGGTCAAACTGTTCAAGCGCGGCGAGGTGCCCTTGGATGAGCTGCGTGAGGCCGTCAAAGAGGCGTTGACCGTTCTGGACGAGGAGTGTGAGGGGCGCGGCTACGAGCTCAAGCGCGTGGCGTCAGGCTACCGCTACCAGGTGCGTCAGGAATATTCCGAATGGGTCAGCCGCCTGTGGGAGGAGAAACCACCACGCTATTCCCGGGCGCTGATGGAAACCCTGGCCCTCATCGTCTACAAGCAGCCGGTTACGCGCGGCGACGTGGAGCAGGTGCGCGGCGTGGCCGTGAGCCAGAACATCCTGCGCACGCTGCTCGAACGCGGTTGGATCCGCGTGGTCGGTACCCGGGATGTGCCCGGCAAGCCGGCCATGTACGGCACCACGAAGGCGTTTCTTGATTACTTCAACCTCAAATCCCTGAGCGAGCTGCCGCCATTGGATGAAATCCGCAGCATGCTGGGTGAAGAGCCGTCCCTGGACGAAGACGACCAGCCGGAGCAAAAAGCGTTGCCGGAACTCGACGAGAACGGTGACCCCGTCATCGCCGAAGAGGACGGCGTTGATGACGACAGCTTTGATGACGACGGCTTTGATGCAGAAGCAACGGCGGTCGAGGTGCGAGTGGAAGTCGACGTGATCGAGGCACACGAGGAGATGCCTGCAGATGCTGTGGAAGAAACGACAGGGGATGGCGCTGAGGTGTCCAACGAGGAAGCGCACCCGGAGCATCTTGCCAAGGTCGTACAGCTCCCCACCCAGAGCGGCTGAATCATGTCCGAAGGCGGCGAGAAGCTGCACAAGGTGCTCGCTGATCACGGGCTGGGTAGTCGTCGCGAAATGGAGCGCTGGATCACCGCGGGGCGCGTGAAAGTAGACGGCGAACCTGCACAGATTGGCCAACGCGTCAGTCCGGAGGCGCTCATCGAGGTGGACGGTAAGGCCGTGCGCCGGCGTCAGCAGGCGGAAATGACCCGTGTGCTGGTAATGAACAAAGCCGTAGGGCGCATCTGCTCGCGCCGCGACCCTGAAGGTCGGCCCACCGTCTTCGACGACCTGCCGCGCCTGCACAGCGGCCGTTGGGTTGCGGTGGGGCGCCTCGATGTGCAGACCAGCGGCCTGCTGCTGCTCACCAACGATGGTCGGCTGGCTAACAAGCTCATGCATCCGTCCACCGGCCTGGATCGTGAGTATGCGGTGCGGGTGGACGGCCAGCTATCCGAGGAAGACATCGACGCCCTGAAGGCCGGTGTGCTCATCGACGACGTGCTGTGTCGTTTCAGCGATCTTCAGCACTACGACGGTCGCGGCCGCAATCACTGGTATCACGCGGTGCTCCTGGAGGGGCGCAACCACGAGGTGCGAAACCTGTTTGCTGCGCTCGACCGCGCCGTGTCCCGCCTCAAGCGGGTGCGCTACGGGCCGGTAGCGCTGCCTTCCCACGTGCGCGAAGGCCGCACCGCGGAGATGTCGGCTGAGGATGTGAAAGCGCTCTGTGCACTGGTGGACGTGCCTTACGCGGCCCCGCCGAAGCAGAATCGCAAGGCCGCAGACGGCCCAAAGAAGCGGGCGTCGATGTTGCTGCCCTATCCGAAGCTGGGCCAGAGGGCCGCCCCTGAGAAAACTCAGTGAATAAGAATGTTGCGGGCGCCGTGCTGCACGGCTTCCGATAGCGCCGATCGCGCATCTGCCAGCACCGCTTCTGCCGAGGCGGCACCGCTGGTGGTGGAGATGCCAATGCTCACTGTGAGCAGCGACTGCACCTCCGGATCAGCGTAATGAATGGTGGTCACGAGCACTTCGACTTTAGCGGCAACCCGTTCCGCGCCTTCACGTGTGGTGCGGGGCAGCAGTACCGCCAGATGGTCGTCGTCGATCTGAAACACGCCGTCGGCTTCACGGAGCCCCGAGTTGAGCTGGCTGCGCAACTTCTCGATCAGGGCGTTGGCGACGTCTTCCCCGTGGTGCGTGCGAACATCGCAGAGTCCATCCAGTCGGATGAGCACGAGGGCATCTTCCTGCCCCGCGCCGGTACGCTTCTGCGAGCCGGCATTGCTGCCAGCCTTGAGCGCGTGCACCGTGAGAGCATTGGTGAGCGCCGGTGCGGCGAGCGTCAGCAGATCTTCGAGTGTCTGCAGGTCCTCCGAGGAGAAGCGATGCCGCGAAGTCATGCGCACTTCGCCGCCTTTGTCGCCGTCGGCGCCAAACTGCAGGTTGTAGCTCACACTGTGCAGGCCAGGCTCGCCGAACTGCAGATCCACCTCTGCAACCTCGTGCCGATAAGCCAGGTGGCAGGCCGGGGAGAGGGCAGTGGCCTGCGTGAAAATGCGCTCGATGAGCGCGCTGATCTCGAGTTCTTTGTGGAACGACTGCACCAGTGACAGCGCCACTTCTGCATCAAAGCTGGCCACGCTCGACTGTGCCCGTTCTTTGCGTCTTCCCATCATGACCTGCGGTTTCCCATACTGCCTGCGTTCTGCCTGGATGCTTGCGCATCTATAACTACGTTGGAGCATAGCGAAACCCGGCGGCGCATTTTGGTATGCGGCTCTCATCACTGGGTTGACATATTTAGATAATTATCTAAATATCTAATTCCCTGAACGAGGCAGTGATCATGCAGCAATCGGTATTCAAGGCGCTGGCGGATCCCACGCGGCGGTTGATCTTGCGCAGGCTCGGAGAACGATCCATGACAGCCGGAGAGCTGGGGCAGGGGCTCGACATCTCCAAACCATCGCTATCGCACCATTTCAACGTGCTCAAGGCTGCCGATCTGGTGCGCTCCGACCGGGACGGCCAGAGCATCATCTACTCGCTGAACGCCAGCGTTCTGGAGGAGACCATCGGTCTGATGCTGGAGCTGGTGCAAGGTACGACGTCGGAGGAACAATCCCATGCGCAACGCTGAAAATCGCTTCAACAGGCGGGATGCAGCTATCTTCGCCATTGCCGGCATCACCCTACTCGTTACCTGGGGCTTTTTCGACCGCCTGCCCAACCCCGTTCCGACGCACTGGAACCTGCACGGCGAGGCCGACGGATTTACCGCGCTGCCCTGGGGCGCGGTGATCTTCCCCGCCATCATCATGGTTGGCTGGGTGTTAATGAAGGTGCTGCCGCTGATCTCGCCGAAGGCGTTCGGCATGCGTAGATTTCAAGGTGCCTTTGAGGTGGTGATGGTGGCGGGTGCGGGGCTGCTGGCGCTGACGCAGCTCTCCATCCTGTTCGATCTCGAGCATCTGGTGCCCTACGCCCTGGGCCTGTATGTCGCGGTGCTGGGCAACTATCTGGGCAAGACCGAACCGAATTTCTTCTTCGGCATTCGCACGCCGTGGACGTTGGCAGATGCGCAAGTGTGGCGTCGCACCCACCGGCTCGGCGGTTGGGTGTTCGTGCTTTGTGGGCTGCTCATCATCGCCTGCACGCCATTCGGCTACGGTTTTGCGGCGCTTGCCGTGCTGCTGGTCAGTGCGGCGCTTTACCTCGTGGGGTATTCCTACGTGATCTATGTGCGTCTCAACCGTTCGGCCCCGTCCAGTCCCTCGCGTTGACGGCGACACCCTGCAGGGCCTTCGGCGCCTCAGCAAAGAGGTACAGGTAGAGATCCATGTGCGCTTCCGGCGGGGGCACCGTTTCCGGGTCTTCCGCCGGATACGCTGCGGCCCGCATGCTGGTGCGGGTGCCGCCCGGGTTGATGCTGGCGGCGACGACGCTACTGGTTTGCGCGAGTTCGTCCGCCAGGGTTTCCATGAGTCCTTCCTGGGCAAATTTCGACACCGCATACGCGCCCCAGTAGGCGCGCCCTTTGCGTGCTACTCCGGACGCCGTAAAGACCACCGCAGCCTGGGGTTGTGCGTCCAGTAGCGGCAGGAGGGATTTGGTGAGGATGAATGGTGCCGTGCTGTTCACCATCATCACGCGCTGCCACTCGAAGGTGGGGTAGTGGGCGATGGGAACCTTGGGCCCGAGCAGGGATGCATTGTGCAGGATGCCATCCAGGCGGCCGTACGTGTCGCTGACTGCGTTGTACAGCGCATCCGCGCTCTCGTCGTTCATCTCCTCCAGGTTCATGGGCACGATGACGGGTTGTGTGTCGGTGTGTGCCTCGATCCAGTCGAACACGGCTTCGAGCTTGCTGCGGGTACGCCCGAGCAGCACCACGTGGGCGCCGTGCAGCGCGAAGGTCTTTGCTGCCGCTCGACCGATGCCGTCACCGGCACCGGTTACCAGAATGACCCGCCCAGCAAGGCAGTTGGAGGGCGGTTGCCAGCGCCAGTCGGCTCGCGCCTGGTCCAGTTCGGGATAGATCATGGTTTGCGCGCGTACAGCAGGTAGTTGGCGTGGGTGTCGCGGGTGAGGGAGGCGTTGCGGGTAAGCGGGTTGTAGCGCAGGCCTGAAATGTCCTTCACCGTGAGGCCGGCGGCGCGGCAGGCGGCCGCCAGTTCGCTCGGCTTGATGAACTTGGCGTAGTCATGCGTACCTTTGGGCAGGATGCCGGTGATGTACTCCGCGCCCAGGATCAGTAAGCCGTAGGCGATGGGGTGGCGGTTGATGGTGGAGAAGAACACGGAGCCGCCGGGTCGGGTGAGTGCGGCGCATGCGGCAACCGTGGAGTGGATGTCCGGCACGTGCTCCAGCATCTCCAGGCACGCAACGGTGTCGAAGGCCTCGGGGTGCTCTTCAGCAAATGCTTCCGCTGCGGTGCGCTGATAGTTGATCTGCACGCCGGTTTCCAGGGCGTGCAGCTTCGCCACCTCCAGCGGTGCTTCACCCATGTCGATGCCCCACGCTTCGGCGCCACGGGTGGCCAGCGTCTCGGTGAGGATGCCGCCGCCGCAGCCCACATCGAGCACACGGCAGCCGGCGAGCGGCGCACGATGGTCGATGTAGTCCGCGCGCACCGTGTTCACGTCGTGCAGCGGTTTGAAATCGCCGTCCGGGTCCCACCAGCGGTGCGCCAGCTTTTCGAATTTGGCGACCTCGTCGGTGTCGACGTTGTGGTGTGTTGCACCGGTCAGGGTTTCGGTCATGCTGGCGCCTCCGTCTACAGCGCGCTGCGCACGCGCTGCGCCTGTTGCTCCACGTCGCGGCGCAACTTCTGTGTGTCTATGGTGGTGAGGCTGCCGTCGCGCACCAGCGCGCGGCCTTCTACCCATACGTGCCGAGCCTGGTGTGTAGGTGCGGCGTGGATCAGGCTGCCGATCACATCGAGCAGCGGCAGGGCGGCAAAGCCGGTGGGGGTGAACGCCACCAGGTCTGCCCGCTTGCCCACCTCGATGGAGCCGATCTCATCCTCGCATCCCAGCGCCCGGGCGCCGCCCAACGTTGCCATGGCGAGCACATCGTGGGCGTTGCCGGCATCGGCGCGGCCAGCCTTAACCTTGGCCAGAAGTGACGCGGTGCGGGCTTCCTGCAGCAGGTTCAGGGTGTTGTTGGACGAGGCCCCGTCTGTGCCCAGAGCGATATTGCAGCCTGCTGCGGCAAGCTGCGTGGTTGGACAGATGCCGCTGGCAAGCTTCAGGTTCGAATGCGGGCAGTGCACGACGTGCACGCCGCTGCCAGCGATCAGGTCGATTTCCTGGTCGCTGAGCTGGGTCATATGGGTGGCCTGAAGTTGCGGGTTTAACAGACCAATATCCGCGAGGCGCTCAACCCAGGTCTGGCCGTGCTGCGAGCGTGCCTGCGCGACCTCTGCCGCGTTTTCGTGCAGGTGGATGTGCACGCCCAGGTTGATCTCCTGGGAGAGCATGAGAATCTTCTCGAGAGATTTCTGGTCCACGGTGTACGGCGCGTGCGGGCCGAACGCAATGAGCACGTGGCTGTCGCCGCGGTAATCGTCGTGCAGCGCCAGGCCCTTGTGAAAGCACTCCTCGACACCGCTCGCCCATACGTTGGCGCCGTTGAAAATGGGAAAGGCGAGCTGCACACGCATGCCGGCGCGGCTTGCAACTTCCGCGACGATCTCCGGGAAGAAGTACATGTCGGTGAACGTCGTCGTGCCGCTGGTGAGCATCTCTGCGGCTGCGAGGGTGGTGCCGGTGCGCACGAAGTGTTCGTCGACCAGGGCGGCTTCCAGCGGCCAGATGCGATTCTGCAGCCAGGCTTGCAGTGGCAGGTCTTCACCCGCGCCCCGCAGCAGCGTCATGGCCGCATGGGTGTGGGCATTGACCAGTCCCGGCGTGAGGATGCCGTCATCGACGCGCACGTGCTCCTGCGGCGCATAGTCCGCCTGCAACTCGGAGGCGGGCCCCACCGCAGCGATGCGGCCGTCGATGATCGCGACAGCGTGGTCGGGCAGGGCGACGTTTTGCGGTGCTACGGGCAGGAGCCAGGGCGCTTCGACGAGCAGATCGCAGGCGCGCTTGGAGGACCGGTCGGACATGCAGCGGAGTATACGCGGGCTGCGCTGTATACTGCCTGGCCAATTTGCCACCAGGGGTGCTCATCATGCCGCAGGACTTTCTCGTCGATCGTGCCGACCTCAGCCGCACGACGCTTGCGGACGCCGCCCCACTGGTTCCGGCGCAAGGGCAGGTGGTGCTGCGCGTGGAGCGGTTCGCGCTCACCGCCAACAACATCACCTACGGGGTTGCCGGCGATATCATCGGCTACTGGCAGTTTTTTCCGGCGGCCGAAGGGCAGGGGCGCATACCGGTGTGGGGCATCGGCACGGTTACCGCCAGCGAGCACAAGGACATCTCCGTAGGCAGCCGCTACTACGGCTACTACCCCATGTCTTCAGAGTTGCTGGTAACGCCCGACGACGTGCGCGCACGGGGTTTTCGCGATGCTTCAACACACCGCGCGGAGCTGCCGGTGGTGTACAACCAGTACGCAACGGTAGACGAAGCATTTGGTTTCGAGCCCGGCTGGGACAATCACGCCATGCTCTATCGGCCGTTGTTCACCACGTCGTTTGTGCTCGATGATTATCTCGCCGACAACGACTTTTTCGGTGCCGGCACGGTGGTACTCGGCAGCGCCTCGAGCAAGACCGCGTTCGGCCTCGCCTTCATGCTCAAACGCCGGGGTGGCCTGCGCGTGGTAGGGCTGACCTCAGCCGGCAACACCGGCTTTGTAGAAGGCCTGGGGCTCTACGATCAGGTGCTTTCCTATGACGAGGTGGAAGCGTTGGATGCGGTGCCGACCGCGTTTGTCGACATGGCCGGTAACCGACAGGTGCTGGCGCGTCTGCACCATCACCTCGGTGACAACGTCGTGTGCAGTTGCGGTGTCGGTGCTACGCACTGGGAAGCGCGCGACGGTGAGGAACCGGCGAGCCTGCCCGGTGCCCGCCCGACCATGTTTTTCGCGCCCACCCAGATCGTCAAGCGCAATCAGGAGCTGGGGCCGGAGGAATATCAGCGCCGCATCGGTGAAGCCACGCGTGCGTTCTTTGCGGCGGTGGACGCCTGGGTGACCATCACCGAACACCCGTTTGCCGATGTGGAGCGCGTCTACGCCGAGGTATTGGCGGGGGCTGCGCCCGACCGCGGGGTGATCGTTACCGGTTAGCCCGTCGCTGCAGGTGTCGGCGCCGCGCCGCGCGGTCCACATCGCGCTGTGCCGGTGTCACCTCGTGGAAGCCGGGGATGTGCGCTTTCAGATCGGTGCGCGCAAACACCTTCGCTGTTGGCCATTGAGCCTCCGGCAGCGTCTCGCTGAGCCCATCCCAACGCAGGATATGCACCCCGCGGCGCAGGCCACCGGTATCCAGCCAGTTCGGATAGCCCGGGTCGCTGGTGCTCACGACGTAGTAGTAGGCACCATCTGGCGCCAGCACCGACTGCGCTGTCGTTAAGCTCGACACCTGATTACCGTGCTCGAGAGACGCATACCACATATCCGTGAGCTGGATTGCCTGATAGGGCGCTGCGGTTTTCGGCATGCGGATGACCAGCACCTGATCGTCTGCCAGGTCGAAGTGGCCGCTGCTCAGCCAGCGGCCACGCACGCCGCCGAACCGGTAGGTGTCGATGGGTGGGATCACGGCGTTGGCTGGGCGGCTGCCGACGTAGCGCTGCTGCACGAAGGTCGGCCAGTTCGTAGCCGTGGTATGGAACATGTCAGCGGCTGCGCGGATGCGGTCAGCGAGTTCAAGGCCCGTCTGGGCCGGTTTGCGCCGGCCCTCGTAACCCACCCGGTCGATGTGGATCTCCGCAGCGGCCGCGTCGTCCCACGTTGCATAGATGTGGCGCGCAAACACCGTGGTGGCCTCGGCCGGGTTGCCCAGCCAGGCGCCGGGACGTTTTTCCGGCGTCACCCAGATCTCGAAGGAGCCATCATCGGCGATGGGGATGTCTTCGAACTTCAGATAACCCACCGAGGTGCCGGTGCCGTCCCAGGGGCGTCCGGCGTAGAGCTGCAGTTCCACGCGAGCAGCGCTGCCCAGCGTGCCCCACACCCGATAGGGCTCGCCGCCGCGTATGGGGCTGAATGCATAGCGCTGGTCCGGGTTGTCGCCGCCCTCCTTGAGCCAGAAATCGAGGATGCGGAAGTACGGGTAGTCCGCATCCTGCAGCACCTCAGCTTCGATACCTTTCATCAACGCTCGCAGCAGGTGCCGGTAACCGCCAGCCTGTTCGGCATCGGAGCCGAAGGCGGCGGACTCAGTGATCTCGCGCTCCGCCTGTGTGAGGGTTTCGAGCAGGGCTGCAAAGGCGCTCTCGAGCGGTTTTTGCCCCGCTGGGGCAGCGTTTGCGGTGAGGCAAACCACGAGCGCACAGGCGGCGACGACGAGGGACGGGGCGCGTGTGAACATGGCGTCGGAAAATGGCCGGTTTCGGGTAGCGCGTGCTAAAATAGCCCGTTTTTCACGAACACACATCTATGTCCGATCTGGAGTCTGGCCAGGGGCGGGAAGTACTGCCTCGCAGCATTGAAGACGAACTCCGGCAATCCTATCTCGACTACGCCATGAGCGTGATCGTCGGGCGCGCGCTGCCCGACGTGCGGGATGGGTTGAAGCCGGTGCATCGCCGCGTGCTGTTTACCATGAACGAGCTCAACAACACCCACAACCGGCCCTATATGAAGTCGGCCCGCGTGGTGGGTGACGTGATGGGTAAATACCACCCGCACGGCGACTCGGCCATCTACGATACCGTGGTGCGCATGGCGCAGACTTTTTCCATGCGCTATCTGCTGGTGGACGGGCAGGGTAACTTCGGCTCCATCGACGGCGATCCGGCGGCTGCCATGCGTTACACCGAGGTGCGCATGGCCAAGCTCGCCTCCGAGCTGCTGGCCGATCTCGACAAAGACACGGTGCCCATGGTGCCGAACTATGACGAGACGCTGCACATGCCGGAAGTGCTGCCCACCAAAGTGCCGAACCTGCTGGTCAACGGCAGCTCCGGCATCGCCGTGGGCATGGCCACCAACATCCCGCCGCACAACCTCACCGAGGTGGTGAACGCGTGTCTGGCGCTGTTGGAGGAGCCTGCGCTCGATGTGGATGCGTTGATGGAGTTCGTCAAAGGTCCGGACTTCCCCACCGCCGGCATCATCAACGGCCGCGCCGGCATCGTGCAGGCGTACCGCACCGGTCGCGGGCGCATCTACGTGCGCGCGCGGGCGGAGGTGCAGCACAACGAGAAGGCTAACAAAGACACCATCATCATCACGGAGATTCCCTACCAGCTGAACAAGGCCCGTCTCATCGAGAAGATCGCCGAGCTGGTAAAAGACAAGCGCATCGAAGGCATCACCGAGCTGCGCGATGAGTCTGACAAGGACGGTCTGCGCGTGGTCATCGAGCTGCGCCGCGGCGAACCTGGGGACGTAGTGCTCAACAACCTCTACGCGCAGACGCAGCTGCAGTCGGTGTTCGGCATCAACTGTGTGGCGCTGGTGCACGGCCAGCCGCGGGTGCTCAACCTCAAGCAGATGCTCGAGGCGTTTCTGCAGCATCGCCGCGAGGTGGTCACCGCGCGCACCATTTATCTGCTGCGCCGGGCGCGCGAGCGCGGCCACGTGCTCGAAGGCCAGGCGGTGGCGCTGGCCAACATCGATGCGGTCATCGAGCTCATCAAGGCTTCGCCTTCATCGGCGGAAGCGCGCGTAGAACTCATGAAGCGCGGCTGGGCGGGCGAGGGCGTGCAGGAACTGCTGGAGAAGGCCGGCAGCGATGCCTGCCGGCCCGACAACCTGGGCGATGAGTTCGGTTTTCGCGACGGTCTGTACTACCTGTCCGAGACGCAGGCGCAGGCCATTCTCGACATGCGTCTGCACCGGCTCACCGGGCTCGAGCAGAACAAGCTCATGGAGGACTACCAGAAGGTGCTCGATGAGATTGCCGATCTGCTCGACATTCTCGGCTCCAAAGAGCGCCTCAAGCAGGTGGTGCGTGAAGAGCTCGAAGAGGTGCGCAACACCTACGGCGACGAGCGCCGCACGGAGATCCGCGAGAGTCATGAAGACCTCACCATGGAAGATCTCATCACCGAGGAAGACCTCGTGGTGACCATCTCCCATCAGGGTTACGGCAAGACGCAGCCGCTGGACGCCTATCAGGCACAGAAGCGTGGCGGCCGTGGCCGCGCGGCGACATCGGTGAAAGACGAGGACTTCGTCGAGCACCTGCTCATCGCCAACAGCCACGACACGCTGCTGTGCTTCTCCAACCAGGGTAAGGTCTACTGGCTGCGTGTGTTCATGATCCCGCAGGGCAGTCGGGGCGCCAAAGGTCGGCCCATGGTCAACATGCTGCCGCTGGGTGAGGGCGAGCGCATCACCGCCATCCTGCCCATCAAGCAGTACGACGAAAACCGCTTCGTGTTCATGGCAACGGCCAACGGCACCGTGAAAAAGACGCCGCTGGAGCAGTTCTCCCGTCCGCGCACGGCGGGGCTCATTGCGCTCGAGCTCGAAGATGGCAATACGCTGGTCGGTGCGGCGATCACCGATGGCGGCAGCGACATCATGCTGGTGGCCAGCTCCGGCAAGGCGGCGCGCTTCAAAGAGTCGGACGTGCGCGCTATGGGCCGCACCGCGCGTGGTGTGCGTGGCATTCGCATGACCGGCGCTCATCAGGTGATTTCGCTGATCATCCCGGACGCAGATGGTTACGTGCTCACCGCCTCGGAAAATGGCTACGGCAAGCGCACACCCACCGCAGATTACCCGGTGAAAGGGCGTGGCTCGCAGGGCGTGATCGACATCAAGACGAGCGGCCGTAACGGTGCCATCGTCGGTGCTGTGCAGGTGTTCGACGGCGACGAGCTGATGCTTATCTCCGACCTCGGCACCCTGGTGCGCACCACCTCAGACGAGGTGTCGCTGCTCAGCCGCAATACCCAGGGCGTGCGCCTGATCAACCTGCGCGGTGACGAGAAGCTCATCGGCGTAGAGCGCATTGCCGAACCGGAAGCAGACGAAGCCGCCGGCGAAGCACAAGAAGATTCATCAGGAGAAGAAGGATGAGCCGCGCGCACAATTTTGCGGCAGGCCCGGCGGCGTTACCGACCAGCGTTCTGGAACAGGCGCAGGCGGAGATGCTCGATTTTCGCGGCACAGGCATGAGCGTGATGGAGATGAGCCATCGCAGCGCCGAATTCATCGAGATTGCCGAAACCGCGGAAGCGGATTTCCGCGAGCTTCTTGGCGTGGGTGATGATTACCACGTACTGTTCCTGCAGGGGGGCGCCACGCAGCAGTTTGCGGCCATCCCGCTGAACCTCCTGCGCGGCCGCAGCGTCGCTAACTACGTGCACACCGGCGCGTGGTCTGCCAAGGCCATCAAAGAGGCTGGCAAGTACTGCGATGCACGGGTAATCGCCACCTCCGAGGCGAGCAACTACGATTGCATTCCGGAGCGTGCTGCCTGGGCGGTGGACGACGATGCGGCGTACGTGCACATCTGCTCCAACGAGACCATCGGTGGCGTGCAGTTTCACGAGTTTCCCGAGGTCGGCCCGGAGCTCGTGGCCGACATGTCCTCCGACATTCTGTCGCGGCCGGTGGACGTGAGCCGCTTCGGCCTGATCTATGCTGGCGCGCAGAAGAACATCGGCCCTGCCGGCCTCACGCTGGTGGTGGTGCGCAAAGATCTGGTGGGCCATGCGCGCCCGCAAACGCCGAGCATGCTCGACTACGCGGTGCACGCTGAAGCAGACTCCATGTCCAACACTCCACCCACCTACACCTGGTACCTGGCGGGCCTGGTCTTCAAGTGGTTGAAAGACGCCGGCGGACTGCAGGCCGTTCAACAGGCAAACGCACACAAGGCGGCGACGCTGTACAACGCCATCGATGCCAGCAACTTCTACCGCGCGCCGGTGGCGGTGCCGTACCGATCATCGATGAACGTGCCGTTCACCCTGGCGGACGCCGCACTCGATGCGGATTTTCTCGCCGGTGCCAAGGCGCGGCGGTTGATGAACCTCAAAGGCCACCGCAGCGTTGGCGGCATGCGTGCAAGCATCTACAACGCTGTCTCCCAGGAATCGGTGGATGCGCTCGTGAGCTACATGGCCGAGTTCGAACGTGAGCGCGGATAACGAGCAGCTCGAGCCGCTCAGGCGGCGCATCGACGAGATCGACAGCACGCTCGTGGCGCTGTTGAACGAGCGCGCGCAGTGCGCCATCGACGTCGGCCACATCAAGCAGGCGAGCGCGGGCGGCGCTGATGCGTTCTTCTACAGGCCGGAGCGCGTGGCGCAGATCCTGAAGAAGATCGAGGCGCTGAACACGGGTCCCCTGCCGAACGGCGACCTGGTGAAGCTCTTTCGCGAGATTCTCTCCTGCTGCCTGAGCCTGGAACAGCCCGTCGCCGTGGGCTACCTGGGCCCGGCGGGCACCTATACGCAGGCCGCTGCGGTGAAGCAGTTTGGTCATTTCGCCCGAACCGTGCCGCTGCCGGATATCGACGAGGTGTTTCGCGAGGTGGAAGCCGGTGCGCTGCACTATGGTGTGGTGCCGGTGGAGAACTCTACCGAAGGTATGGTGAACCGCACGCTCGACTGCTTCATCACCTCCAAACTGTCGGTGTGCGGCGAGGTGGAGTTGCCTATTCATCAGTGCCTGATGGTCTCCGGCGACGGCTCCCAGAAGATTGAGACCATCTACTCCCATGCCCAGTCGCTCGCCCAGTGTCGGGTGTGGTTGGATCATCAATACCCCGGTATTCCCAGAGAAGTGGCGCCCTCCAACGGCGAGGCTGCTAAACGCGCCGCTGCAGAGCCCAACGTCGCGGCCATTGCCGGAGAAACGGCGGCGGAGCTCTATGGCCTGCGCATCATCGCCCGCAACATCGAAGACCACCCGGACAACAAGACGCGGTTTCTGGTCATCGGCCGGCAGCAGGTGGGCCCCAGCGGCCACGACAAGACCTCCATCCTCGTGTCCACGCAGAATGAACCCGGAGCGCTGTTCAACGTGCTGCAACCCTTTCAGAAGCACGGCATCAGCCTTACCCGGATCGAGACCCGGCCGGCCAAGGCCGGCAACTGGTCGTATGTGTTCTTCATCGATTTCGATGGCCACTGGCAGGAAGAAGGCATTCAGTCGGTGCTGACAGACGTGGGTGCGGTCGCCAACGAGGTGCGTAACCTCGGCTCCTATCCGAAGGCGCAGCTATGAGTGTGGAAAACCGAGCCAACCCCAGCTATCTGACGCTGGCCCCTTACAAGCCGGGCAAGCCTGTGGACGAGCTTGCGCGGGAGCTTGGCATCAGCGACATCGTCAAGCTTGCCAGCAACGAAAACCCGCGCGGCCCGGGCGAGCGGGTGCGCGCCGCCATGCAGAACGCGTTCGGCGGCCTGTCGCGCTACCCGGACGGCAACGGCTTTCGTCTGAAGTCCGTGCTCGCCGAGCTGCACGGTGTGGACATGGCGCAGATCACCCTGGGGAATGGCTCCAACGACGTGCTCGACCTTGCGGCACGCGTGGCGCTCGAACCCGGCTTCGAGGCCATCGCCTCCGAGCACGCCTTCGTGGTGTATAGGCTGGCAACGGTGGGCTGCAACGGGCGCTTTGTTACTGTGCCGGCGAAAGCCTACGGCGCCGATCTCGACGGTTTTCTCGGCGCGGTCACGGAGAAGACCCGCATCGTTTTTCTGGCTAACCCCAACAACCCCACGGGCAACTGGGTGGATCGCGCAGCGCTCACCGCTTTTCTCGACGCGCTGCCGAGCCGCATCTGGGTGGTGCTCGATGAGGCCTACCGTGAGTTCGTGACCACGGCCACCTATCCGGATGGTATCGATCTCATGCGGCGCTACCCGAACCTGGTGGTGACGCGCACGTTCTCCAAGATCCACGGCCTCGCGGGGCTTCGCGTGGGTTATTCGGTGAGCAGTGCGGAGTTTGCAGATCTGCTGAACCGCGCGCGCCAGCCGTTCAACGTCAACAGCCTGGCACTGGCGGCGGCGGAGGTGGCCGCCACGGATCAAGAGTTCGTGGCGACCTCCCGAGAAATCAACGATGCGGGTATGCAGCAGATTCTGCAGGGCATCGCGCCGTTGGATCTCGAGTACATCCCATCGCTCGGAAACTTCCTCGCCATCGATATGGGTAGAGACGCCATGGCGGTGTATCACGCGCTGCTGCAGCTTGGTGTCATCGTACGGCCCATTGCCGAGTACGGCTTGCCGAACCATCTGCGCGTAAGCATCGGTCTCGAACACGAGAACGCCCGCTTCCTGTCGGCCCTCCAGCAGGTACTTGGCGCATGAAAATCGCCGTAGTGGGCACGGGCCTCCTCGGTGGCGCCGTGGCCCGCGCGGCGCGTCAGCAGGGTGTGGCGACGGAGATCATCGGAATCGAACCCGATGCCGGACACGCGCGCCTGGCGCTGGAACACGCCGTGGTGGACCGCATCGAGGCTGAGGTGCCCGACGACGCATCGCTGGTGGTGTTGTGCTGTCCGAGCGACCGCGTTGCCGAATGGGCGCAGCGGCTCGAAGCGCACCCGGCACCGGTGTGCGATGTGGGCAGCGTCAAAGCCCCCATCGTCGATCATCTGCGCGCACGCATGGGCGGCCGCTTTCCTGCGCGTTTTGTCCCTTGTCATCCTATCGCCGGGTCGGAGAAGTCCGGTCCGGCGCACGCGCCGAGCGACCTGTTTCGCGGGCGCATCATCGTTCTCACGCCGGTGGCTGAGAGCGATGCCGATGCGGTGGAAACCGTGCGCGCCTTCTGGGCCGCGCTCGGCGGCGAAGTGATTCGCCTGGATGCGGACAACCACGACCGGGTGCTTGCCGTTACCAGCCATCTGCCGCACTACCTCGCCTATGCTTTCATGCTGCAGGTCGAAGAGGAAGACCTGCCGCTGTCTGGCGGCGGTTTCAGCGACTTCACCCGCATCGCCGCCGCCAACCCGGACATGTGGTGGCGTATCTTCAAGATGAACCGGGAAGCGCTGCTCGCCGGTCTCGACGGTTTCGAAGCCAACCTGCGACTGCTGCGCCAGGCACTCGAAGCCGATGACGACGAACGTGGGCTGGCGCTGCTTCGGCAGGCGGCAAAGCGAAGGAGCCAGCTATGACGGAGGTCACCGTTCTCGAACATCCCCTGTCGCCCTATGCGCAGAAGGTGAAGCTCGCGTTGATGTTCAAAGGCGTAGCGTTCGATGTGTTGCAGCCGGCGATCGGTGCCGATTTGGCGCAGTTCCTGTCGGCGAGTCCGCGCGGGGAGGTGCCGGTTCTGCGCCATGGCGCCCTGGCCCTGTACGACTCCGCTGTGATCGGTGCCTATATAGAGGAACGCTGGCCGATGCCGTCGTTGCTGCCGGATACGCCGGAACGGCGGGCGCGCCTGCGGTTGCTCGAAGATGCCATGGACACCCACTTTGAGGGCAACACCTGGGGGCTCGGCGAAGTGCTGATATTCGGCCGCGCCGAAGGCGAGCAGGCTGCAGCGATGGTGGCTTACGCCCGTGCGCAGATCGCTGGCTGGTACGGCTGGCTCGAAGCACAGCTCGCCGCACCCTGGTTCAGTGGCGATGCCTACGGCTGGGGTGACATTTGTGTGGTTCCGTTTGTCAACGGTGCTGCCCGCTTCGACATTCTGCCGTCGCCCGGCTCCCGTTTGGCAGCCTGGCTGGAATTGGTCAACGCGCGAGGCGACGTGGCGCAGGTCACCCGTGCGGCCCAGGCCGCGGAACTGCAGCCGGAATTGATGCAGGCCGCGCTGCGCAATGGGTTCAAGCGCGAGTACCGCGATCACCGCCTGGAGTGGATGGTGCGAGCCGGTGGGCTGGACGTGGTCGCGGGCGGGCTTGCAGACGACAATATTCGCTTCAACGAACCTTTTTCCACTGTCCGGGGCTAACGATGAAACCTGTTCTTCACCACTATCCACCGAGCCTTTTCTCCGAAAAAATCCGCGCGCTGTTCGGTTATCTGGGTCTGTCCTGGCAGTCGGTAATGATCCCGCCCATCATGCCGAGGCCCCATCTGATGCCGCTGTCCGGCGGCTACCGGAAGACGCCCATCATGCAGATCGGCGCCAACGTCTACTGCGACACCGAGATCATCGCCAGAAAGCTCGCCGAGCTCGCTGGCGATGACACGCTGTATGCCCATGGATTCGCTGCCAACCGCGTTGCCCGATGGGCAGACACTGAGCTCTTTCGCACGGTGGTGGCGCTGAACTTCCGGCCGGAAGCACTCACCGCGCAGATGCAGCAGATGAGCGCGGCGGATATCGAGGCATTCCAGAAAGACCGAGCCGAGCTCTCCGGCGGTGCGCCCATCGTCGGTAGCGATCCGGCCTCGGCGGAGGCCTACTTCAAAGCGCTGCTGGCGGATCTCGAAGGCTCGCTGGGCGCAGGCTTTCTCTTTGGTGCAGCGCCCTGCATCGCGGACTTCAGCCTCTACCACTGCCTGTGGTTTGTGGCAGGCAACCAGGCCAACGCCATGCTGCTCGACGGTTATCCGGCGGTACTCGACTACATGCAGCGTATTGCCGCGTTCGGCCACGGGTCGGTGGAAGAAATCAGCGCGGAACGTGCGCTCGCGATCGGTACTGAAGCGCAGCCGCTGCGGCCGGAGGGCAGTACCCCTGGAGCGGCGGTGGCGGTATCGGCCAACGACTACGGGCGCAACCCCATCGAAGGGCGTCTGCTTCTGCACACGGACCACGAGATTGTCATCGAACGCGACGACGCGACCGCCGGACGTATCATCGTGCACTTCCCGAACTCCGGCTTCGAGGTACACACGTGATGAGTGGAAAGATTGCTTGGATCGATCTCACAGTGGACGCCGCAGAAGACGTAAAGGCGTTTTATGAAAGCGTGCTCGGTTGGCGCGCTGAGCCTGTGAGCATGGGCAGCTATGACGACTTCAACATGTTTGCGAAAGGGTCGGACGACCCGATGGCAGGCGTGTGTCACGCACGCGGTGAAAATGCGGACATCCCGCCGCAGTGGATGCTGTATGTCACTGTAGATGATCTGGAAGCTGCAATGCGGGCTTGTGAAGCAGGTGGTGGTCGCATCCTCCGGGCACCGCAAGTAGGTGGACGCAGCTGCATCATCGAAGATCCTGCCGGTGCGGTGCTCACGCTGTACAGGAGCTGATGCATGTACCCAGGAAAGTGTGCGAGTCAGCATCCGAATCGACCGGCGGTGATCATGGCCGGCAGCGGCCAGGTAATCACCTATGCCGAGTTCGAAGCGCAGGCCAATCAGCTCGCCCACTGGTTACGCCAGGAAGGGCTTGCGCCCCGAGACCACTTCGCCATCTTCATGGAGAACAACGCGGAGTACCTGCCGTGCTGCGCGGCGGGCGAGCGCAGCGGCCTGTACTACACCTGTGTGAATTCCTATCTGCAGGCGGATGAGCTCGCCTACATTCTCGACAACAGCGAGTCGCGCGTGCTCATCACGTCGGCGGAAAAGCTGCCGGTCGCGCAGGCTGCGATGGCACAGGTGCCGGGCGTCACCCGTTGCCTGGTGGTAGGCGGCGACGGTCCTGATGCAGCGCTGTTCGCGGATCTGCACACGGCGCTTGCCGACCAGCCCATCACGCCTATTGAAGACGAGTGCCTCGGCACGTCCATGCTCTACTCATCCGGCACTACCGGCCGCCCCAAAGGCATTCTGCGGCCGCTGCCGGATGCGCTACCCAGCGAGCCGCTGCCGCTCTACACGTTTCTGCTGGGCATCTGGAAGTACCGCGAAGACATGGTGTATCTCTCGCCGGCGCCCCTGTACCACTCGGCACCCCAGGCTGCTACGGGCCTGACCCTGCGCATGGGCGGCACCGTCATCGTCATGGAGCGGTTCGATCCCGAGCGTTATCTCGAACTCGTGGGTGAGCATGGTGTGACGCACAGCCAGCTCGTGCCCACCATGTTTTCACGCATGCTCAAACTGCCCCAGACGCAGCGCCGTGGCTACGATCTGTCGAGCCTCGAAGCGGTGGTGCACGCAGCGGCGCCCTGTCCGGTGCAGGTCAAGCAGCAGATGATCGACTGGTGGGGGCCGATCATCACCGAGTACTACGGCGCGACGGAAGGGTTGGGTTTTGCCGTGTGCGACAGCGAAGAGTGGCTGGCACACCCGGGAACCGTGGGCAGGGTCGTGCTCGGCACGCTGCACGTGCTCGACGAAGCCGGCCAGGAGCTGCCGGAAGGTGAGCCGGGTGAGCTTTGGTTCGAGACGGCGACCGAGTTCTCCTACTTCAACAATCCGGAGAAGACACGTGAATCCACGTCCGCCGACGGCCGCATGAGCACGGTGGGCGACGTCGGCTATGTGAAGGACGGCTATCTGTTTCTCACCGACCGCTCCACGTTCATGATCATTTCCGGCGGGGTGAACATCTATCCCCAGGAAACCGAAGACCTGCTTATCACCCACCCGATGGTGATGGATGCGGCGGTGTTTGGCGTGCCCAACGAAGACCTCGGCGAGGAGGTGAAAGCGGTGGTGCAGCTCATGGACGGTGTGCCGCAGAGCGAGGACACGGCGGCTGCTCTGCTCGCGTTCTGCCGCGAGCATCTGGCCCGCCACAAGTGCCCGCGCTCCATCGACTTCGAGGCGCAGCTGCCACGGTTGCCCACCGGCAAGCTCTACAAGCGGTTGCTCAAAGACCGATATTGGGCGGACCACGCTTCGCGGATTCTCTAAAGCGTGCAACACCTACAAGACCAGCAGCAGGAGTACCGATGAGCACAGAAGCGGCCATCGTCGAAGAATTGATGCAACGGGCGCGCGCCGCCATGGGGGCACTCGCCGGCGCTGATCAGGCGCGCATTGATGATGCGGTGACAGCCATTGCCTGGTCGTTGTACCGGCCGGACACAGCGCGCCGCTTGGCGGAGCAGGCCGTGGCTGACACGGGGCTTGGCAACGCAGACGACAAAGTGGTGAAAAACCAGCGCAAAACCTTCGGCGCGCTGCGCGATCTTCTGCGCGTGCGCACAGTGGGGGTCATCGAAGACGATCCTGTGCGTGGCATCG
>JAUIED010000257.1 GCA_030428905.1 Gammaproteobacteria bacterium
GACCGACACGCCCATCGGCTTCGCGGTGCCGGGCTACAGCCTGCACAACGAGCTCGATATGCTGGTGCGCGCAGGTCTGACCCCGCGGGAGGCGCTGGCCGCTGCCACCACGGTGCCGCCGCGATTTTTCGGGCTGACCGATGAAGGTCAGGTGGCGCCGGGCATGCGCGCCGACCTCGTGCTGTTGGATGCCAACCCGCTTGAAGACATCACACACACCCGTCGTATCGCTCGCGTGATGGTGGGCGGCCGCTGGGTGCCACGCTGAAAGAGCGGCGCCTCGCAGCACATTGCGCATACAATCAGGCGACTCAGGGGAGAAACGCCACGTCATGACGGACACCACCAAACAGCCACCCCGGCTGTCGTTCTGGATGAAGAGTGCCTACGGCTTCGGCTCGGTGGCTTACGGCGTAAAGAACAACGGCTTCGACTATTTCCTTCTGCTGTTCTACAGCCAGGTCATAGGCCTGGATGCGCGCCTCGTCGGCATCGCCATCACCACGGCGCTGGTTTTCGATGCCCTGAGCGACCCGATCGTCGGCTACTGGTCTGACAACCTCCGCTCACGGTGGGGCCGGCGCCATCCTTTCATGTACGTCTCCATGGTGCCCGCGGCGCTGAGCTACTTCCTGCTGTGGAACCCGCCGCTCGAATGGTCCGAGACTGAGCTGTTCTGGTACCTGCTGGTACTGGCGGTGTTCATCCGCACGTTCATCACGCTCTACGAAACCCCGAGCTCGGCCCTGGCGCCGGAACTCACGGACGACTACTTCGAACGCAGCTCGCTGTTGAGCTTTCGGTACTACTTCGGCTGGACCGGTGGTAATGCGATGACGGTGATGATGTTCTTTTTCATCTTCCCTGCGCTGGCAACCGCCGCCATTCCCGACGGACGCTTCAACCGCGAGAGCTACGAGATCCTCGGCATTACCGGCTCTGCGTTGATCTTCGTTTCCATTCTTGTCTCGGCTCTGGGTACCCACTCCCGCATACCGCATCTCAAACCGCCGCCGGCGGCGCGGCGCATGACGCTTGGCACCATCTTCCGGGAGATCTTCGAAACGCTGGCCAACCGCTCGTTCGTTGCGCTGTTCATCGGTGCGCTCCTGGGCGCTATCGCCACAGGACTTGCAGCCGCTCTGTCGTTCTACTTCTACACCTACTTCTGGGAGTTCAGCTCGAGAGACACGGGCATTATCACCATGGGCGTATTTGGCGCAGCGGTGATCGGCTTCCTGCTGGCACCCATCGTCACACGGAAGATGGGCAAGAAGCGCGGCGCCATGATTACCGGCCTGGTTGCGTTCATCGGCGCACCACTGCCGATCTTCCTACGTCTGATCGGCGTACTTCCCGAAAACGGCTCGCCGTTCGTCTTCTGGTTCGTTTTCATCACCGGCGTGCTGGACGTCGGCCTGATCATCTGCTTTCAGATTCTCTACTCGTCGATGACCGCGGACCTCGTCGAGCAGGCCGAGCTGAAAACCGGCAGGCGCTCGGAAGGTATCTTCTTCTCCACCGTCACGTTCATTCGCAAGAGCGTACAGGGCCTCGGCCTCATGGTCGCATCATTCGTGCTGTATCTAGCGGATTTCCCTGCGGGCGCGACGGCAGATCAGGTTTCTGACGAAACGGTCTGGCTATTGGGCGCCTACTACGTGCCTGCCATCCTCGCGCTCTGGCTCAGCATGATGGCGGTGATCTCCATGTACCAGCTCAACCAGGACGAGCACGAGGAAAATCTCCGCCAGCTGGCTGCCAATCGCTCGTAGTGGCAGGTGCGGCGCCAGTACCGCTGAAGACGAAGCTCGCGTTCGGTATCGGCGCGGCCGGCGAAAGCATCGCCGTTTTCGCTTTTGCGACCTTTACGTTCTTCTACTACAACCAGGTGCTCGGGCTCTCCGGCACGTTGGCGGGGCTGGCAACGACCATCAGCCTGGTGTTCGACGCCGTATCAGACCCGCTGATGGGCGCCATATCCGACCGGTGGCGCTCACGATTCGGCCGCCGTCATCCGTTCATGCTCGTCGCGGCCGTACCGTTGGGCGTGACGATCTTCTGCATTTTCTCGCCGCCCGCCGGGCTCGAAGGCTGGGCGCTGTTTGCCTGGTTCACCGGTTTTTCGGTGCTCATGCGCCTGTTCGTCACGCTGTTCAGCGTGCCGCACCTGGCCCTCGGTGCCGAGCTGTCGGAAGACTACCTGCAGCGCTCCACCATCATGAGCTACAACGCCGTGTTCGGCTGGGTCGGCGGGGCGGGCATCTTCCTCATCGCCAACCTCCTCTACTTCCGGAAAACGCCCGAGTTCGACAACGGCCTGCTTAACGGCGCGGCCTATCCGGAATTTGGCCTCACCGCCAGCCTGCTCATCACATCGATGCTGCTGGCCTGTGTGTGGTTCACCCGCGACCGAATTCCTCTGCTACCAAAGGTGCGCGAAGAAACACTCGGCATCAAACCCGCGCAGATGTTCCTGGAGTTCGTGGAAGTCCTCAAGAACCGCAACTACCTCGTGCTACTGTTGGGCCTCTTCTTTCTTGCGCTCACCCTCGGCACCCAGGCCACCATCAACATGCACATGAACACCTTCTTCTGGGAGCTGGTGCCGGCGGAGCTCGCCTGGTTTCCGCTGGGTTCCGGCGTGGGCTTCATACTTGCATTCATCCTCACTCGGAGGTTGCACGGGTGGTTCGACAAACGCGGCACCGCCGTCGGCGCGCTGGTGTTTCTCACCTTCTTTGCCACGGCACCTGTGGTCGGCCGCCTCTTCGGCTTCATGCCTGACAACGATCACGCAGCCCTACTGCCGATCATCGTTGCGTTCTCCGGCGCAAGCTACGGCACGTTCGCGGTGCTCAACATCTCCGTCATGTCGATGCTGGCCGATGTCGCCGATCAGCACGAACTGAACACTGGCACCCGCCGCGAAGGTATCTTCTACTCGGCACGCACCTTCTTCTCCAAAGCCACCTCAGCGCTGGGCCACCTCGTGGGAGGCATCGCCATCGACATCATCGGCTTCCCGGCCGGTGCAAAACCTGGAGAAGTGCCCGACGACATGATCTTCCAACTGGGTCTACTGGACGGACCGATCGCCATCATTCCCACACTGATCGCAATCGTGTTTTACCGGCGCTACGCAATTACCCGAGAGGAGCACGCCAAAGTGCGCCAGGCACTGGATCTTTCAAGAGCAGCGCCAAAGGTCTGATCGCAGCAAAGGCCTCAAAACGCGCCGGATTGCAGAAACCGAACCGTAAGCTCTGCTACGTCGCGCCGATTGCGCAGCTGCCAGTGGGAAGCATCCACCGTCACGAAGTCGGCCATACCCTCGAGACGCGCACTCTGCACGCTGACAAGCCCATCGTTCGGTTGCGGCAGCCATCGATCCGACAGCGGATTGCCTTGCGTACCGGCGATCACGCCGACCGGATAGTCAGGCGCCGGCAGTGACGCTGCGAACCCGTACGGCCCGGTCACGAGCGCCTGCGCTGCCGGCCCAGCCTGATTCATGAGCGCTTGCGCGAGGTCCAGCTCCATCCCTGCATCGGCAATCTCGCTGCCGCCATTGGGCGAGCCAAGCTGCACCACGCGGCCCAGGTGCTCCGGCCGATACTCGGCCAGGTAGGCGCGCGTCAGCAACCCACCCAGCGAATGTCCAACGAAGTGCACGGTGCGACCGCTGTGGGCACAACAGGCTTCGATGCGATCGGACACCAGCGCCGTCAACTGTTCAGGCGGCAACTGCTGTGAAGGGTAACCAATATTGTGCACCTCGAAGCCTGCCTCGAGGAGCGCCGACTCCAGGAGAATCATGGCCCGTTCGGTGCGGCCGAGGCCGTGCAGCAGCACAACCTGTTCAGCCCCTGCGTTGTCGGCCGCCACCAGCGGCCAGAGGCGGGCTCCGAACCAGCCCGCCGCCAGGAAGGCGACCGCGACAATGGCCGACAGCAAGACCTTACGCACTGACTCAACCTCCAATAGGTTCTGCTTCCTATGCTACCGTCACTCTGCAATCGTTCAACGCGGAGAAGCAGATGACGGTATACATCGTTGCACGCATCGATATACATGATCGGGCGGGCTATGCCGAGTACGAAGGGCGTTTCATGGAGATATTCGCACGCCACAACGGTTCGTTGCTGGCGGTGAGCGAAGATGCCCAAGTGCTGGAAGGTAGCTGGCCCGTGACGCGTACAGTGCTCATTTCCTTCCCGGATCGCGATGCGGCAATGGCCTGGTACCAGTCGGAAGACTATCAACAGATCATGCAACATCGCATCAGCGCATCCCACGCGGATATCGCTCTGCTGGAGGGTTTGGCCCCTTAGCCGTGTGTTCAAATATACTCAGCCGCTGCCAACAGGGGAGACAGCGATGAGCACGGAACAGGAGCGGCTGCACAATCTATTTCCCGATCTCGATTTCGATCCGGGCGCACTGCGCGCCAAGTATCGGCAGGAGCGGGATCGGCGGGTACGCAAGGACGGAGAAGCCCAGTACGTGGAAGCGGCCGGCGTGTTTGCGCACTACGCAGACGATGATCCCTACGCGACGCCGGACGCACGGGACCCGCTGCGCCTCGACATCGATGTGGCGGTAATCGGCGGCGGCTTCAGCGGCCTCATGGCCGGCGCGCGTCTGAAGGAGCGCGGTGTCACGGACTTCCGCATCATCGAAGCCGGCGGCGACTTCGGCGGCACCTGGTACTGGAACCGCTACCCGGGCGCCCAATGCGACATCGAGTCCTACTGCTACCTGCCGCTGCTGGAAG
>JAUIED010000258.1 GCA_030428905.1 Gammaproteobacteria bacterium
GGCGGTACAGAAAAACATCAGCGACATGTCACACCAACTGATGGAGCGCCTGCAGAACTACCCGAAACACGAACAGGAGCTGCTGGACCAGCAGCGTGCACTGCAGCGGCGCACCGCCGAGGCTGTGATACGCCATGCGCTCGCAAGGCTGCGCACCCGACACCGCGAGCGCGCGCGCATCATGACCTTTCTCCAGGGGGCAGAGGAAACGCTGCTCGACAACCTCGACCGAATCGTCGCGGGTGCGGATGCGCCCCGGCAGATGCTGACGCTGCCGGGCGCCGATCCGGAAACATTCTTTGCGGGTTTCCGCGTCAACCTGCTGGTAGATCACACCGGCAACGGTGGACCGCCGATCGTCTACGAGAGCAATCCGAGCCTCGACAATCTGCTGGGTAAGGTCACCCACCGGGTTGAGTTCGGCGTGCCGGTGAGCGACTTTTCCATGATCAGCGCGGGCGCGCTGCACCGCGCCAACGGCGGCTACCTGATACTCGATGCCGAGCGCGTCCTGCAGAAACCGTTCGCCTGGGAAGCGCTGAAGCGGGCGTTGACCGACCGCTCCATCCGTATCGAATCCGTGCATCAGCTGCTCAACCTGTCGTACACCGTATCGCTGGAACCGGAGGCGATTCCTCTGCGCGTCAAGGTGGTACTCCTCGGCACGCAGCGCCTATACCAGCTTCTACGCGAGTACGACGGGGATTTTGATGACCTGTTCAAGGTGGTCGCCGACTTCGACGACCATGTCGCCTGGAACGATGAAAACCTCGCGTCTTACACCGCCGCAATCGCGCGCATTGTCGGTGAAGCACAGGTCCGTCAGCTCACCACCGATGGGGTGGCACGCGTGCTGGAGCACTGCAGCCGGCTGGTCGATGACCGGGAACGCCTGTCCACCTATGTCAACGACGTACGTGATCTTCTGCAGGAAGCCGACTATGCAGCCAACCAGGCGGGCGCCGCTATTATCGACCGCGTGCATGTGGATCGCGCGCTCGAGCTGCGCACTCACCGCCTCGACCGTTTTCGTGAGCTTGTGAGAGACAGCATTGTCAGCGGCCAGATCGTCGTGCGCACCAGCGGGACGGCGGTCGGGCAGATCAACGGTCTGAGCGTAATCAGCATGGGTCACGTTCGCTTTGGCCAGCCATCGCGCATCACCGCCACCGCGCGGATCGGCAGCGGCGAGCTGATCGATATCGAGCGCGAAGCCAAGCTCGGCGGCAAGATCCACTCCAAAGCGGTGATGATCGTCGCCGCGTTCCTCGGCGCACGCTACGCCCGCGATACGCCGCTGTCCCTGCGCGCCAGCCTCGTGTTCGAGCAGTCCTACGGAGGCGTGGAGGGAGACAGCGCAAGCGTGGCGGAGGTGTGCGCGCTGATCTCCGCGATCATCGAGCAACCCATCCTGCAGTGCTGGGCAATCACGGGCTCCATGGATCAACACGGCACCGCGCAGGCCATCGGCGGGGTAAACGAGAAAATCGAGGGTTACTTCGACCTGTGCAACGAAACGGGACTCACGGGCGAACAGGGCGTCATCATCCCGCAGGCCAACGAGCGCAACCTCATGCTGCGCGAAGACGTGGTGCACGCCGTAGCCGAGCAACGTTTCCATGTGCACACCATGGCGACGGTGGATGATGCGATGACGCTGCTGTTTGCCGACAGGCGGGGCGAGCTTGCCAGTGTCGAGGACTTAGACGATCGGGTACGAGCCCGGGTGGTGCAGCTCTACGAACTGAGCCGGAAGAAAGCCGACGCCGGAGAGACATCATGACGACACGCATCCTCTGTCTGCTCGACTACGGCACGGTGGACACCGACGCGCTGCGCCTGATTGGTCCTGCTACCGGAGAAAGCGATCATGAGCTCGTGGGTCTGTACGTGGAAGACGAAGACCTGCACCGCGCCGCACGCCTGCCGGGGCTCACCGAGGTACGCGTAAGAAATCCCGGCATGAGCGCGCTCGAACAGGCGGGCCTTGTTGAGGCGCTGAAATCTCAGGCACAGCATGTGCGCGACGCCTTCGAACGCTCCGCACGCCGGTTCAACCTTGCCTGTTCGTTTCGCGTGGTACGCGGCCGTACGGTAGAGGTACTGGTGGAAGCCGCCGGCTCCTCAGACCTCGTGATGATCACACGACCCCTACGCTCTGCAGGCCTTCGCACCCGCGATGCCCGACAGTTTGCCCCTGTGCTGCAAGGTCACTCCAACATCCTGTTGGTGAACGAGCCCTGGTCCTCAGGGCAGAGCATCGTGCTGCTGCACAACGGTGAGGACCCAACCGCTGCCTCGGCGTTGGCAACCGCGCGGCGCCTGGCCACAACAGAGGCACTACCGCTGATCATCGCGTCGCCTTATACCCTGTCCCTCCAGCAGAGCGAGCGACATGTACATCTGCAGAGCTGGAGCGAGGAGGCAATTGTTCAGCTCTGCGAGCGCGAAGATGCCCGCCTGCTGGTGCTTTCGGAGGTACCAGGCGTTGATTGGCGCGGCTTGGTGCCGGCGCTGGCCCAGAGATTGTCATGCTCCCTGCTCAAAGTGGGTGCTTGAAGTGGGCAATTCACAAAAGGGACGGCGCACGCTTCAAAGAAGAAACCCCACACTTCCCTTGGCATGAGCCAAAAAGAAGCGTACGCCGTCACGAACCGTGTGTGACTCCAGTTCTCGAAGGATCGGCGGCGGAGCCGCCTGTAATCAGGACAGCACGCCGATATCGGCGTGCCAGTGCGCGCGCAGCCCATCGTCCCTGACGCGCGTATCGGCGAACAATCCTTGTCCTACAGACTCCATCATGAAGCTGCGTATCACGGCCCGGGCATCTGCAGGCTCAACCCCCTGCAACCGGTGTTTGAGAAGGTCGGCTTCCACCTCCGCTTCAAAGCGTGTGCGGTAAGGCCCAACGTCAATTCCCTCACGCGTGCGAAAATACCAGTGTCCTGCGCTTGCGAAGACGCGCTCGCGGCGCCGCCAGAAGCTCAGCGCCTCGCCGGCGCGAACTTCCAGGAAACGTTCGATGCGCTTCAGTCTTTCCATAGTTGGCAATCCATAGTCGGCAAATCTCGCGGGGCTCGATGTCGTTAGCAGCCAGTGTGTGACTGTTGCACGGATATGTCTGTCGAGATGATGCAATGATATGTAAGCACCTCTTTATGGTGGCCTTTTCAGCGCATGGACGTCAGGTATGATTCGCTCACTTGAGCATCATGCATTGCTCAAAGGACTGCACAGGAATTCTGTCATGACAAACATACACACCACGCTCTCTGCACGCTCCCGTGCGGTGCTCGTCATCGTGCTCACAGCACTTGCATCGCTCGCCGGCTGCGCAGGCGGCAATGGCGCACCGCCACCCGCGTCGCAGCAGGTACTGGATTTCACCGACGAGTACCGAATTGGCGTGGGCGATTCCGTGCGCGTCAACGTATGGCGCAACGCCGACCTCAGCGTAACGGTACCAGTGCGGCCCGATGGCAAGATCAGCGTGCCGCTGGCAGGCGACGTACTGGTAGGCGGAAAAACCCCTGAGGAAGTGGCTTCGGTCGTTACCGAACGCCTCACAAAGTTTATCCGCGATCCCAACGTGACGGTCATCGTCACAGAGATGGGTAGCGACGCATTCCGTTCCCGCGTGCGGGTGACCGGTGCCGTCAAAAACCCGGTTTCCATACCTTATCGGCAAGGCATGACCGTGTTGGATATGGTGCTGGAGGCTGGCGGCGTGACGGAGTTCGCAGTACCAGGCCGGTCGAAGCTCTACCGGCGCAACGGTGAGCACATGGAAATCGATCTCGATCGCATTCTGCGCAAAGGCGACATGTCAACCAACTTCGCGCTCGTGCCCGGAGACGTCATCACCGTACCGGAACGCACGTTCTAAACGAGCACCAGTATCAAACATCAACTTCCTGGCTGGAGTACGTGCCATGAGAAGAATTCTGACCACCACGGGCCTGCTGCTGCTGAGCACAAACGCAGTGCAGGCTCTGGACATCTCCCTCGGCGTTCGCAACGAATCCACGCACACGAGCAATACCGCCCGAACGGCGGACAACGAAGTAGACGAGTGGATCCACACGCCCGGCGCGGAATTCTTCGTGGAGCATCAGACCCAACGCCTGGTCGTCAACGGTAACTACGAGTACGAAAAGCGCATCCGCAGCGAAGACCTGTTCGAAGACGAAAGCGTGCTCACCGGCACGTCGAACCTCACCTGGCACATCCTGCCGGGGCGGTTGGACTTCACCGTTGCCAACGCCCGCACGGAAACCACCGCACAGGCTCAGCTCGCGCAGAATCCGGACAACCAGCAGGTGAGCATGTCGACGCGCGCCGGTCCGACGCTGCGCTTCAAAACCCGCGGCGCGGATGAGTTTCAGCTGCAGTTTCTCTACACCGACGAGCGCAACGAAGCGGAGGAGACAGACGCTACCCGTGAGACCGCGACTGCGGCCTACGTGTGGAATCCCGGTAACAACGACCGCGTAACCATCAGCGCTCTGAACAACACCGTGGATTTCGAGGACGACCTGGCGCCGGACTACGAAGGCTACACGGGCTCGGTACAGTGGGAACGTTTCGGCCCATCCATCGACTTTCGGGCACTGGCCGGCTACACCGCCGTGGAGCGTGATCTGGGGCGCGACGATGTTTCCAACACCGATGCCCAGCTCGGCCTTGCCTGGCGCATGACGCCCACCATGACGCTGTCGCTGGACGCCGCACGCGACCTGCGCGACCGCTCAGCAACCCTCGAGCTCGG
>JAUIED010000259.1 GCA_030428905.1 Gammaproteobacteria bacterium
CCCCATGACTCAAACCAATCACCTCCTGCCCCATATCCCCTCCTTCCCGATGAAGGGGACACTTTAGAATTGCAGGAAGGGGACATTATGGCTTTGCGCCTACACGGACAGGGCAGGCGGTTGACATCACCGCGCCTCGGCGGCATATTGCCGCCCCTAATTTTCGAGCCTCGGAGCCACCTTTGGCCAATTCGCCCCAAGCGCGCAAGCGCGCACGTCAAGCAGAGAAGCGTCGCCGCCAGAACGCCAGCCAGCGGTCCATGGTGCGTACGTATATCAAGCGCGTACGGGCAGCCATCGAATCCGGCGATGCAGATAAAGCACGGGATGCCTACACCGCGGCCGTGCCGGTTATCGACCGTATGGCCGACAAAGGGATGCTGCACAAGAATACTGCCGCCCGGCAGAAGTCCCGTCTGAGCACGCAGATCAACGGCCTGAGCGCCGGGTAACTCGAATCCCCGGCCATCGCCGGGGATCTACCTACGGCCCTACTCCCCCTCGAACAGCACCAGATTGTCCCGGTGTACCAGCTCGGGTTCGTTCATGTATCCCAGTCGTGCATGCATGTCGCCTGAGGCCACGCCGATCAGCTTGCCTGCCTCGTCGGAGGGGTAATTCACCAGCCCCTGGCCAAGCACGCCCCCTGAAGCATCCAGCAGGCGAACTACCTCACCTCGCCGGAATTCGCCCCTGACAGCGGTTACGCCAACGCTCAGCAGGCTCCGCCCTGCGCCGAGCGCACGTACTGCGCCGGCATCTACCTGCACATCACCTCGCGGGCGCATGTGCCCGGCGATCCAGCGTTTTCTCGCATCCATCGGCCGCACGGTGGCCGCCAGAAGCGTTCCGATGGTCTGCCCGGCCAGCACCGCCGTCACGGTGCCGGGTGTGCGCCCGTCCGCGATGATGGTGTGTGCACCGGAGCGCATGGCCAGACGCGCTGTTTTTACCTTGGTGACCATACCACCGCGGCCGAACGCGCCGCTGGGGCCCGCCATGGCCCGCAGGGCTGGGTCATCGGCGCGACTGAAACGCACGAGCTCGGCGTCCGGGTTGCTGCGCGGATCCTCCTTGCGCAGCCCTTCCGTGTCAGTCAGCAGGATGCACACCTCCGCCTGAATGAGGTTGGTGACCAGGCCCGCCAGGGTGTCGTTATCGCCAAAACGGATCTCGTCGTTGGCTACCGTATCGTTCTCATTGATCACCGGCACGACGCCAAGCGCAAGAAGGCGGGACAGCGTCGCGCGGGCATTGAGGTAACGCTCCCGGTCGGCAAAATCATCGTGGGTGAGCAGCACCATCGCGGCGTGCCTGTTGCCGCGCAGAAACGCGCGCTCATAGGCAGCGATCAGGCCCACCTGGCCAACCGCTGCCGCTGCCTGCAGATCCTGCAGCACGGTTGGGCGCGTCTCGAAACCCATGCGTGCGCAGCCTTCCGCCACCGCTCCTGAAGACACCAGCACGACCTCACGGCCGGCGTCGAGAAGCGCGTGCACCTCATCGGCAAGCGCTTCGATGCGCGCCTGTTCCAGGCCGGTTTGACGGTTTGTCAGCAACGAGCTGCCGAGCTTGATGACGACACGCCTGGCAGCAACCAGCTGCTGTCGGATGCGGCTCTCCTGCAACTCGTCAGTCACGCAACCACACCACTTCTACGTCGTCCTCATCATCGTCATCATCATCTTCTTCGGCCTCGTCCACGTGCGCGGCCGGCGAACCCTTGATGGGCCGCACTTCCAGTGCCGCGCGCATCACCTGGTCGGTGAGCTTCGCGTCGAATGCTTCGACGGCTTCAGCAAACTCCGCATCTTCCGCGAGCCGCTCGCGAAAGGCGAGTATCGACCCCATCAACCCGTTTACCAGGACATCGAGCCCTTCGTCACTAAGAGCAGAAACCGCCAGCACGCGCCGTTCAGGGTAAGCGTGCTGCACCGTCTCGAGCAGCGCCCGGCGCGCTTCCTCGTCGAGCTGATCGATCTTACTCAGCACGATCCAGATTTCTTTTTCGAGCATGGCCGGCGCGTAGTTGCCGAGCTCTGCTTCCACGAGTTCTATCTGCTCAAGCACCGGCGTGCCTTCCGGCGGCGCCACATCCACCAGATGTACGAGCACGCGGCTGCGGGCAACGTGACGCAGAAATTGCGCGCCCAGACCCTGCCCCTGCGCCGCACCTTCGATGAGCCCGGGAATGTCCGCAACCACGAAGCTCGCCTCGTGTCCCACGCGCACCACGCCGAGCGTCGGCACCAGCGTTGTGAAGGGATAGTCCGCCACTTTCGGGTTGGCCGCGGAGATCTGGCCGATGAGCGTCGACTTACCGGCATTGGGCAGGCCGATGATGCCCACATCGGCCAGAAGCTTGAGCTGCAAGCGCAGACGCCGCTGCTCGCCCGGACTGCCCGGCACGGTTTTGCGCGGCGCCCGGTTGGTACTGGACTTGAAGCGCGCGTTGCCGAGCCCGCGGCGGCCCCCACCGGCAACCAGCAGGGTCTCACCCGCTTCGGTCAGATCGCCGAGGTTTTCGAGGGTCTCCTCATCGAGCACCGTCGTGCCCACCGGCACCTTCACGAAGATGTCTTCGCCGGCGGCGCCGGTTTTGTTGCGTCCGGAGCCGGGCTGGCCGTTTTTTGCTTTGTAGCGGGGCTGGAAGCGGAAATCCACAAGGGTGTTGAGCTGCTCATCAGCAAGCAGATACACGCTGCCGCCGTCGCCGCCGTCCCCGCCATCGGGGCCACCCTTGGGAATGTATTTTTCGCGACGAAACGACAGGGCGCCGTTGCCGCCCTTGCCGGCGTCCACCCAGATGGTTGCTTCGTCGATGAACTGCATGATGTTGCAGAGACAAAAAAACCCCGCCAGGGCGGGGTTTTGTCAGCTCGCCGAGGCGGTTACTGTTCCGCTTGCGCGGGCTGAACCACCGAAACCACTTTGCGCTTCTGCTTGCCTTTGGTGTCGAACTGCACAACGCCGTCCGATGTGGCAAAGAGCGTGTAGTCGCGCCCACAGCCAACGTTCAGGCCGGGGTGGTACTTGGTGCCGCGCTGGCGCACGATGATGTTGCCGGCGCGCACGACCTGGCCGCCTGACTTCTTCAGGCCCAGCCGTTTGGATTCTGAATCGCGCCCGTTGCGGGTAGAACCGCCTGCTTTCTTGTGTGCCATCTATCTGTCCTGCCTGTCTCTCTGCCGACGGGTGCGCTATGCGCCGATGCCGGTAATCTTGACCTCGGTGTACCACTGACGGTGGCCCTGCCGCTTCATGTAACCCTGGCGGCGCTTGAACTTGAGGATGTGTACTTTCTTGCCACGATCGTGTGCGACTACTTCGGCCTTCACGGACCGGCCATCGACGTAGGGCGTGCCAACCGCAACGTCGTCGCCATCGGCAACCATAAGTACCTGATCGAACACCACTTCCTCGCCCGGTGCCACATCCAGACGTTCCAGCCGTACGACCTCACCCTCGGTTACCCGGTGCTGCTTGCCGCCGCTGACGAAAACTGCAAAAGCCACTTCTCTGCTCCTGATACGTTTCGACCCGTTCGCCACCAGAGTAGTTTACAATCGGGCCTTGGCCGGAGACGCAATGGTGCGCGCCCCCGAAATTGGAAAGGCGCGCATTCTACGGTCAAAGCATAGTGATTACAACGAGTTAGGAGCGCACGATCCGACCATGTCGGCCGACCCCGTTTCCGCCCTGAATCCGGCGTTGAACGTCAGCCGCAAGGCAGCCTCCATCCCGGCGCTGTCATCGGTGTACGCTGCGGTCAGCGGCGAGTTTGCCGAGGTAAACCGGCTGATTCCGACCCTGCTCACCTCAAAAGTAGGTCTGGTCGAGGACATCGGTGCGCACATCGTCGAGAGCGGCGGCAAGCGGCTGCGCCCGCTGCTGGTGCTGCTCGGCAGCAAGGCTCTTGCAAAGCAAGGGCTGGAACCGGTGAAGCTGGCGACCGTCATCGAGTTCCTGCATACCGCGACGCTCCTGCACGACGATGTGGTAGACCGTTCTGATCGCCGCCGCGGCCGCGCCACCGCCAACGCCATCTGGGGCAATGCACCGAGCGTACTGGTGGGCGATTTTCTCTACAGCAGAGCCTTTCAACTCATGGTTGAACTGGGCAACCCGGAGGTCCTGCGCATTCTTTCCGATGCCACCAACACCATCGCCGAGGGTGAAGTGTTGCAGCTATCGAACATCGGTCGTCTGGATGTCACCGAAGCCCAATACATGGAAACCATCCGCTGCAAGACGGCACTGCTGTTCGAAGCGGCCACCCACACCGCTGCCGTTCTGGCAACGGACGATGCCGACACCATCGAACGCCTGCGCACGTTCGGCCTGCACTTCGGCCTGGCGTATCAGCTGGTAGACGACTACATGGACTACGTGGGCGACAGCGCCGCCATGGGTAAGAATGCCGGCGATGATCTCGCAGAAGGCAAGCTGACGCTGCCCGTCATCCACGCCCTCGCTCATGCGGATGCGGCCGCCCGACGCCGCATCGAGACTGCGCTGAAGAAAGGCAACGCGGGTTCACTCGACAGCGTGCGCCGCATCATGGAAACGACCGGCTCCCTCCAGTACACCCGCGACGCCGCGCTGGCGCAGGCTGAGCGCGCCGGTGATGCAGCGGCCGCGCTGCCGCCGAGCGAAGCCCGTGAGGCGCTGCTCAACCTCAACCAATACTGTATCGGCCGCCTCATCTAGTGCTCTGCGCCAGGCACCTCTTTCCAGCAGCAGCGGTGCTGACCGCGG
>JAUIED010000044.1 GCA_030428905.1 Gammaproteobacteria bacterium
GGGCAGGTCTACGAGGTCGGGACCTCGCGCCAGACCTTCACGATCCAGTCGATCTCGAAGCCTTTCGTTTATGGCCTCGCACTCGAAGACCGCGGTCGTCCCGACGTCCTCGCGAAGATCGGTGTCGAGCCGACCGGCGATGCGTTCAACTCGATCAGCCTGCACCCGGTTACGGGCTGTCCGCTCAATCCGATGATCAACGCCGGGGCGATCGCCTCGACCTCGCTCGTTGCCGGCACGTCGCTGGAAGATCGACTGGCGCGCATTCTCGCGGTGTTCGGGTTGTATGCGGGGCGCACGCTCGACATCGATACGGCGGTGTACGAATCGGAGAAGCGCACCGGCCATCGCAACCGCGCTATCGGTCACATGCTGCGCAATTTCGACATTCTGACCGATGATCCCGAGCCCGACCTCGATCTCTACTTCCGCCAGTGTTCGATCAACGTCGATTGCCGCGATCTGTCGATCATGGCGGCGACGCTGGCCGAAGGGCGCACGGTGTTGCGCAACGCGGCCCAGGAGCCCGAGATCATCGATCTGGCGCAGTGTTTGATTGCCATGGGGGCGAAGATCAGCGGCCATGGCACAGACACCATAGAGATTGAAGGGGTTGAGGCTCTGCACGGCGCCGAGTACCGGGTGATGCCTGATCGCATCGAGGCGGGCACCTATCTGGCGGCTGCCGCAGCCACGCGGGGCGCTGTCGAATTGATCGGAGCGGACGCCGGCACCATGGGCTCGGTGCTTGAGCGGCTGCGCGCAGCGGGCGCGGACGTTACCTGTGGCGATGGCTGCATCCGTCTGGACATGCACGGCGCGCGGCCACGGGCGGTGGACATCGATACGGCCCCGTACCCGGGCTTTCCTACCGACCTGCAGGCGCAGTTCATGGCCATGGATGCAGTCGCTGAGGGCGAGGCGCGGGTGACCGAAACGATTTTCGAGAACCGCTTCATGCACGTGCAGGAGATGAATCGGTTGGGCGCCGACATCGAACTCGTCAATTCCTCCACGGCAATCGTGCATGGTGTTGAGTTGCTGCGCGCCGCGCCCGTCATGGCCACCGATCTACGGGCGTCGTTCAGCCTCGTGCTGGCGGCACTGGTGGCGGAGGGGACGACGGTCATCGATCGGATTTATCATATCGATCGGGGCTACGAGACCATCGAAGAAAAGCTGTCGCTGCTGGGTGCCGACGTGGCGCGCATCCGCTGAGCCGAGAACGATCACTATGGGACTGACCATCGCGCTCAACCGCGGGCGCATCCTCAAAGAGTGCCTGCCACTGCTGGCTGCGGCAGGCATCGAGCCGCTGGAAGACATCCACTCCAGCCGCAAGCTCGTGTTCGAAGCCACCGGCGGCCACCGCTTCATCGTCATGCGTGGCTCGGATGTGCCCACCTACGTGGAGTACGGCGCCGCGGACGTTGGCATCACCGGCAAAGACACCATACTGGAGTACGGCCAGGGCGCCCGCTTCTACGAGCGGCTGGATCTCGGCCTCGGGCGCTGCAAACTGATGACGGCCATGCCGGATGGTGAGGAAATGGGCGATGGCCCGCTGCGGGTGGGTACCAAGTTTGTCAACGTGAGTCGCGCCTACTTTGAAAGCATCAACCGCCACGTCACCCTCATACCGTTGGCTGGGGCCATCGAGATCGCGCCCATCATGGGTCTGGCGGACCTCATCGTCGACATCGTCGACACCGGCAATACGCTGAAGGCCAATGGGCTGACGGCGCGCGACACCATTGCTGACATCAGCACCCGTCTGATCGTCAATCGTGCGGCGCAAAAAACCAAGTTCGACCACGTGCAAAATCTTGTCAGTTCGCTGCGGGACGTCGTGGCTGCCTGATGCGCAGGCTTTCCACGCAGGACGCAGATTTTTCCGCTCAGCTCGATGCCTTGCTCGATCTGCAGCTTCGCGAGGAGCCTGCGGTTGCGGCTACCGTCGCGCAGATCATTGATGATGTGCGCGCCCGTGGCGACGAGGCGCTGATCGAGCTTACCGAACGGCTCGACGGCTGGCAGTGTGGCGAGCCCTCTGAGCTGGAAATCCCTGCAGAAAGGCTGGCTGCTGCATACGATGGGTTGCCGGTTGCTACCCGTGACGCCATCGAATCAGCGCACGCACGCATCCTGTCCTACCATCGACGGCAGCTGCCGGAAGATCTTCTCTATGAGGACGAGCTCGGAAACCGTCTGGGGCAGCGCTGGACTCCGGTAGATCGGGCCGGCGTCTACGTGCCGGGCGGCAAGGCGGCCTACCCGTCGTCCGTGCTCATGACGGTGACGGTCGCTCGTGCTGCGGATGTGCCCGAGGTGGTGCTCGTGGTGCCCACCCCTGCTGGAGAGCGCAACCAGAGCGTTCTAGCCGCGGCACATGTGGCAGGAGCGAACCGGGTTTTTGCCATCGGTGGCGCTCAGGCGATTGCTGCCATGGCCTATGGCACAGCGACGGTGCCGCGAGTGGACACCATTGCCGGCCCGGGCAACGCGTATGTTGCGGCCGCCAAGCGGCAGGTGTTCGGACAGGTGGGTATCGACAGCATTGCCGGGCCCTCGGAGGTGCTGGTGATTGCCGATGCCAGCGCGCCGCCGGATTGGATCGCGCTCGACCTGTTCTCCCAGGCGGAACACGATGAAGCCGCTCAGGCGCTGCTCGTGAGTGCCGATGCGAATCTCCTGGATGCGGTGGAGGCGGCCGTGCACAGGCTGCTTCCCGATCAGCCACGGCGTGACATCATCCAGGCATCATTGGAAGCGCGGGGCGCTTTCGTGCTGGTGCAGGATCTCGCTGAGGCGGCCGGAGTCGCTAACCGCATTGCGGCGGAGCATCTCGAGCTTATGGTTGAAGACCCGCACGCGCTTCTCGGCAGTATCCGCCACGCCGGCGCCATCTTCCTCGGCCACCGCACCGCTGAAGTGCTTGGCGATTACGTTGCAGGCCCGTCGCACGTGCTGCCCACTTACGGTACGGCCCGTTATGCCTCGCCGCTCAGCGTGTACGACTTCAAAAAGCGCTCTTCGGTGATCGATCTCACCGCCCGGGGCGCTGCGGAGCTTGCTGCCACAGCGCAACACCTGGCGGAGGTGGAAGGGCTCGCAGCGCATGCGGCTGCTGCCGCGGCGCGCCGCAGCAACCGCTGAGAGCCCGCACCTGAAGGCTCAACCGGTGGGCGGACGTTCGCCGGTGGTCACTTCCACCTCGTAGATCTGCCCGCCACGCTCTATCGCCAGCGTGAGCATCTCGTTAGGGCCGTAATCGGCGACAATGCGGCTGAAGCCCACCGTATCCCGCACTGGGATGCCGTCTATGGCGATGATCACGTCGCGCGCCACGAGCCCCGCGGCTGCCGCAGGACCGTCAGGCAGCACCCGCGCAATCGGCAGCCCCATCTGATCTGAATCTGCCGGGGGGTCGGTGACCTCCACGCCCAACCAGCCGCGCCGCACACGACCGTTCTCGACGATCTGCGTGAGCACGGACAACGCGAGATCGGAAGGAATGGCGAAGCCGATACCCTGGGAGCCTCCGGAGCGGGAGAAGATCATCGTGTTGATACCGATCAGCGCGCCGTGCTCGTCGATGAGCGCACCGCCCGAGTTGCCGGGATTGATGGCGGCATCGGTCTGAATGAAATCGTCGTAGGGGCTGGCGCTGACGCCGGCACGGCTCTTGGCGCTGATGATGCCCTGCGACACCGTCTGGCCGATGCCGAACGGGTTGCCTATGGCCAGGGCGATATCGCCAACCGCCACGCCCTCTGAGGAGGCGATGGCAATGGGCGGCAGGTTGCGGGCTTCCACCTTGATCACCGCCAGGTCGGTCTCCGGGTCGCGGCCGATGACGGTGGCTGAGGTGGCCTGACCATTGTTGAACGCCACGAGGATTTCGTCTGCTTCGGAGATGACGTGATCGTTCGTGAGCACGTAGCCGTCGGCGTGCACGACCACTCCGGAACCGAGGGAGCTTTCCTGCCGCGCACGATCGCGAAACCGCGCACACCACTCCCGGTAGCGCGGCAGATTGCAGATCGGCGGCTGCACGGACTTGCTCGAGTAGATGTTGACCACGCTTGGCGCTGCACGCGCTACCGCCTGAGCGTAGCCGCTGTCATTGCTGCGTCCTTTCATCCACCAGGTGGCCAGGCCACCGACGAGGAGCCCGATGAGGGCAGGGAGCAGCAGGAATCTCAAAGGTGCGGACATGAGCGTGTGTGTTGCAAGGCGTGCCATATTGTCGGAAAGTCTGCCGCCTCATGCGACCCCTAGAGCGATATGAAAGCGCCGTGCAAGCCGGCGAGCTGACGGCTGACGACCTGCAGCGGCGAGTGATGACGCTGCTGGACGACCTCTACGGCCGGGTGCTTGCGAGCGATGCACGAGGCGGGCTCTTCGCGCGGCTGAAACGCCGCTTTGCAGCGCCTGAGCCAGTGCGTGGGCTCTATCTGTGGGGCGGCGTCGGCCGCGGCAAGACCATGCTGATGGATCTGTTCTGCGAGTGCTTCGACGAGTCCTTGCGTCAACGCCTGCACTTTCACCGGTTCATGCAGCGGGTGCACGCTGAACTTACCGATCTGAAAGGCACCGCCAACCCGCTCACGGTAGTGGCCGATCGGCTAACGAGGGAAGGGCGGGTGCTGTGTTTCGATGAGTTTTTCGTCTCGGACATTGGCGACGCCATGATCCTGGGCGAGCTCTTTACGGCGCTCTTCGAGCGCGGCGTGGTGCTGGTGGCCACCTCCAACGTGGAGCCCAAGCATCTCTATCAGAACGGGCTGCAGCGCAGCCGCTTCCTACCGGCCATCGACCTTCTGTACGCCCACACCGAGGTCTATCACGTGGATGGTGACACCGACTACAGACTGCGTGTGCTCGAAAAGGCGGAGATCTACCACTATCCTCTCGACGCCGCGGCGGTGACTTCTCTGGAACACAGCTTTCGTGCGCTGTGCGTGGAAACACCGCACCACGAGGATGAAGCAATCGACGTACTCGGCCGGCCCATCATCGCCCACCGCCTGGCGGACGATGTCGCCTGGTTCGAGTTCGCGCAGCTCTGCGAAGGGCCGCGCAGCCAGAACGACTACATAGAACTCGCCCGGGAGTTTCATACGGTGCTGTTGTCGAACGTGCCGGTGATGACCTCGCGCAACGAAGATGCAGCGCGTCGCTTCATCAGCCTGGTGGATGAGTTTTACGACCGCTCGGTGAAGCTCATCATCTCCGCTGCTGCCTCCATTGCCGACATCTATCAGGGCGAGCGGCTGCGCTTCGAGTTCGAGCGCACCCGCTCACGCCTGCTGGAGATGCAGTCCACCGAATACCTGGGGCGCAAGCACAAAGCCTGAGCGGCAGTTGCCACGGGCGAACTCAACCGGCGGAGACGTTGCTTTCGCAAAGCTCCAGACGGGGATCATTCGGCATCAGCCACTCATCCCCCAGCACCTGCGGTACCCGCAGCTCTTCGGGGATGTTGTCGATGCCGATGATCCGGTCAGCCCACTGGTTCCAGTGATAGATGCGCGCTTCCTGGTAGCTCAGGGGCACGCCGCGGAAGCCGTCAGACTCCATGGACTTCTGAATCCAACTGCCGAACTGCGTGTCCTCCTGCAGCACCTGGCCGAGTTCGGAGCCGTCGGGTGTGGTCCAGATATTCGGTAGCTGCGCAGGTTCCGCGCCGCCAGCGCCATCGCCGTGGTACATGGTCCACACCTCGAACCGGCAGGTGTTGATGCTGGTGGGCCAGAACAGCAATGGCGGAATGGTCTGGTCGCTCAGCGGCGAGACCCAGTTGGGAAACACACCGTAGCTCTGCGTGCACGTGCGGCCGATCTCGCTCACGGTGTCGATCACCGGGAAGCCGGTGCGGTTGACCGCTCCCTGACGCGCATCGTTGATCATCTTGTTCGGTGCGATCATGCGGTTGTGGCCGTTGGCGTAGAACGAGTTGACGTTGCGGCGATCGTCGAGAATCGGCGCCACCGTGGTCGGGTGAATGCTCTTGACGTGATACACCTCGGTGTTGGCCTCCATGGCGATCTTCCAGTTGCAGTCCAGGTCGAAGGCGTGCCGGCTGACCAGGCGGCACTTGTCGAACTGAAACTCGCGCCACTCCTCGGCTACCGGGCCGAGCCAGTCCACGAGGCTCGGTGCTTCGGCATCGAAGTTCACGAAGATGAGATTGCCGTAGCGCTCGCAGCGCACCGGATGCAGGCCGCGGCAGCTGAAATCCAGGTCGGCGAAGTCTTCCGGGTCGCGCACCGCCAGGAGGTCGCCGTTCAGACCGTAGCTCCAGCCGTGATACTTGCAGGTCAAGCGTGGCCTCTTACCGGAATTTTCGGTGACCACCGGCGCGCCACGGTGGCGGCAGGTGTTGTAGAACGCGCGCACCTCGCCGTCGTCGCCATGCACGATCAGCAGCGGCTGGCCGGCGTTGTCCCACAGCCGGAAGCATCCGGGTTCCGGCAGCTCGTCAATGTGCGCGGCAAACAGCCACGACTTGCGCCAGATGTGGCGCTGTTCGAGCTCGTAGAAGCGTTGGTCCGTGTAGCGCCCTGCGGGAATGTCCGGCAGGTTCGGGAAGCCTGCCGGGGGCGCGGTGCGGGCGGCCTCGAACTCCATCAGCCGGCGCAGATTGTCGATGTCTTTCTTTTCCATGGTCAGGTCCTCAGTGGATCGTTGCCGCGCGCAGCAAGAGCTCAAGCCCGGCAAGGGATTTGCGTTCGTATGTGTCGATCTGAACGACGTCTTTCAACAACAGCAGCGTCACACCCCAGCCCTGTGCCGTGATCTGCTCGGCCAGTTCCAGCGGCTCAACATCTGCGCGCAGGTGTTGCGCATCCGTTTGCAGCTGGCGGTAGGTGAACGTTACAGACTCACGCAGAAGCATGCTGATGAGTGGGTGATCGTCTTCGGCTTGTATGAGAGCAATGGTCATCGCCTGTGCGTAGGTTGGGTTGGCGAGTACCTGGCGGATTGCCGCTCTGCGGCTCGCGAAGATGGCATCGATACCGGGGGATCGGCCTGCGGGCAGCTGGCGGTAGCCGCTGATGATCTCGCCCACGGCGCTCAACAGCAGCTGATCCTTGCTGCCGAAGATGTTGTAGAGCGTTTTTTTGACGACCCCGGCTTCATCGGCAATGGCATGCATGGTCACACCGTCGTAGCCATGCTGTGCCAGCAGTTGCCGAGCGGTGCGCAGGATGTTGTCGCGCCGCGCCTGCAGGCGCGGCGAATTGTAGGCGCGGGCAGGCTCCCCCATCTTGCTCCACGGCATATAGAAAAAGTACACCCGAGTGTAACTTGTTGCAGGCTGGTGTAAAGCAGCGCACGCTGCGCTCTCAACTCGCGGTTGCCTTAGTGGGGGCGCTTCGCTAACATCCGCGCTCCCAAAATCAGGGGTGGTACCACACCTTGAAAACTCTCAGCACGAAACCGGCCGATGTACGCCGCGACTGGGTGGTGATCGATGCCGAAAATCAGGTCATCGGCCGCCTGGCTACGGAAGTGGCGCGACGGCTTCGCGGCAAGCACAAGCCGGAGTACACGCCGCACGTCGACACGGGCGACTACATCATCGTCATCAATGCAGCAAAGGTGCGTGCAACGGGCCGCAAAGAGAGCGATAAGGTCTACTATCGCCACACCGGCTACCCAGGCGGTATCAAAGGTACGTCTCTTGGCCGCATGCGGGAGACCTACCCGGAGCGGATTATCGAAAGCGCGGTGAAGGGGATGCTGCCCAAAGGTCCCCTGGGCCGGGCGATGTACCGCAAGCTCAAAGTGTATGCCGGTGCCGAGCACCCGCATGCCGCGCAGCAACCTCAAGCCCTCGAGCTCGCTTGAGCTGGCCACACTGACCAAACCTAAAACAGCGTAGAAACGGCGTAAAAGACACACATGGCAGAAACTGACTACGGAACCGGCCGGCGCAAGACTGCCGCCGCGCGCGTGTTCGTGAAATCCGGCACCGGCCGCATTCTGGTGAACAATCAGCCGGTGGATGAGTACTTCGGTCGCGAAACCTCCTGCATGGTGGTGCGGCAGCCGCTGGAAGTGGTCGGCATGCTCGACTCCCTGGACGTGACGGTCACCGTTCGCGGCGGCGGTTCCTCCGGGCAGGCAGGTGCGATCCGTCACGGCATCGCCCGTGCCCTGGTGGAGCGCGATGAAGGTATGCGCTCGCCGTTGCGTCAGGCCGGTTTCCTGACTCGCGACGCGCGTCAGGTGGAGCGTAAGAAAGTGGGGCTGCACAAGGCGCGCAAGCGTCCACAATTCTCCAAGCGCTAAGCGGTCCTCTGTCGTAGGGGCGACGTCGCGCGGAGGGGGCGTGGCCACTTTTTTCGGCCAAAGTGCGCAGCGTTTAGGCGTGCTTGTGATAAAATTTCGGAGTGCGGTTGGTCTGTGGATGCGATCGGCTGCACCGTTCAAGTCAAAGGTGCTAGCCCGAATTGCTAGCCCAAAATGCTAGTCCGAAATGCTAGTCCGAAATGCTAGTCCGAGTTGGGAGCAAGAACATTGAGTAACGAGCCGAGCGCAGCCGATGACGGCGGAGCGCCGTCCACCCCAGCGCCAGTCGATAAATCCAGACGCTACTTCCTCATCAAAGCCACTTCAATCGTAGGCGCCGCAGGTGTTGCGGGCGCAGTGGTGCCTTTTGTCGCCTCCTGGTCGCCGAGCGCCAAAGCCCGTGCTGCTGGTGCTCCGGTGAAGATCGACTTCACCCGGCTGCAGGAAGGCGAAATTCTGGGGCCAATACCAGCCTGGCGCGGTAAGCCGATTTTCGTCATCTCGCGCAGCGGCGAAACGGTGGCCAATCTGGAACAGGATACGGAGAAGCTTGGCGATGCCAACTCCGAAAACCTGGCACAGCAGCCGGAAAGCGCCCGCAACCCGTGGCGTTCACAGAAGCCTGAACTCGGCATCTACGTCGGCATATGCACACACCTCGGTTGCTCGCCACAGTACCAGCCGGAGATCGAACCCAAATCATTCGACGAGAACTGGCAAGGCGGTTTTTTCTGCGCCTGCCATGGTTCGAAGTTCGATCTGGCGGGCCGCGTCTACAGCGGTGTGCCAGCGCCGGATAACCTGGAAGTGCCGCCCTACCGCTTCGTGAGCGACTCGGTGGTCATCATCGGCGAAGAAGAAGGAGCAGCCTGATGCAGCGGCAATCTGAAAGCAAAGGCGTGCAGATGTGGTTCGACTTCATGGGGTGGGTCGACGAGCGGTTTCCGGCCACGGAAACCTTCGAGTACCACATGTCGAAGTACTACGCGCCGAAAAACTTCAACTTCTGGTATTTCTTCGGGGTGCTGTCGATCGTCGTGCTGGTGCTCCAGCTGCTGACGGGAATCTGGCTGACGATGAACTACGTGCCGAGCGAGGCCGGCGCGTTTGCATCGGTGGAGTACATCATGCGCGATGTCTCCTACGGTTGGTTATTGCGGTATATGCATTCCACCGGCGCGTCGTTCTTCTTCATAGTCGTTTATCTGCACATGTTCCGTGGGCTGATGTACGGCTCGTACCGCAAGCCGCGTGAGCTTCTGTGGATCATCGGCATGGCGATCTTCATTGCGCTGATGGCGGAGGGCTTTTTCGGCTACGTGTTGCCCTGGGGCAACATGAGCCTGTGGGCGGCCCAGGTGATCGTATCTCTGGCCGGCGCCATTCCCTACATCGGTCCGGATCTGATGGAGTGGGTGCGCGGCGACTTCCTGATGTCGGAAATCACTCTGAACCGGTTCTTTGCGCTGCACGTGATCGCGGTGCCGCTGGTGCTGGTCATCCTCGTGTTCGTGCACCTCGTCGCATTGCATCATGTGGGTTCAAACAACCCGGACGGGATCGAGATCAAGAAGAACAAAGGGCCCGACGGTATTCCTGTGGATGGCATAGCCTTCCACCCGTACTACACCGTGCACGATCTCCACGCGATCGTGGTATTCCTGTTCCTGTTCTGTGTAGTGGTGTTCTACTTCCCGGACGGCGGCGGCTATTTCCTGGAGAAGCCCAACTTTGAGATGGCAAATCCGTTGAAGACGCCGGAGCTGATCGTGCCGGTGTGGTACTACACACCCTTCTACGCCATGTTGCGCGCAGCGACATACCCTCTGTTCGGAATGGACGCGAAGTTCTGGGGCCTCGTGGTAATGGCTGGCGCGATCGTCCTGCCGGCGGTGCTGCCCTGGCTCGACCGCTCACCGGTGAAGTCCATCCGCTACAAAGGCATGATATCCAAGGTCATGCTGGGATTGTTCGTAGTCAGCTTCGTCATTCTGGGCTACCTCGGGTCGATTCACCCCTCCAAGAACGCAACGCTTCTGGCGCAGATCTGCACGGTGGTGTATTTCGCCTACTTCGTGCTGATGCCCTGGTATACGCGGGCAGAAAAGACCAAGCCTGAGCCAGAGAGGGTCACCACATGAGGACGTCAGTCATGCGTGCACGCACACTCTTTGCAGCGCTGATTCTCGTCGCACCTGTGTTTGCGCAGGCCGCCAGCAGCAGCGACTATCCGATGGAGCCGATCCACCCGGACCTGGACGACAAGCCGTCACTACAGGCTGGCTTCGCGCTTTACACCAACTACTGCCTCGGCTGCCATGGCATGAAGTTTCAGCGCTACGAGCGCACGGCGGACGATCTTGGCATACCACATGATGTGGCGCTGCAGACGGTGGTGCCGGCTGGTATGCAGATTGGCGCGCTTATGAAGACGGCGATGGACTCCGAAGATGCCAAGCCCTGGTTTGGCGCGCCCCCGCCGGACTTGACCATGGTCGTGCGGGTGCGTGGTGCCGAGTGGATGTACAACTATCTGAAGACCTTCTACATCGACGAGACCAGGCCATTCGGCGTGAACAACGCCGTATTCCCGAACGTTGGCATGCCGCACGTACTGCTCGAGTTGCAGGGCGTTCAGCGCAAAGGTTGCGTCCAGAAACCGGTCATCCTGCCCAATGGCGCGGAGAAACGTGATCCCCTCGTGCCAGGCAAGGCGGTTACCGAAGAGAAGTGCGGAGAGCTGTACGTCGAGGAAGGCACTGGCCTGATGACGCCCGCTGAATACGATAAGGCGATGTACGATCTCGTCAACTTCATGTTCTATACCTCCGAGCCCGCGCGCATACAGCGTGAGTGGCTGGGTGTGCCCGTGCTGCTGTTCCTTATTGTCCTCGGATGCTTCACGTATCTTCTGAATCGTGAGTACTGGAAGGACGTGCACTAAAACAGGTTTGAACCTATGAGTATCGTGACAAAACGCTCCACGATGGCGTTCTTCTCCGACGATCGTGATCACATGTGCCATCGCGTGCGCATGGTGCTCGCCGAGAAAGGCGTGACGGTCGACGTGATCAACGTCGACCCGAACAACAAGCCGGAAGAGCTTGCCGAAGTAAACCCTTACAACAGCGTCCCCACGCTGCTGGATCGCGACCTTGTACTCTACGAGGCCAACGTGATCATGGAGTACCTCGACGAGCGCTTCCCGCACCCGCCTTTGTTGCCGGTGTATCCCGTGCAGCGGGCGCTGTCGCGGCTATGGATTACGCGCATCGATCGGGAATGGTCGCAGAAAGTTGACCTGCTCATGGCTGGCAAGGGTCGGGAAACGGTGCTCACCAAGGCGCGCAAGGAGCTGCGCGAGAGTCTGATCGCTGTGGCGCCGATTTTCGCCGAGCGGCCGTTTTTCATGAACGATGAGTTCAGCCTGGTGGATTGTTGCGTAGCGCCGATTCTCTGGCGCCTTGAGGAAATCGACATTTCTCTGCCCGAGCGTTCTACACGGCCGCTCACCAAGTACATGAACATGATCTTTGAGCGCGAAGGCTTTCGCGCCAGCCTCACTGAGTCCGAGCTGGAAATGCGCGAGTGAGGCCAAAACGGCCTTACCTTGTCAGAGCGCTGTACGACTGGATTGTGGACAGCGATCTGACGCCCTATCTGCTGGTGCAGGTAGATGGGTCGGATGTCGTCGTGCCACAGCAGTTCGTAGAAGACGGGCGTATCGTGCTCAACATTTCTCCTACAGCCGTCCGCGCGCTGGCGTTGGAAGACGACGTCGTATCCTTTTCCGGGCGTTTCAGCGGCCAGGCATTCAATGTGGTTGTGCCGATGCGAGCGATCGCCGCGGTTTATGCCAAGGAATCTGGCGAAGGCATGATGTTTGAGCCGGAATATGAGCCTGGCTCTCAGGCTGAAGTGCCGCCGGCGTCGGGTTCTGACAAAGCCGCGGATATGTCTGGCGATCAGCGCGGCACGGACAACAAGGAGCGCGCGGCGCACCTCAAAGTCATTAAGTAGGCGAACGTTTGTGGGCGCACAACACAGCTCGCTGTGCGCCCGTGCTTGTGATCTGCCTTAGCAGGGTGCTGAAAAAGTACTTCCTGTACTTTAACAGCGACCGCAGGCTGTCGCCTGCTCACGCCGAATCAAGCACTTACGTGCTTGGTTCGCGGCCCGTCCGTCCCTGGCCGGGGTACCAGGCTGCTTTGTCAGCAGCCTGTTAGGAGGCGTCAGGCGACTCAGCCGGCTCCTGGGCAATGGCAGGTTCGTCGATGTACTCGAATACTTTGACAATCTTCTGCACGCCGTACACGGTTTTGGCGATATCCACGGCTGTGTCCGCTTCGCTGCGCGGCAGCATGCCCATCAGGTACACCACGCCGTTTTCGGTGACGACTTTAACCTTGCTGCCATACACCTCTTTGGAGGCGATGAGCTTGGTTTTGACCTTGCTCGACAGCCAGGAATCGTTGGTGCGGGCCGGATAAGATATGGGGCCGCCGATATCCAGCTCGTTGTGTACCTGTCGTACCTTCTGCAGGCCCTGAGCCACTACGGTGGCCTGCGCTTTCAGCTCTGGCGTCGGCACCTGGCCCAGGAGCAGCACCAGGCCGTTGTAGCTCACCACGTCGATGTTAGAGCCTTCAAACTCTGCGCTGGACGAACGAATCTTTCGTTCAACGATGGATTCCAGCATCTCGTCGTCAATTACCGTTCCCGGGGTGCGGGTTCGTGGGTTGTCGGAGAAGAAGCAGCCGGAGAGGCTGGCGCAGAGGAAAACAGAGAGCAGAATTCTGCTGTAGCTACGAACCCGAGGGGTCAATTGTGAAGGCATTTTTGATCCATCTAATAATTGGCCTTAGATGGGGCGCATAGTCTCGCTTTCCGAAATACACAACGTCAAATCGTATTTGATGAAAACTGTAGGACGGGTGGCGAGCGATGAAGTGGGCTGTGGTGCGGGCGATGCGCTGCTGTTTGGTGGCGTCCACACTTTCAAGGCCCGTAACCCTGGCGCCGCGGCCGCGCAGCCTCACCTCGATGATGGCCAATACGTCACGGCGCTGCGCGATCAGATCTATCTCCCCTGCAGCGCAGGCATAGTTTCGCTTGAGCAGTCGATAACCGTGCAGCGCCACCAGCCCGGCGGCGCAGATCTCAGCGACGTTGCCCTTGAGTTGCCGGCGCATGGCTGGAGGGTGTGAGTATGCCGGCGACGACGGTGCCCCAGACCTGTTCGCGCTGCACGATGCCGTCGCTACCGATACTGAGCATGCCGGTCTGGCCGCGCAAACGGCTGCCTGCGCCCGTCATCACCTGATATCTGTCGGCGATGAGATAGGCATCGCTACCCAGTGCGTACAGCGAAGCAGCATTCTCTGGGGTGAGCGAATAGGCTGCTGCGAGGGCCGCGCCATTCTCGTCCGGCGCGATGAGCATCGGCAGATCCGTCACGTGGAAACCGTTGAGAGCGGCGAGGTTGCGGTTGCCGCGAAGCGCTTGGGAGCTAACGTACACCGGCAGATCTTCGGCAAAGTGGTAGCGCAGGGCTGGTGCCAGGGCCTGCGCTTGCACACTGTCGACAAACGCCGCTACGGCCTGCAGATCTTTGCGGGCTCTTGGGCCGAATTCCACAGGCTCACCGAGCACCTGCTCGAGCTGGGTGTGCCGCCGGATGCTGGCGCTCACCAGCATGGCATCGCCGATGGCTTGGGTCATTTGCGTCGCGTCTCCGGCTGGTGCCACCGGTAGAAACTCGAATGGGAACGCCTGTAGCACCTTTTCCGCGCGCTGCGCCCAGGCAGCGTCCTGAGCAATGACCGCTAGCACCCGGCTGTGGCCGTCATCAGCCAGGCGGTGGGCGACATCCGAGGCTTCGTCCTCAATCGCCAGCGAGAACTGGATGAAATCGGCGGCTTCGCCTCTCGCATGCTGGCTATCTGAGACGGTTTGCGGGGCAGTGATGCGATTCAATGCAATGACCGGAACATCGCGTACGACATCGGCTAGTACTTGCGCGTTTGCCCGGGTCAGAGGCCCGATGATGCGCTCGGCGCCGGCCGCCAGGGCCCGCTCGTACAGTTCGCCGATGGGCGCGCTGGAGGTGTCGTGAAAGGTCAGCTCCGGCTTGACGGGTGCCGTGTTGGCCAGGTGCGCAGCAATCAGTCCGTCGCGCACTGCCAGACCTGCGGTGGCCAGCGGCCCTTCCAGTGGCAGCAGGACTCCGATGCGCCGCGGCGTTACCCAGGGCTGCGTAAGGTAGCGCAACCCCTCTGGTAGCGCGCGGATTGCCGGATGGTCGGAAAATGCGCGTTGCCAGTCCGCAAACGATTGCTGTTGCACGAGAACCGGGTCGGGTGTGGCCGCAATGTCGAGAAGCGACCACCAGCCGCGGGCAGTCTCGTTTGCGGCCGCGGCCTGACTGACCTGACCGGCTCGGGATGCGTCTACCAGATAATGCCAGATTCGCGAGTTCAGGGATTCCGGCTCGGCGACCCATACCGCAGCACGCATGGTCTCTTCCGCAGCGCAGGCATAGTCGCCCGCCGCGGCGCAGAGTTGGGCGCGTACCTGCGCTGCCTCGCCGGGTTGGAAGTTGGTTTCATACAGGTAGGTATTGGCGCGGTCGACGTCGCCATTCGCGAGGGCCAGAAGTACCTGCAGCTCTGCATAACGCCGCTTACCGGCAAGATCGAGCAGGCCCGGGTCCACGGCGTCCAGCGCGATTTCCGCGTCCGCCAGGCGTGTGTCCTGCCAATGCAGGTCGGCGGCGCGCAGGTAGATTCTGGCTGCAGCACTGCCGGACATGCTCCTGGCAGTGATCAGCAACTCATCCGCAGACTGCGCTTCGGATTGCACCACGACAGGTTTTGGCCGCACGGCGGGTTGAGGGGCGGCGCAGGCGCCGATCAGGCAAACTGCTGCCAGGTAACACACTGAGCGGAAGGTTGAGCTGCGGGTCATGACGGATGAATCGAAAACCTCGGGTCGCCTCTTCGTGGTCGCCACGCCTATTGGAAACCTGGACGACATCACCCTGCGAGCCGTCAATGTCCTAAAAAGCGTTGCGACAATTGCGGCGGAGGATACCAGACACACGCGCACCCTGTTGCAGCACCTGGGTCTGGAATCGCCCCGCCTCATCAGTCTGCACGAGCACAACGAAACCGCCATGACAGAGCGTGTGCTGGCGCTGCTGGCGGAGGGGGATGTGGCTTTGGTGTCGGACGCCGGCACGCCGCTGGTCTGCGATCCAGGTTTTGCGCTGGTGCGGGCAGTTTGGGAAGCAGGCGGAGTGGTGGTGCCTGTGCCCGGGCCGTCTTCGGTGCTGGCTGCGCTTAGTGCCTCACCGCTGCCGCCCACCGACTTCACCTTCGCGGGTTTCCTGCCCAGCAAAACCGCGGCGCTGCGCAAACGACTGGAGGCATTTGCCGCGTTCCCGGGGGCGATCGTGTTTTTTGAAGCCCCGCACCGCATCGTCGCCACGCTTGAGATGCTGGAAATTGTGTACCCGACCCGCCGGCTGCTGCTTGGCCGGGAACTCACGAAGATGCATGAAACACTGCTCTTCGGCACCGCCAGCGAACTGTTGCCCCGGGTGCGTGCTGAACACCGGGGCGAGTTTGTTGTGGTGCTCGAAGGCGGCCATGTGGCCGGTTCGCTGGCCGGCGAAGCCGTGCTCAAGGAGCTTGCTGGGTTGCTGCCGCCGCGTCAGGTTGCGCGCATCACGGCGCGGCTTGCCGGCGGGGATAGCCGCAGCTGGTACGAGCGGCTGGTGAGCGGTCACTCGGACACGTAACATACGCAGGCGAGTCGGCCAGGCAGCCGCTGTTGCGCGCGTCGCGGCAGAGGAAAGTCCGGGCTCCACAGGGCAGAGTGCCAGGTAACGCCTGGGGGGCGCGAGCCTACGGAAAGTGCAGCAGAGAGTAGACCGCCTAAGAACGTAAGTTCCGGCAAGGGTGAAAGGGTGCGGTAAGAGCGCACCGCGCTGGCGGTAACGCCCAGCGGCAAGGTAAACCCCACTTGGAGCAAGGCCAAATAGGAACCCATCAGCGTGGCCCGCGCTGGGTTCGGGTAGGCCGCTAGAGGGTGCTGGTGACGGCACTCCCAGATGAATGGCTGTTCAAGACAGAACCCGGCTTATCGGCCGGCTCGCACTTCATAATGTCCGTCTTCCCGCTCAGGGTGTTTATGGCGATTTGCGGTGAAAGCAAGGTGGTCTTATTCGATCTCTGTCTATCCGTTCAAAATCCCTTATTTATCCAGTGGTTAGGCGCAAAGAGCTGTTGATTTAGGTGAAATGAAGCCTATAGTGGGCTTCCTTGGGGTTTGGTGGGAAATCGTGGGTTTGTCGGCTTTTGTTGCGAGCGTCATTTTGATGGTCGTCACCAGCCGGCGCGGCCCTGATCATTAACGTGTTCCGCGGTATCAACAGCGTCAAGCTCGACGACAAGGGCAGGCTCGCTCTGCCCATGCGGTTTCGTGAGGCCGTGGTGGCCTCCTGCGCGGGGAACATGGTCGTCACCATCGATGCGTCGGATGCCTGCCTGTTGCTTTACCCGTTGAGTGAGTGGGAGGTGGTGCAACGGCACCTCGAGGAGCTCGCCAACGTGGGTGCGGCGGCGCGCACCATGCAACGGCTGCTCATCGGCCACGCCACAGATCTTGCACTCGATGGTAATGGTCGCGTGAGATTGCCCTCGCTGCTGCGTGAACATGCGGCGCTCGACAAGCAGATCACGCTGGTGGGTCAGGGCAACAAGATCGAGATCTGGTCTGATGCAGCCTGGGCCGCGGGTATGTCCCGCTGGGTGGGCTCCGAAGCGGTTCGTTCCCTTGCCGAAGGTGAGACGCTTGCGGGTCTGCGGCTTTGAGTGGTCATGTTCCGGTGCTGCTGCAGGAGGCCGTTCGGCTGCTGATGGAAGCGAGCGCACCAGCTCCGCGCCTGCTGCTCGACGGTACGTTCGGCCGAGGCGGACACGCCCGTGCGCTGTTGAAGTTGATGGCGGCTGAGGATCGTCTGGTGGTCATTGATCGAGACCCGCAAGCCATCGCCGCGGCGCGTCTGCTGGCCGAGAACGATGACCGCGTTACCGTGTTGCACGGTGAGTGGAACGATGTGCTCGACAGTTTGCCGAGCGAGGGGATCGCCGGTGTGCTGCTTGATCTCGGTGTTTCGTCGCCACAGCTCGATGATGCCCAGCGCGGCTTCAGTTTTTCTGTCGATGGTCCGCTGGATATGCGCATGAACCCGCAGGCTGGCCGGTCCGCCTCCGAATGGCTGAATGAGGCTGGGGAGCAGGAGATCTCGCGCGTTATCTGGGAGTACGGCGAAGAGCGCTTTGCGCGGCGCATCGCTCGCAGCATCGTTGAGTGCCGTCCTCTGCATCGCACCGGTGAGCTGCGCGCCGCGGTGTTGCGCGCCCTGCCTGCTCGGGACAAAGGCAAGCATGATGCCACGCGTACTTTTCAGGCGGTGCGTATACATGTCAACAACGAGTTGGCGGCTATCGAATCCGTTCTGCCCAAGCTATTTGCGCGCCTGGCACCCGGTGGGCGGATGGTGGTTATCTCCTTCCACTCGCTGGAAGATCGATTGGTGAAGCGCTTCTTTCGCGAGTGTTCCAGTCCGCCGCGTGTGCCGCGGTCCGTGCCCGTGCGCGCCGAAAGTGCGCCAGCTGCCGCGCGCCTCGTGGTGCGTTCTGTTACCGCTGAGGCTCAGGAAATCGCCGCTAACCCGCGATCGCGCAGTGCCCGGTTGCGTGCATTGGAGCGCTGCGCTTGAGCGGTTGGGCACAGATCGGCCTTTGCCTGCTGCTGCTGGCAGCGCTTGCCTGGTCGAGCGCACTGGCTGTGCGCAAGCTGCACGAACAACGCAGCCTCTACAGCGAGCTGCAGGTGGTGCAGTCTCGTCACGATGCTCTGGTTACTGAGCAATCGCGGCTGCTGCTGGAGCGTGGTGCCATCGCCTCGTATCAGAATATCGAACGTGTAGCGCTGGAAGAACTGAAGATGCGGTTTCCGCATAGCGTCGAGTTCATCCGTCGATGAGCTGGCGGCACTATGTCGTTGCGCTCGGATTCTGTGGCCTGGTAGCGGTGCTGGCGGCGCGGGTGGCCTACCTCGGCATCGAGGAGCGCATCTTCCTCAAGAAACAGGGCGATGCCCGAGCGGTGCGCACCGAGGTTCTGCGTGCGCAGCGCGGTGTGGTACGCGATCGTTGGGGTGAACCGCTGGCGATCTCCACGCCGGTGTACACCGCCTGGTCAGACCCGAGCCTGGCACAGGTTTCCGAGTCCCAGGTGGCCCGGCTCGCGGCGGTACTTGATGTGCCTGAAGCGGAGCTTGCTGCCAAGCTCGGAGATCGCGGTCGCCAGTTTGTCTACCTTCGGCGGCGAATGGACTGGCAGCTTGCGCAGACGGTTGAAGCGCTCGACATCGATGGCGTCTATCTGAGTACCGAGTATCGGCGCTTCTATCCAGCCGGCGAAACCACTGCCCACGTTGTGGGCATTACCGGCCTCGGTGAGGATGGCGTGGACGAGCGGGGGTTGGAAGGTATAGAGCGTGCATACAACAAGCAGCTCCGTAGCGTCAGCGGCCGTAAGAAAGTGTTGCGTGACCGCAGCGGCCACAACATCGACGACCTGGAGTTCACCGCAGCGCCCAAGTATGGCGAGGATCTGCAGCTTTCGCTTGATTTGCGTCTGCAGTTCATCGCCTATCGAGAGCTCAAATCCGCGGTGCAGGGTCATGGTGCCAAATCTGCGTCGCTGGTTATGCTCGATGCCCGCAACGGCGAGATCCTGGCGCTGGTCAACCAGCCATCGTACAACCCGAACGAGCCACTGCGGCCCACATACGAGGGTGTGCGCAACCGCGCGGTCACCGATGTGTACGAGCCGGGCTCTACCATCAAACCGTTTGCGGTGCTGGCGGCACTCGAGTCGGGCAGGTTCGAAGCCGACAGCAGGATCGACACCGCCCCCGGTTATATGTGGGTGGGGAACAAGCTCATTCAGGATCCGTTGAACCGCGGTGTGATGTCCTTGACCCATGCGCTGGAAAAGTCATCACAGGTAGCGATTGCGAAGCTTGCGTTGGCACTTGAGGAGCGTGATGTGTACGACGTGCTGGCCCGCGCCGGTATCGGTACCCCCGTTGGTTCCGGCTTGCCCGGCGAAGCAGCCGGCCGGTTTTCCGATGTCGGGCTCGACAATGAGGTTATGCGCGTGACGCTGGCCTACGGGTACGGGCTCAGTCTGTCGCCGCTGCAGTTGGCGCAGGCTTACCTCACACTGGGTTCGGGCGGTCAACTGCTCACCCCCTCGATTGTGCTGGGCACCGCTGACCACGGTGAACAGGTTTTTTCGCGGGCGCTGACACGTTCGGTACTCGAGATGATGGAAACGGTGACGAGCGAACAGGGTACAGCGCCGAAAGCACGCATTGCCGGATACCGCGTGGCCGGTAAGACCGGAACGGCGCGTATCGTCGGTAAGCAGGGCTACGACGACGAGCGCCACGTGGCACTGTTTGCCGGCGTTGTGCCCATCGAGGATCCGCGGCTGGTTATGGTGGTGGTCGTCAACGAGCCCAGTGGTGGTTTGAGCGGCGGCGGTGCCGTGGCTGCGCCTGTTTTTGCCCGGGTGGCGGAACGGAGCCTGCGTCTGCTTGGCGTGCCCAGCGCCCCGAACGTTCAGCTTGCCGGAGGTGGGCGGTGAGGCTCAGCACGTTGATCGACGGCTACGAAGGCGCAGGTGGCGATCTGGAGGTTCATGGTCTGTGCGAAGACTCGCGACGGGTTGCACCGGGCGATGTGTTTCTCGCCGTTCGCGGGCAGGCTTTCGACGGCGCCGCGTTCGTTGATGATGCGGTGGCGCGCGGCGCCGTAGCCGTACTCTGCGAGCGTGCGCTGGAACAGCCAACGGCCGTGCCGGTGGTCGTCGTACCGGATCTTGCCGATCGGCGGGGTGCGCTCGCAGCACGCTGCTACGGAGAGCCCGGCAGGGCCGTTCGTTGCCTCGGCGTCACGGGCACCAATGGCAAAACATCGGTGAGCTACTACATAGCCACCATGCTCGAAGCGCTGCAGGAACCCTGCGGCTACATGGGCACCATTGGCTGGGGCCGTCCAGGCGCGCTCAACACCTCGGACATGACCACCGCCGGGGCGGTGGATACTCAGGCGCGTCTGGCGCAGCTCAAAGCTGACGCATGCCGCTGGGCGGCGCTGGAAGTCAGTTCCCATGCACTGGCGCAGAATCGGGTGGATGCTGTGCCCTTCGAGACGGCTGTGTTTACTAACCTGTCGCGTGACCATCTCGACTTTCACGGCAGCATGGCGGACTACGGCGCCGCCAAGCGCAAACTCTTCGAAAAGCCGGGGCTGGCCCTGGGTGTCGTCAATGCAGATGACGCATTCGGTGCAGAGCTTGCCCGCGACTTTTCGCGCCGCTACGAAGTTCTGACCTACGGGCGTCAGGCCGACGTGCGTTGGGAGGCTTTGCGCTTCGAGGCACAAGGTGTGTCCGGCGCGTGGCATACGCCGTGGGGACGTGAACCATTCGAGCTGCCCCTGGTGGGTGAGTTCTCGGTTGCCAATGCCGCCGCCGCGCTAGCGACGCTTTGTGGCCTCGGCTTCCGTTTGCAACGCGTGGTGGAGGCGCAGCGCCGTTTGCAGGGTGTGCCGGGTCGCATGGAGTTCATTGCGCTGCGCTCTGGACCTGCGGCGGTGGTGGACTATGCGCACACGCCGGACGCGTTGGCTTCTGTGTTGCCAGCACTGCGCCGGCACTGCCGTGGCGAACTGATCTGTGTGGTCGGCTGTGGCGGTGACCGTGACCCGGGCAAGCGGCCGCTCATGGCGGCGGTGGCAGAGCAGGCCTCGGATGTGTTGTGGCTCACGAGCGACAATCCGCGCAGCGAAGACCCGGAGCAGATACTCAACGACATGCGGGCCGGGCTGACAGGTAGCGGTTGCGTGTTCGAATGTGTTGATCGGCGAGAGGCCATCGAGCGGGCGCTCGCGTGTGCCGGGCCGGACGATATTGTGCTCATTGCCGGCAAAGGGCACGAGGACTACCAGGAGCTGGCCAGCGGCCGCATTCACTTCAGTGATCGCGAACTCATCACACAACTCGCCAGACAGAGGGCCGGCTGATGCTGCTTTGGTTGACGGAGTATCTCTCGCAATACGTCGGTGGTTTCGGCGTTTTTCAGTACCTGACATTCCGCACCATGGTGAGCGTTACCACGGCGCTGGTGATTTCGCTGATTATCGGTCCGCTGGTCATCGAGCGGCTTTCGCAGAAGCAGATCGGCCAGCGGGTGCGCGAGGACGGGCCGCAGTCGCACTTCAGCAAGGCCGGCACGCCGACCATGGGCGGTGCGCTCATACTCATTGTCATCTTCATCACCACCATCGCCTGGGGCGAACTCTCCAACCGCTATATCTGGGTGGTGCTCGGTGTCACGATGGCGTTCGGTGTGATCGGTTGGGTAGACGATTACCTGAAGATCTCCCGCAAGAACAGTAAGGGCCTCATCGCGCGATGGAAGTACCTCTGGCAATCGGTGGTCGGATTGAGTGCGGCGCTTTTCCTTTACCACACCGCCCAGTCGCCGCAGGAAACGGAGCTCATCGTGCCGTTTTTCAAAGAGGTAGCGATTCCGCTCGGCGCCGGCTACATACTGCTGGCTTACTTCATGATCGTCGGCATGAGTAACGGCGTGAACCTCACCGACGGTCTCGATGGTCTGGCTATTCTGCCGACGGTGATGGTGGCGGCAGCGCTCGGCCTCATCGCCTATCTGGTGGGGCATGCGGAGTTCGCCCGCTACCTGCAGATCCCGCACATCGCCGATGCCGGCGAGCTTGCGGTGTTCTGCGGCGCGCTCATCGGCGCGGGCCTTGGATTTCTGTGGTTCAACGCCTACCCGGCTCAGGTATTCATGGGCGATGTCGGCGCGCTGGCGCTTGGTGCCGCGCTCGGCGTGGTTGCCATCGTCGTGCGACATGAGATCGTGCTGCTTATCATGGGCGGGTTGTTCGTGCTTGAGACGGCCTCCGTTATCCTGCAGGTGGCTTCGTTCAAGCTCACTGGCAAGCGTATGTTCCGCATGGCGCCGATCCATCACCACTTCGAGCTCAAGGGCTGGCCGGAGCCGCGAGTGATTGTGCGCTTCTGGATCGTGGCGCTGGTCTTGGTGTTGATTGGCTTGTCGACGTTGAAGCTGCGCTGATGGGCCGCACCGTCATCATTGGCGCTGGCGTCACCGGGGTGAGCTGCGCCCGGCACCTGGTAGGCACGGACGAAGTGGTTGTGCTGGATACCCGCGCCAGCGCACCCGGCGCCGAAGTGCTGGCTTCGCTCGAGGTGGAGCTGCATGTAGGTGTTGAGCTGCACGATTTTTCTTCCGCTGACCGCGTTATCGTCAGTCCCGGCGTCGCCCTTGAAAGCTGCCTGGTGAGACAGGCGGTACGCGCCGGTGTGCCGCTTGGCAGCGACATCGACCTCTTTTTTGATGCCGCGCAGGCGCCGGTTTTTCTGGTGACTGGCACCAACGGAAAAAGCACCGTCACCTCCATGGCAGCAGCGCTGCTGCAAGCGAGCGGTATCGATGCCGTGGCCGGTGGTAACCTCGGCGATGCGGCGCTCGACGTGCTGGATGAGGCCTGCCAGGCCTATGTGCTTGAGCTGTCGAGTTTTCAGCTCGAACGCCTGGGTGAGCACGCGCGTGAAGCAGCGGTGCTTCTGAATGTAACCGACGATCATCTGGACCGACACGGCAGCTTCGCAAGCTATCTGGCCGCCAAGCAGAGAGTGTTCGAACGTGCGGCGCGTTGTGTATGGAACCGTGATGATGCCGCCACGAAACCCGGCCAGATCAGCGAACACGCAAGCAGTGTGAGCTTTGGTCTGAGTGCTGTCGGCAGCGACGCAGACTGGGGCGTGCGCGAACACAGCGCACAGCGCTGGTTCTGCCGCGGCGCCGAGCCGCTGCTACCCATGACCGAACTGACGCTGCCGGGGGCGCACAATCAGGTGAATTTTCTCGCCGCCTGCGCGCTGGTCGGCGGCACGGGGCTGCAGCCCACAGCCATGGCGCAGGTGGCTCGAACGTTCCGTGGCCTGCCGCATCGCTGCGAGTTCGTAGCGGATCTGGAGGGTGTTCGATACATCAACGACAGTAAGGCAACCAACGTCGGCGCGGCGGTGTCGGCGGTTGCGGGGCTTGCCGGCACACTGTCTGCTGGTGCACGCATCGTGCTCATAGCCGGCGGTGACGGCAAAGGTGCAGACTTCTCGCCGCTTGCTGCGATTCAACCGAACCTGCGCCACGTGGCGCTTATCGGCCGGGATGCCGCGCAGCTCGCTGTAGTGTTCGACGCCGTGCCCTGCAGCACGCAAACGTCCATGCAGGCGGCGGTCGCCGCCGCCCGCGAGCAGGCCCAACCGGGCGACGTGGTGCTGCTGTCACCAGCCTGCGCGAGCTTCGACATGTTCGACAACTTCGAACACCGCGGTCGCCAGTTTGCCGACGCGGTGAGGGAGATGGCGCTGTGAAGGGACGCCTGCAAACGGTTGGTGCGCAGTGGGCGGTGAGCGGCACCGTGCTGGCCTGGCTGTTGTTGCTTGCCGGTGGCGTGGTCATGGTCAACTCTGCCACGGTCGCGATGACAGGTGCATACACGGAAAAACACCTTCTCTACCTGCTGGTGTCTCTGGTGGGTCTGGTGTTTGCCGTGGCCATCCCGCTGGAGTGGTGGCGCAAGGTGCACCAGCTTGCGCTGGTGGTTGCACTACTCTTCTGCGCCGCGGTGCTGCTGCCCGGGGTAGGCACGGAGGTCAACGGTGCGCGGCGCTGGGTGCGCCTGGGCGCTTTCTCGCTACAGGCTTCAGAAGTCGCGAAGCCTCTGGTGCTCATCTACCTGGCGGGATACCTCGAGCGCTTCGGTCATCTTCTCGGAGACCGGTCGTTCGACCTGATCAAACCGTTGCTGCTCGTTGGGCTGGTCTGCTTCCTGCTGATACTGGAGCCGGACTTCGGCGGTGCGGTGGTGCTTGCGAGCGCCACCTGCGGCATTCTTTTCGTTGCTGGTGCGCGGTTGCGACACTTTCTGTTGCTGGTTTTGGTGGCCGGTGCCCTGGCGGCACTGTTGGTTGTGGCGGAACCCTATCGGGTGGCGCGTATGACCGCTTTCACCGACCCCTGGGCGGCGCCGTTTGGAGGCGGCTATCAGCTCACCCAGGCGCTCATCGCTTTCGGCCGCGGTGAGGTGTTTGGTCTGGGCCTTGGCGAGAGCATTCAAAAACTTGAGTATCTGCCGGAAGCGCACAACGATTTCATCGTTGCTGTGATTGCCGAAGAGTTCGGCATGGTCGGCGTGTACCTGCTCATGGCGCTGTTCGTCGTACTGGTGCTGGGTGTGCTCACCAGGGCACGACGCCACCTGCAGCAGGAGCGGCGCTTCGCCGGCTATCTCTGTTACGGCATTGCGCTGGTGTTTGCGCTGCAGTTTCTGGTGAACGTCGGAGTCAACACCGGCGTGCTGCCGACCAAAGGCCTGACGCTGCCTTTTGTGAGTTTCGGCGGTAACAGCCTCATCGTCTGTTGCGGCCTGTTTGGCCTGGTGCTGCGGGGTGATGTGGAAGCGATGCAGCCGGCGCAACGACGCCGGCAGAAGAACGGATCGGAGAAACGATGGGTTTGAAGCAGCAGGGAGCACAGCAGTACCACGTGCCGGAAATGGGGCGCGTACGCTGCATACACTTCGTCGGCATCGGCGGCGCCGGCATGTGCGGGATTGCCGAGGTGCTGTTGAACCAGGGTTATGAGGTTACCGGCTCGGACCGCGCAAGCTCTGCTACCACGTTGCGCCTGCGCGCCCGCGGCGCGCGGGTCATGGAAGGGCACGCTGCGGAGCATGTGGGCGGTGCGGATGTGGTTGTGGTGTCATCCGCCATCACCGCTGACAACCCCGAAGTAGTGGCGGCTCACGAACGACGCATACCGGTGGTTGCGCGTGCCGAAATGCTGGGTGAGCTCATGCGCTACCGGCATGGTATCGCCATTGCCGGCACTCACGGCAAGACCACCACCACCAGCCTCGTGACCGGAATCTTCGAGGCCGCCGGGGAAGATCCCACGTTCGTCATCGGCGGCATGCTCAACAGCGCCGGCACCAACGCCCGCCTCGGTGCGGGTCGCTATCTGATTGCAGAGGCGGACGAAAGCGATGCGTCGTTTCTGCACCTCAAACCCATGTCCGCGGTGATTACCAACATCGACCGGGATCACATGGCCACGTACGGGCACGATTTCGCGGTGCTGAAGAAGGCCTTCGTCGAGTTCGTGCACCAGCTGCCCTTCTACGGCTCGGCGGTGCTGTGTGTGGACGATGACGAAGTTCGCTCTATCCTTCCGGACCTGTCGCGGCCGATGCTCACCTACGGCTTCGCCGCCGATGCTGACTTCCGCGCCGTGGATGTGGTCACCAACGGTTTGCACTGGCAGTTCCGTGTGCAGCGGCCGGAGCGCGCGGATCTGCAGGTGCAGCTCGCGATCCCTGGTGAACACAACGTGCGTAACGCGCTGGCCGCCATCGCCATTGCCACGGACGAGGGGATCGACGATGCAGCGATCCTTCAAGGGCTTGGCGAGTTCGCCGGCGTCGGCCGCCGCTTCCAGACGCAGCATGACGTTGCGGTGGGTAACGCCATCGTCACGCTGGTGGATGACTACGGCCACCACCCGACCGAAGTGCACGCGGTGATCGACACCGCACGGCGTGTGTGGCCGGAACGTCGTTTGCTCATGGCCTACCAGCCGCATCGTTACTCGCGCACGCGTGACCTGTTCGATGACTTCGTGCGCGTGCTCTCCGAGGTGGATGCGCTGGTGGTGGTGGACGTCTACGCGGCGGGCGAAGCGCCAATACCCGGGGCCGATGGCAAGGCGCTTTGTCAGGGCCTGCGGGCGCGTGGCGGGGTTGAGCCGGTGTTTGCCGAGGATACGCAGGAAGCCTTGTCGTTGCTTGCGCAGATCGCTGCCGATGGCGATGTGCTGGTGGTTCAGGGCGCAGGCAACGTCAATCAGATCTCCACGGAGCTGTCGGGGGCGGGCGCATGACCTGGAAGGCCGATGCTCTGACGCTCGTGCCAGCGCTTGCGCTGTGTGTAGTGTTTCTTGCGTTGCTGGGGCTGGGAGTCAATCGGGACATTCAGCGGGTGCAGGTGGATGGTGACCTCGATGCAGCGGACAAGGCCGAGGTGATGGCTCTGGTTAACTCGCATCTCGACGGCGGCATTCTGAGCGCGAACATACGCGACCTCGCTGAGCAATTGCGTGGCTTGAGTTGGCCGAGCTCCATCGCCGTGCGGCGCGTGTGGCCGGATCGGTTGGTCGTCAGCGTGCGCAAATCCACACCGATCGCCCGCTGGGGTGACGCGCGCTACCTCACCTCCGCCGGCGAGGTGGTAAGCCTTGCATCCCCGCGGGAAGATCTGCCGCTGCTTGCCTGCGCACACGCCGAACCGCTGGCTGCCATGGAGATGTACCGGGCGCTTTCTGCCACTGCAGCGCCGTTACGACTTGGCATCTCACGCCTGGAGCAGAATCTGCTTGGCGAATGGATCGTTGGGTTCGACAATGGCGTGTCGCTGAGCCTGGGTGCGTCGCAGGTTGCCGAGCGGATGAATCGATTTGCTTACGCGTACGCACGCACCTTGCACGCGCACATGGGTGCCATTGCCCACGTGGATGCGCGCTACACCGGCGGCCTGGCCGTGCGCTTTAACGAACTGATTGCAGGAAATTCCCTCGATGCCGTCGGACAGTAGCCAACACCGAATCGTCGCCCTGGATATCGGCACCAACAAGGTGGCCGCGATCGTCGGCGATGTCACCCCCGAAGGGGACATCGAGATCATTGGTATCGGCTCGCATCAGTCGCGCGGCCTGAAGAAGGGCGTGGTGGTCAACATCGAGTCCACCGTGCAGAGCATTCAGCGGGCAGTAGAAGAAGCCGAGCTGATGGCCGGCTGCCAGATCGAGAGTGTTTATGCGGGCATCGCCGGCAGCCACATCCGCAGCATCAACTCGCACGGCATCGTCGCCGTGCGCGATCGCGAGGTTACTCAGCAGGACATCGATCGCGTGATCGATGCGGCGCAAGCCATGGCGATTCCGGCAGATCAGCGGGTGCTGCACATCCTGCCGCAGGAGTACGTCATCGACTCCCAGGAAGGCGTGAAAGAGCCGCTCGGCATGTCCGGCGTACGGCTCGAAGCCAAGGTGCACCTGGTAACGTGCGCGGTGAACGCCTCGCAGAACATTGAAAAGTGCATCGAGCGCTGCGGGCTGGTGGTGAACGACGTGATTCTCGAGCAGCTGGCGTCGTCCTACTCGGTGCTCACAGATGATGAGCGCGATCTGGGTGTGTGCCTCGTAGACATCGGCGGCGGCACCACCGATATCGCCGTCTTCACCGATGGCTCCATTCGCCATACGGCGGTGATTCCCATCGCCGGTGATCAGGTCACCAATGACATCGCCATGGCTCTGCGCACGCCCACCCACAACGCCGAAGAAGTGAAGATCAAATACGCCTGCGCGCTCGCCCAACTGGCGGGGCCGGACGAACGCATCAAGGTGCCCGGCGTGGGTGACAAGCCGGCAAAAGAACTTTCCCGTCAGGCACTGGCGGAAGTGGTTGAGCCTCGGTACGATGAGCTATTCACACTCATCCAGGCTGAACTGCGTCGCAGCGGGTACGAAGATATCATTGCGGCGGGCATCGTCCTGACGGGGGGCGCTGCCAAGATGGAAGGGGTTGTGGAGCTGGCGGAAGAAATCTTCCACATGCCTGTGAGCCTGGGCTCGCCAAAAGCCGTGAGGGGACTTAAGGACATCGTACGCAACCCGATCTACGCCACCGGCGTGGGCCTGTTGCAGTACGGATTGGAACGAGAAGAAGAACATGCGGGGCGCGGAAGGCGTCGCGGAGGGAGGACATTCAGCAAACTGAAGAAATGGTTGGGGGACAACTTTTGATTTCAGGAGACGTGAATGTTCGAGTTGGTAGATAGCGCGCCGCAAAATGCGGTGATAAAAGTCGTCGGGGTGGGCGGCGGCGGCGGCAACGCCATCGCCCACATGATGGCGAAGAACGTCGAGGGTGTGGAGTTCGTTGCGGCGAACACCGACGCCCAGGCGCTCCAGAATCTGGAAGCCAGGACCATCCTGCAGATTGGCAGCACCATGACCAAAGGTCTCGGTGCGGGCGCCAACCCGGAGGTGGGTCGGCAGGCTGCCATGGAAGATCGCGATCGCATCGCTGAGGTGCTTTCCGGTGCAGACATGGTATTCATCACCGCCGGCATGGGTGGCGGCACCGGTACGGGGGCAGCACCCATCGTCGCCGAGGTGGCCAAGGAGCTCGGGATTCTCACCGTCGCCGTGGTGACACGGCCGTTCCGCTTCGAGAAGCGGGACAAGGTAGCCGAGAAAGGTGTAGAGGAGCTGCAGCATATTGTCGACTCCCTGATCACCATCCCGAACGAGAAGCTGCTGGCTGTGCTCGGTGAGCGCACGAGCATGCTGGATGCGTTCAGCGCGGCAAACGATGTGTTGCTCGGCGCGGTGCAGGGCATTGCGGATCTCATCATTCGCCCTGGTCTGATCAACGTCGACTTTGCAGACGTTCGCACGGTCATGGCCGAGATGGGTATGGCGATGATGGGCACAGGACGCGCCTCTGGCGAGAACCGCGCGCGTGATGCGGCGGAGTCGGCCATCCGCAGCCCGTTGCTCGAGGACGTGGATCTGCATGGTGCACGCGGCATTCTGGTGAACGTCACTGCGGGTCCCGACCTGGGTATTGGCGAGTTCGCAGATGTAGGCAACATCATCGAGGAATTCTCTTCCGAGAACGCAACTGTAGTGGTGGGTACCGTCATCGATCCGAACATCGGCGATGAGCTGAAGGTGACGGTAGTGGCGACCGGTCTGGGTGAGGTGGTCGTGCCGAACATCGTCGTCGACAACACCACCAAAGGTGATGAGGCTTCGACGCTGGCCGGACAGCCAGACTACTCGAACCTGGATCGACCGGCATACGTCCGGCACAGGTCTGCGGTGGGCCGCGACAATCTCGCGGAGGATCGCGAAGCCTTCGACCGGCCGGACGACAACATGGAATATCTGGATATTCCGGCGTTTCTGCGCAGGCAGGTGGACTGAGTAACACTTTGGTAACACTTTAGATCTGCCGAGAAACACCCCGGCCGGTCCGCATTGCTAGTATCTCGCGCCCACAGCAGGGCGCGAAGCGCTCGTCTCCTGGCGCTGCTGCGTGTGGGCTCGGCCGGAAATGTTTTCGGACGTCGCCATGCCCGCTGACGGTCTCTGTGAGGCGTCGGGCACATAACAAGATCAACGGAATAGCGGCCCATGACTCGCCCGCTTCTGCAGCGAACGCTCAACAACCCCATCCGCGCCACTGGCGTGGGTCTGCATACCGGCGAGAAGGTGCTTTTATCGCTGCGTCCGGCACCTGTGAACAGCGGCATCACCTTTGTGCGTACCGATCTGGATCCGAGCCGTGCCGTGCCCATCAAGGCACACCCCGAAAACGTCAACCAGACCACCCTCGCCACCACGCTCGCGGTTGGGGACGTTTCCATCTCGACGGTAGAGCACCTCATGAGCGCCTTTGCAGGGCTCGGCATCGATAACGCTGTCGTGGAGGTTGATGCCCCGGAGTTGCCGATCATGGATGGTAGCGCTGCACCGTTCGTATTCCTGCTCCAGTCGGCGGGTATTGAAGAGCAGGAAGAGGCCAAGAAGTTTCTGCGCATCAAGCGTGCCGTTACGGTACGCGAAGGGGATGTTGCTGCGTCCCTGTCACCTTACGACGGCTTCCGGCTCGACTACACCCTGCTTTACGATCACCCGGTGATGTCCCGCCACGCAGCGTGTGCGCGAGTGGAGTTTTCCACGTTGGCATACGTCAAAGAGGTGTCGCGGGCACGCACGTTCGGCTTCCTCAACGACTATGAGGCGTTGCGTGCGCGCAACCTGGCGCGTGGTGGCAGTCTGGCCAATGCCGTGGTGGTGGATGATTTCCGCATACTCAACGAGGAAGGTCTGCGCCTTAGCGATGAGTTCGCCAAGCACAAAATTCTCGATGCGATTGGTGATCTCTACCTGACGGGCTACCCGATCATCGGTGCCTTCCAGGGGGTCCGGTCGGGCCACGCGACCAATAACGCGCTTTTGCGCAAGTTATTGGCGAATCCGGATGCATTCGAGATCGTCAGTTTCGATGATGTTTCGTCTGCGCCGTTCGCCTTCGATCAGTCGTTCTCGGCGGCCTGAACGCGAAGGACATCACGTTTTTCTATGGGCTTTGCACTCAGCCTTCTACGACGCGCACGGAAAGGCGCTCGATGTTGACGTACTGTGGCAGCGTACGGAGCTGCTCGATGAGCTCCGGGCCGAGAAATCGTAACTTCGTGGCCGCAGCGGCGCTGCGACAGGCGACTTTGAGTACCGGCGGCGTGGCGTCCACCACGCGGCAGGACGACTTCAGCCCCTTCGGCAGCAGGGCGCGCAGCTCTGCCGTGCATGCCGCGAGGAGCTCCGCTCGCTGGAGGAGGGTTTGCAATGGCGAAAATCGATGGTGGTCAGAATCGAGAAGATCATCTATCTTTCGGTTTGCCATACTGTCGGTCGCAGGGTGGCGTCCTATTGCTTCTGGTCGGTGCAGCTAAGCATGCCGGTAAGCACAGAAAAAATCCTTTCGAAAATGATCGAAAAACGGCAATAGAACAAGAGCAACTGGCATCGTGAAGCTTCTCCTGATCAGACAACGAGGCGTGAACCGGGTATTGCAGGTGCACGCAGGGTATCTGTGTGCTGCAGCATTCGCGCTGGCTCTGGCGCTCGGCGCCGGCGGCTACGGATTGCTGCAGAGCCAGTCGGGGTCGCGTGTAGATGATCGCCTGGTGGCTGCGTGGCGTGCCCAGGTTGCCGCTCAGGAAGCCCAGTTGCGCAGCATTCGTGACCGCTCCTCGGCGGAGAGTGAAGCGCTCGGCCGTCAGCTGGCGCAGGTGCAGGCGCGGCTGATGCGTATGGAAGCCCTCGGTCAACGGGTGGTTGCAGTTGCCGATCTGGATGAAGGTGAGTTCAGCTTCGACGAGCCGGCAGCGTTGGGTGGCCCTACCGCAAAACGCAGCGAAACC
>JAUIED010000045.1 GCA_030428905.1 Gammaproteobacteria bacterium
CCCCTTTGGGCGGTTCCCACAGCGTCGGTGGCGTTGTTGCGCCTCTTGGACATGGAACCACCATGCCCTGCGAGTCGCGCCTAGCCACCGACGCTGTGGGAAGCGCTCAGCTTAATGAATTTATCGAGCGGCCCACCAGGATCCAACATGCCAATCGATTGGATATGTTCGATCAGATGTTGGAGAAGTGGCGAGATCTCCAGAGTCTGCACCCGACGCCGGATCGCACAGGCTCGTCGCTCACACACATACAGTGTGCGCAACGCCACTTCCCCCCTGAAGCTGAGACGGTGCCGAGTTCCCGAAGGTAGCCAGACTGCTCTGGTAGGCGGAACGAGCCAGACGTGCTCGTCTGTTTCAACGCACGTCAAACCGGATCGCGCAAAGACAAGCTGTGCCCAGGGGTGCGCGTGCGCGGAGAGCGCGTGACCCTCACGATAGGTCACCGCGAGTGACCTCACATCGAATCCATCGCCAACGTTTGGCTCTACTCCCATCGTTCCGGAAGGTATTGGGCGATGCCGCACACATTGCCTTCAGGATCTTCGAAGTAGGCAATTTCGCCCACGTTCTCGATCAGAAATGGCTCCATCAGCGTGCGCCCGCCCGCGTCCTGAACCAGTTGCAAGGTCGCACGAATATCGTCGACACCAAAAGTGTTTTCAAAGCCGAAAACGGCCTTTCCCACGACCAGCTCCCTGCGTTCCTGCAACGCCCCAATGAGGCCGTCGCCAGCATTGATGATCTGGTAATAGTTTGGTGGTCCGTATGGCGTGAACTGCCACTCGAATACCGTTTCGTAGAACTTCCTTGCTCGCGGAACATCGGCCGCGTTGACTGCGAAATGACGAAGGGTTGCTTGCATGTGCGCCTCCTGATGCAAAAGTGGAGGCCGTTATCTTGCGACATTCCGTACCGCGCCACTTTGCGACAAAACGACAAATCGTATCTCAAGCACGCCATCCGCCGAAGGCAGGCCGTTTGCTGTTCCCCAGCTCGCCTGACCGGTCGTATGCTCAGCTAGTCGTCAGCGGACGGCAGCAGAAACGCCTGCAACCGCTGCAACTGACCAAGCTGCACCTGATCCACCGCGCCAGCCCAGGAGTCGAGCCCCTCCGGCAGATAGCCGCCCACGGCGTAACGATACTCCAACCGCGTCCCGCCCTCGTAGGCGTGCAGGTTGAAGTCCATGCTGCCCTGCACAGGAAGCGCCTGCAGCGGGCCGAGCCCGCCCAGCATGCGCAAGCGCTTACCCGGGTCTGCAAACACCACTTGCATGTGCTGCACGCTGCCGCCGCCCGGCAACTGCTCGCAGAAACAGCCGCCAGCGCGAGCGTCCAGTGAAAAGTTTCTTGCGTTGCCCGAGTGCGAGTGGCTCGCATCCCACCACAGCGCCACGTCGCGGGTGAGTGCGAGATACGCCTCGTGCGGTGTGACCCCAGGCAACTCGAGCGCGTGCTCCGATACAAACCCGCCTGCCGATGACGCCGTCACCTTCGCCAGAATCACAACGAGCAGCAGCTTCATGGCTTAAAACTCCGTGCCAGGCACGTAGTAACGATCGTGCCAGATCCCCATGCCACGCTCCCCCTCCACGGGCATGCGCCAGGTCTTCACGTGCGCCCTGTCGAGCACCACGCGATACAACCCGCGCGGCTGGTCGATGGTGTTGCTGATGTAAGCCTCCGCCGCATCTGTGCCCACATAACGGGTGGCTATGCGTCGATAGCGGTCGCGCCAGCGAGCATCCTCGCCTACATCGTGCACAAGCTCCGCCTGCCCTTCCACCAGCACCTTCCGGTACGGCAGCGGTTGCTCGTCTATGCACAGCGCCACCCGCGGATCACGCCGCAGGCAGGAAAACCACTCCGACTTCTCCCGGGGTGTGAAGTAAATGGCGCCATCCTCGTACGCAAACCAGATGGGCGTGACCAGCGGAGAACCATCCGCGCGAACCACCGCCACGCGCATAACGACGCCCGGCTCGCCAAGAAAAGCATCGCGTTCCTCGACCGACAATCGCGGCATCCTCCACTCCCCCTTTGCAGTCCAGCATCATCGAAAGCCAAACTCATACTACACGCAGCGTTTGATATCAGACACATCTGACACCCCGGCGCGCAATGAGATCTGTCACTGCCCCCACGCAACCGTTAAAGTGCACGGATGCGCACGGAACCACTCCAACAGCTGCTGGACGCCCTGAAAGATGCCAACCTGATCGGCGTGCTGGTGTTTGACGCGCGCGCTGAACAGTCGGCTTTGCCATTCCGCAAGTCGCCGCGGTTTATGCTGCTGCGCGCCGAACGAAACGAGGCGTCGGTGTTCGCCGCCGCAGAGGCGCTGCAAGCCGGCGGCTGCGACCTCATTCTTGCCTGGGGCACGGCAGACGCCCTAGGAGATCACTACCCTGCCGGCGCCCTGATCGTACCCACCCGCGTGGTCGATACTGCTGCAGACGAAGCGTTTGAAACCGTGGCAACCACCTCGCGACGAACCGATCGCGTGGTGCTTCTGTCCACCAGCAACCTGCATGACCTGAGCGTCAAAAGGCGCCTCGCCATGCGCTATCAGGCGGCGGCGGCCGATACGGAGAGCGCAACGGTGGCGCGTTTCAGCTCATGGAACGGTTTACGCTTCGCCGTGGTCTGCAGCATTGCCGACACAGCAATGGAAGTCTGGGCCGAGCGACGACCGAGCCGCCTGCACACCACCATCAAACACTGGTTACCGGAAAGCTGGCAGCCATGGTTCGTATCCCCTGCAAACATCAGGCGCCGCTGGAAAGAGCAGAATCGGGCCCGCAAGCAACTCACCGAAGCCGCGCAATCGCTGGCCAACCACGCCTGAGATCGAGGAAGCAAGTGGCGACGGTACACAGCAAAGCCGAGGTCGTGTCGTTCGAGGACGAGCCGCTGATGCTCGTGGACAGCAGCGACACCGTCATCGGCGTGCTCGACAAGGCCGCGTGCCACGACGGTGGCGGCAAGCTGCACCGCGCGTTTTCGCTGTTCATCTTCAATAGCCGGGGTGAACTGCTCATGCAGCAGCGTGCCCGAAGCAAGCGTCTGTGGCCGGGCTACTGGTCCAACAGCTGCTGCTCGCACCCGCGCCAGGGGGAGCAGACGCACGCCGCTGCCAGCCGCCGATTGCGCGAAGAGTTGGGCCAGCAGGCCGAGCTTTCTTTTGTATACAAATTCGAGTATCGCGCGGAATTCGACGACCAGGGCACCGAGCATGAGCTGTGCTGGGTGTTCGTCGGCATCACCGACGATCCTCCAGTGGTGAACCGCGAAGAGGTAGAAGCGATCCGCTGGGTACTCCCCAACGCGCTGGATGCGCAGATGGCAGCCGAGCCCGAGCGTTTCACGCCCTGGTTCCGGTTGGAATGGACAGCGCTACGCCAGCAGCACGCACAGTTGCTGCCGACGATCGGTTGAATCGTGCCGTCTGTCAGACAACGCCGTGGCACTGCGTCCCGCTCTGCTATAGGATGCCCCGCAAACTGGCAGCCCACTGACACGGCCCACTGATAAGGATGGTGGTGAAGGCTCGTCAAAAAGATTCTTTACGTTTTGCCTGGCAGCAACGCACCTGTCGCAGTATTCTTGGGGCCGCCGAGAGCCCAGCCGAGCGCGCCTGAGCCTATACTCGTAACTGAAGCAGCGGATTTTTCAGCGTGACCAATCAGCACCCCGACATCGGCATCAGCGGCTTGGCTGCCTATATCCCGCCGTATCGCGTGGATCTGGAGCAGTGGTGCCGCTGGAGCGGCGATAGTTGGGACAAAGTGGCGAACGTCATCGGCGCCAGCTACCGGCTGCCGGGGCCCACTGAAAACGCCTACACCATGGCCGCCACGGCCGTTTTGAGACTGCTCGACCAGTACGACATCGATCCTTCACGCGTGGGCTTTCTCGGCCTTGGCACCGAATCCAGCACCGATAATTCTGCTGGCGCCGTCATCGTCAAAGGCATGGTGAACGAAGCTCTGATGAGCATGGGCCGGCCCACGCTGAGCCGCAACTGCGAGGTACCCGAGTTCAAGCACGCCTGTCTCGGCGGTGTGTACGCCATGAAGGCGGCTGCTCGCTACCTTGCACTCGACGGCCAGCAGCGCCAGGCTATCGTCGTCTGCTCCGACATCGCCGAATACGAACGGGGCACTTCCGGCGAGCCCACCCAAGGCGCCGGCGCTGTCGCAATGCTCATCGAAGCGCAGCCGAAGCTGCTGACCATAGAGCTTGCTACCTCAGGCACATCTTCCGACTACCGCGGGCCGGATTTCCGCAAGCCGCTGTCGCGGTTCACACATCAGGAGCCCACCCGCTTCTTCCAGCCGCGCGACTATCCGCTGTTCAACGGCAAATACTCCACCACCTGCTACATCGACGAGGTGCTGGCCGCCACGGCTGATCTGAAAGCCAAGATCGGTGGCTCCGGCAAGCGCTTTCTGCGCGATATGCGGGCTGTCTTCCTGCACCGCCCGTACCAACGTATGGCGGAGACCGGCCTTGCGATGATGCTGTTGTATCTGTTGGCCGTGGGCGACGCAGAAGATCATGCGGAACTCACGGAGATCGCCAAGCACTCCGGCTTGGATGCGTCCATTCTGCGCACGGAGCTGGTGGAACAGCCGTATGTGTTCGACCTGGTAAAACAGCAGCAGCTTTCAGCGGAGCTCTACCCCAACGCCCAACAGGCGCTGCGCTCCATGCGCAGCATGCCCATGTGGCAGACAGACATCGCCGACAAACTGGTGCTTGGCGCATCCGACATGAAACAGGTGGGCAATCTCTACACCGCCTCGCTACCCGCATGGCTCGCTGCGGGCTTACAGGAGGCGTTTCAGAAAGGTCTGCGCCTGGGCGATCAGATGATTCTCACCGTCGGCTACGGCAGCGGCGACGCCGCTGAGATCATTCCCATGCGGGTGGTAAAGGGCTGGAAGGAGGCCGCCTCGCGAATCCGCTTCGCTGAAGCGCTGGCGCAGGCACCGGTCGATCTAAACGAAGCCGACTATCAGAGCCTGCACGACCGAGGCGAGCTCGAGGGCCCCGGCGAACGCCGCACTGGCGTGTTCCACATTGCCCGCATCGGCAACCGTGAAGGCCAGTACGACGACAACGGCCTCGAGTACTACGAGTACATCGCCTGACACCCCCAGCGCATCGCGCTCGACCACACGAATTCACCCGCAGCACCGCTCCCCCCCTACCCCGCGAGGTTGGAGCGTGTTACAAATATCATCACACGTCTGGGAGATGAGACTATGGCCGAACAACGCGTTGAACCCGTTCATATCGACAGCTACCCGCAGCAGCGCACCCGCGGCTCGCTACTCGAGGGATACCGTTACACCTCCCGCGAGTTCTTCGAAAAAGAATGGGAAGGCATGTGGACCAAGGTGTGGCTACTGCTCGGGCGCGAGGCCGAACTGCCCAACCCCGGCGACTGGCAGATGGAACCTGTGGGCGTGGAAGAGATCCTCATGGTTCGCCAGAACGACGGTGGCGTCAAAGCCTTCTACAACGTCTGCCAGCACCGCGGCAATCCGCTGGTGGAAGGCGACAAAGGCACCGTCAAGCGGTTCGTGTGCAAGTACCACAGCTGGGCCTTCATGCCCGACGGCGAGCTCAACTTTGCCCCGGACCGTGATGACTTCCCGGAAGGCAACCCCTGCGACAACGTGCGCCTGCAGGAGCTGCGCTGCGAGACCTTCGCTGGCTTCATCTGGGTCAACATGGACCCGAAAGCGATGCCGCTCAAGCAATACCTCGGGCCAATCTGGGACGAGTGGGAACGGCGTGAGATCCACAAGTGGACCCGCACCATGGCCAATACGATGTGGCTGCCGTGCAACTGGAAGGTGGTGCTCGACAACTTCAACGAGTCCTACCACGTACCCACGGTGCACATGGGCGCCACCACTGAGACCAACCGCAAGCAGATTCGCGGCCACATCAACACCTACTTCAAAGAGACCAAGTTCGACCTGTCCAACGAAGGCCACAACCGGATGGTCATGCAGGGCGGCTACGGCGCTGGCGCCACCGACAAGGACGGCAACCTGCAGGAGCCGTTGGCCAGCGAGCTGCGCTATTGGGAACTCGATCCTGCTGATTTCAACGGCCGCCCGAACGACACCCGCGTGGCACTGCAGCAGGCGAAACGCCGGCTGGGTCCGCAGCGCGGCTTCTCGCACTACGCCAACGTGCCGGATGAGCAGCTGACTGACGCATTCCACTACACGCTGTTCCCCAACTTCGCCGTGTCGCTGTGGTCAGACGGCTTCCACTTCCTGCGTGCGCGCCCGCACCCGGACGACCCGCAGCAGTGTCTGTTCGACAACTGGTGGTACTCGAGCCCGGCCTCCATCGAGAAAGGTATCGAGCGTAACCCCACACTGGATCTCAGCGGCAACGAGGCGACGCACAAGGTGCTGGAATACGGCAAGGATTCCATCGGCCCAGCCATCGAAGATGACGTGCGGGTGTTTGTCACCCAACAACGCGGCTTCCGCTCACGCGGGTTCAAGGGCGTGTATCTGGCGAAGCAGGAGGAACGTATTCGCCGCTATCACGAGCTGATCGACGACTACATCGAAGAGCGGCGTCCGTAACCACAGTTTTCACTGCCAGAACGGACCCGACACCAACGAACTACTTTCCACCCGCAGCACATAGGCGAGCTGCGGGTGGGCAGTTCACTGGTTCAAGGGCAACACGGAGATCTGGCTGGACGGCTCGGGACATCGTAGAGACGCGGCCGACGCCCATCCTCCACGCGCTTTGTTCTCAGGACAGGGTGCTATGCAAACAGCGCGTATAGGTTCTATCACAGCAGCTGTGTGCCAGCCCCCGTTGGGAGTGGAATGTCCCCGACCCCTCCGGAGAGCTCGCTAACCCGACGGTTCCTGCACCAGCACCCACGGCCGTACAACCACCGCCCATACCTGCGCATCCGCAGCATGCCAGCGTGCCGCGTCCGCATCCGCTACCGGTCCTACCCGATCGCGCTGCATCCACGCGCGCATGTCAGCGGCGCGATCCTCGGCAACAGCCACGGCCACATCCAGCAGGCTCAGATCAGGTGCAACAGCAATGGTCTCACCCCGGGCGAAGAACCGCTGCAGGGACGACCAGGACACGAGTGCCGTTTCCTGGTTGAGTCGCGCCCGCAGCGGCAGCGCTTCATCCGTCACGGTCGGGGCATGATCGCCGGATCACCGGGACGGGACAGTTCGTGGGCCCGCTTCCAACCGGCAAATGCCGAGAGGATATGCGGCGGGTCGGCGTGGATCTCGGTGAAAGCGGCGTTGTAGGCGCGGGTGTCGATGTAGCAGGCATCCACGTCGTCTGCATGCAGCTCGCAGGCAAGTTCGCAGCCCATATCCATGATCCGTTTCTTCTCACCCTCGTAGTCGTTGACGAGCAAGCCCACATGATGGAAGCCCTCCTCGCCTTGCGCGAACATGTCGCGATAGATCGAGGGCGTGTTGTCGTGCTGCTGAATGAACTGAATCATCATGTCACCGAGATAGCCGAAGGCGTAGGAGACGTCTGCCTCCTGATCGGTGCCTCGATACATGAAGCGATCCGTCACGTGGTGCGGCGCCACCACGAACGGACCGGCGCCGAACATCTTGCACCACTTGTTGCACGCCTCCTCGATATCGTTCACGAGGTAGGCGATCTGAAAATAATCGTACCGTGCAAGCATGCTCATCGTAGACTCTCTCCCTGTTGGTTGCGGGGTTAGGCTAGCATTTTGCGGACACCCGTCGCAGCCCCATCGAACGCCAGCTTCCCGGACCAGGCCGACCTCCGCCGTGCGCACAACACTGACCATCCTCATCGCCGTGATCATCGCCCTCATCGCCTACGGCGCCGGGCGTTTTCAGGCAACGACAACCATCGAGCCGCGCCCTGCCGGCTGGGCTGGCGAGGATACCGACGCACTGGCCTGGCAGGCGCTGCAGACCAGCGTCGAGGACGCCGCGGCACGGGTCACCGCGCAGGCAACCACCGCGGAGGAACGCGCTGAAGGGCTCGCGTTTCTTGCCGATCTGCTCTCTGCCGCCCTCGAGATGAAGGTGAGCAACGGTGATCCGGCGCAACCGGCGTTCACGGACTGGATGGCATCCGGACGACGCTTTCTGGGAGACAATCCCGATGCCACCTATCACACCGCAGAAGTGTCGAGCCAACACCGTTATCGCATCGAAGGCACGCTCGGCAACGCCGGGTACATCGGCATCATCGCTTATGGACGCGGGCTGAACGGTTGGAATCGCGCCGGCGTGAATCTTTCCGTGCGGGAACTGTCGTTGGCGAAGGACGGCGCCTTCACGATCATCGCCAGCCGCGAGCCGCCGGCGGGCGAAGCCAACTGGTTACCGCTGGAGGACGACACCCACATGCTCATGGTACGCCGGTATTACACGGCCGAACCCGAACGCTCCGCAACGTTGCAGATCCACCGGCTGGGCGACTCCGCATCCACGCCGATGCCTCTGCACGAGCGGCTGCAGCGGGCGGCTACATTCGTCAGCGAAACCATGCGCGGCACGCTGGCGTTGGCAGACATGATGTCGAAACACCCGAACACTGCCGATGCGCCGCCGGAGTACAACGCAGACTTCGGCGGCATCTTCTATCCGACCAACGACAACACCTATCTCGGCACCTGGTACCGTCTTGCGCCCGATGAAGCGCTGGTGGTCGAGGGCGATGTACCCGACGCGCTGTACTGGTCTGCGTCGCTGCAGAACGCCTGGCTGCAATCCTATCCCCAGCGCATGGCGGCGATGAATCACACACAGATCCGCACGCACGATGGACGCTACCGATTGATCGTGGCCGCCGAGGATCCCGGCTCGGCCAACTGGCTGGACACCGGCGGCCAACCCGAAGGGCTGCTCGCCATTCGCTACCTGTTGAGCCAGGAGGAGACTGCCCGGCCAACCATGCGCGTTGTGAAGCGCTCGGATCTCGCGGCCGAGCCGCATGCCCTTCCCGCAGAATGCCGGCGTCTTTCGGGTGAGGAAATTGCAGCGCGCTTTGCAGACGTGGAAGACCGCGCCGAGGTGCAGGAAGGCAGCGGCGGCGGTGCGGTGAATACGTGGCATGCGCACGGCACGTTCGTCTCGCGCTGGCAGACCGCCAGCGGTAGCGGCGAGCTCGCGGGTACCTGGTGGGTCAACGACCGTGGCGAGCGGTGCGTGCAGATGGCGGAAGTGCCGGATTCGGGTCCGGCGCTGCGCTGCGGGCCGATCTACGCCTGCGGCGATGTCTACCGTTCCGTCAATGGCCGCGGCGAGACCCACGGCATTCACCGCCTGCGGCCGCTTTCGTCAATTCCCTGAACAGGTGCTTACAAGCTCGGAACATAGCCGCCAAACCGTGCGCTATAGTCCCGATACCGCCCCGAGTCACGCCAGTCATGCGTATCGCCATCGCCATTCTCATCAGCCTGTGCGCCAGCTTGTCCGCAGCCGAGCCGGAACGCACTGTATATGTTGACGGCAGCCTTTTCTTCGACTGTGCCGGTCGCTACGACGCCCAACGACGCAGCTGCATGTCCGGCTCCGAGCACGCCTATGCCTCGCTGGAAAACGCCACCGCAGCGGCCACGCCAGGCACCCACTTCATCGTGCGCGATGGCAGCTATGAGGAAGCCCTGCATCTGCGCGTATCCGGCACCGCAGCCGCTCCGATCCGGTTTACCGCCGCAGCCGGAGAGAAGGTACACCTGAAAAACACGGACAGCATCGACGGCGATGAGGACTACGGCCCCATCTGGCTGGATGGGGTATCGCACAATCACGTGGAGGGCTTCACCGTGAGCGGCTCGGTAGGCTTTCTGCGGGCAGTGGATGCGCACCACAACGTGGTGCGCGGTAACACTTTCGACACGGCGGAGGTCTACCCCTCGGCGAGCAAACGCGGCGGACTGTACTTCGCCTGGAGCAACTACAACCGCATCGCTGACAACCGCATCATTCGCGGCACCGACAGCCTGTCGCTGGTGCACTCGAACTTCAACGTCGTGGAGAACAACCACTTCGATACTGCCGGCCATGACGTGTGGTCAATCAAGTGCGGCAGTCACAACGTCATCCGCGGCAACTTCGCAAAGAACCCGAAGCAGAAGATCGGCTCGGTATTCGACTGCGAAGCGCCCACTACCAGCTGGGCAGGCAATGGCCCACACGCAGCCGAGCGCGAAATTCTCGACGCCAGCCGTCGCAACCTCATCGAGGGCAACGAGTTTGCGCAGACCATCGACTACTACAGCACCTCCGGCGGCAACGGCATCCAGTACGCCGGCCAACAGGGAATCATCCGCCGCAACGTGTTCTATCAGAACAACGTCGGCCTCGGCATGACCCACTACGGACCGGAAGCGGACTACACCTGGGGCAACCGGGTCTACAACAACGTGTTCCACGACAACATCTGCGCTGGCATGCTCGTCATCGGCGCAGACGCCGTCGGGCGCGTGGAAGACAACCGCTACGTCAACAACGTGTTCTGGGACAACCACGGCTGGGGACACGAAGGAAACTGCCTGGATGATCAGCCAGGACAGATCGTTTTTCGCGGCGCTTTTTTCAAAGGCCACCACCTGACCCGCAATCTCATCGCGAGCCCAGCAGGAAAACACACGGTGGTAGAAGAGTTCGGCAACGGCTGGCTGATTTCAGAAGTGCAAGCCGAAGGCACGGTAAGCGATACGCTGGAGGCAGATCCCCGCTTCGTGGACCCGGCAAACCGAGATTATCGGGCGCAGGATGGCAGCCCGATGATCGATGCAGGCGCTGCGCTGACCACCGTCACTGAGGCGAACGGCAGCGGTCAGCACCTGGCGGTAGAAGACGCCGGCTGGTTCTACGACGGCTTCGGCATTCCCGGCGAGGCGGGTGACTCGATCCGCATCGGCGAGAGCACAGCTCGCATCATCGGCATCGACTACGAGCGCCACGTGATATCCCTGGATCGGCAGGTTACCTGGCGCCGCGGCGACCCGGTGTACACCGCCTATGAAGGCAATGGTCCCGATCTGGGCGTGCACGAACGCTGACGTATTCGGGATTCACGTATACCAACACGGCGCTTCCAAGGCGACGATTGCATGGTAGCCAACAAAGGGAAGTTGCCATGTGGATCGAAGACCCTTTCAAAGCCATCGCCGTCGGCACCATCGCCGTCATGACGGGCTTTTTCATCATCGCAGGCGTCATCACCGCACTATCCACGGTGATCTAGCAAATCCAGTGTAAAAACAGTCCGGCGACCGCGCGTGACGCGATACCAGCCCTGACGATTGCTGTAGAGTCGCGCCATGAGTTTGCTCTGGCGCCGCGCAGCAATAACAGGGTTCGTATTGAGCGGCCTGATCGCCGTGTGCTGGGCGGTATTTACCGATGCCGCGCCCACTGCCTTTGCGCAGATCGGCTGCGGTGCCGCGCTGACGCTCGGAGTGCTGCTGGTATTCGATGGGCGCTTGCTGAGCCACGCTGCGCTGTTTTCGCTGATTGCGCTCGCTTGTACTACCTCCATCGTGTTGGAGGCCGGTGTGGTGATGTCGGCGTTGAGCATTGGCGCCTGCACAACCGGCATCGGCAGCGCCGCCATCGCCTGGTTGATACGGGAGAAGGACCCAGAGCCCAGCCTGTCGGACTACTACACCGCTGCCGTTCGGGCGCGCAGAATTCGCGACAACGCCGCACAGCAGGACATCGTTGCCACGCTCGATGGGCTACGCCGGGACTTTCGCCGCTACGAACGCCGGCGCCGCATGCCTTGGGCTTTTCTGCTGAGCGCTCCACCCGGCATATACCTGCATGGGTCTGCCGGTCAGGGGAAGAGTTTTCTGCTCGACGGCATGTTCGATACGCTGCCAAGCCGTGCCAAGCACCGTTTCCACTTTCACGACCTCGTGGCAAATCTCAGTGACGAGCTCAACCGCTCCGGGGATGTACCGTTCAAGCGCGTCGCCCGTCAACTGGCGAATCGGGCTAGCCTCGTGCTCATTGACGAGGTCAACGTGCTCGACCCTGCCACAGCCGTCCTGTTCATGCGGCTGATGCACGCCTGGTGGCGTATGGGTTGCGTGGTCTGCATCAGCTCTAACCAGTCTCCGCACCAGCTGTTCAAAGGCGTGGTGGTGCCGCCGGATCAGCTCGGCAGATTTTTCGAGGGCCTGGAGCGCTGCACATCGGTGCACAAGCTCGAAGCAGGAGAGGACTACCGTCTGCAGAAGCTCTCCGCAGCGGACCTTTATCAGCACCCCATCGGCGAGCGCACAGACGTACGTCTGCAGGCCATCGTCGAGCTGCTCGCGGAGACCGGGCTGACATCAGATCCGTACATCATCAACAGCAGAGCTATCGCCTGCCGCGCCCAGGCGGTGGGCATCATCTGGTTCGAGTTCGATGCCCTGTGCAGGGCACCGCTCAGCTATCGCGACTACCGCGATCTGGTGGCGACCTTTCCAAACCTGATAGTTTCCAACGTCCCGCAGCTCACGGAAGAAGATCCTGCGCGCCGTTTCGCCTGGCTGGTGGAGATCTTCTACGACAAACGCAAGCGCCTCATCCTCTCTGCGCACGCGCCTGTTGCCGAGCTATTCACCCCCGGCCTGTCGTCATCGGGCAAGGACGTGGACTTCGTGAAGATCCAGAGCCGCCTGGTAGAGATGCAGTCATCGGAGTACGAGTACACCCTCGTGTGATTCGATGCTCCGAAGATGGCAGAATGGCGGCTGGAAACAGTGCGTGTACGATGAATCAGGCCCATACCAAGCGTAAGTACGAGTCGCCAAGGCAACTCGCCCGCCAATCCGTAATTCTTGCAGCAGCAAGGAAAATGCTCGATGAGGGCGGTTACGACGGCCTGACCATGCGCGGCCTTGCGCGCAAAGCAGGCGTTGCCCAGGGCACGCTGTACAACCTCTACGGCAGCAAAGACGATCTGGTAATCGCCGCGGTCGATGACTTGTTGGAAGGTCTCGGTGAAGAAATCACGCGTCGCACGCCAGAGCCCGGCATCGACGCTATTCTCACCCAGGCACAGGTTACCGGTGCCAACATCCAGGCAGCACCCGCCTACGCCGCTGCAATGACCCGCATCGTGATGAATGCGCAGGATGATGCACGCATGGTGGAACTTGTGTTCAGCCGCTACTACCCGGCCGTGCGCCGCTGCCTGAAGGCGGCGGAGAAAGGCGGAGAGCTCGTGGAAGGCGTGGACGTCGATGCGGTAGCCAAACATATGTCAGGCAACAGCTGGGGTGTCATCCTGTTGTGGGTGATGGGCATGCTGCCCATCGAGCAGATTGTCCGCGAACGTGAACGCAGCGCCCTGCTGGTACTGATCGGCATCACCCGCGAACCGCGGCGTTCGCAACTCGAAGACAGGCTACGAGCTCTGGGCTGACCTCTACTCAGGGCCGCTGAATGTCATCCTCATCCAGATGATGGCCCCAGCTGCGCTTCGCCTCCAGATACCGTCGGTTCCACTCGCTCTGCCCCGTAACATGCTTCTGCACGGCAAGATCGGTCACACCGTGTGCTGCCAGGTCGTCCACCTTCTTGGGATTGTTGGTGAGCAAACGTATGCGTTTGCCGGCAGCGAAGTGCTTCAAAAGCGAGGCCGCATCGCTGAAATCCCTTGAATCATCCGGCAGACCGAGAGAACGGTTCGCCTGATAGGTGTCTTCGCCACCATCCTGCAGCAGATACGTGGCAGCTTTCGCCCAAAGGCCTATGCCCCGTCCCTCATGGCCGGCCATGTACACCAGATAACCACCCTGCGGATCCTCGGCGATACGCGCAATGGCGGAATGCAGCTGCGGCCCGCACTCACAGCGCTCGGAGCCGAACACATCACCGGTCAAGCAGTTCGAGTGCACGCGCACCAGCGGCTCGTCGCCAGGTTCACCGATCACCAGCACGCTGTTCACGGCCATGAACGACGCCAGGTGCGAAAAGAGGTGCTGCCCGCCCCGTTCGCGCAGCTCGCCAGCCAGCGACTCCACCTGGCCAAGCTCGGTGCTGCGCACCGCGGCAAACCACTGCACGGTGAGATGCACGCCGGGCAACTGCAGCGGTAGCGGAATCGGCCCGAGCAGGTTGATGGCATGGGCGCCCGGCGCAACCGGAAGGCGTGCATCCAGCAACTGACCCTCTGCATCAATGCGAAACAGCTTGCCCTGCTCGATGAGCCGGGCACGCACCTCTGGGTTGAGATAGGTGAACATCACACTCTGCCTACGAGCTCTCTGCCGACGTCTTCGAGCACGTCGTAACGGGTATCGAAGTTCGGCAGCACCATGATCTGATCGAGACCTGCAGCAGCCAGCCCGGCGAGCTGCTCACGCAGTGCCTCGGGTGTGCCGATGAGCGCACTGGCCTGCAGGGTATCCGGAGTGAGAAAGCGTTCTTCTTCAGGCAGCACCCAGCAGTTGTGGCCGGCATGGATGCGCTGATGCCGCCGCTCCTCGGGATAGGTCTCGAGCAGCGCACAGTAATCTTCCCAGATGCCATGCAAGGCATTCGGCGGCTGAAATCCGAAGTTGCGCCACTGATCATAAGCGTAGTGCACCGCGGCCATGGCCATGGCGCCACACTGCGACTTCACACGCGGGCTGTCGACCGCTTCGCCGTCTTCCAGCACCACCACGGTGGTCAGCGCCGTCAGGTAGAACGCATCTCGATCCAACTCCCTGCCGGCGGCGCGGGCACCTGATTCGATCATGTGCCAGACGCTGGACATCGCCGCAGGATGCGCAGCCATCGCAATCACCGCGCCCTCGCCGTGCTTGCCGGCGAGGCCAAGGGACTTGGGCCCGAAGCCGCTGACGTACATGGGGATCGCGTCCGCGAAGTTGACGAAGCCCGCATCCGGCATGATGTGACGGATAGGCTGGCCGTTGTGCTGCGCTTCTTCTCCGCGGAGCAATGGACGCAGCTCCTCGAGGTAGGCGTCGTACTCGCGGATGCGGTGCGGCGGCTCGCCCATCACCCGCATGGCGGTGTTACCGGCGCCGACGCCGAAGAACGTGCGCCCCGGCGCCAGCGCATTGATGGTGGCGATACCCGCGGCGTTGACCGGTGCCGGCCGCGTGCCGGTTACCGCCACGCCCGTGCCGAGCTGAATCCGCTGGGTTTTCGACGCCGCCAGCGCCAGCACCGCGTAACAATCCGACCACAGCATCTGCGAATCGGCGCACCAGGCATGGCTGAAGCCCAACGCTTCAGCCTGCACGATGTAGTCGATGTCGCCAATGTGCGAGGCGACGCAGATACCGATATCCACGTCCGTTAGAACACCAGCCGCAGCACGCTCTCAGCAACGCACGCCGGTTTGTCGGAGCCTTCGATCTCGAGGGTGATCTCGTTGATCACTTCGAGCATCGGACCTTTGATGGATACTTCTTTGAGGCAGCCGCGCGAGCGCACCTTGGCACCGACCGGCACCGGCGACGGAAAGCGCACCTTGTTCCAGCCGTAGTTGATACCCATCTTCATACCGTCAATCTTCGGCAGCCCGACGCCGCCGCCACCGGGCAGAAAACTCATGATGGACATGCTGAGCTGACCGTGGGCGATGGCTGCACCAAACGGCCCGGACTTGGCACGCTCCGGATCGGTGTGAATCCACTGATGGTCCAGGGTCGCTTCGGCAAACTGGTTGATGCGCTCCTGAGTGATTTCGAACCACTGAGACGGCTCCGTCTCTTTGCCGATGGCTTCGGCGAGGGTGGCTTGTGCTTGTTCGAGTGTGGTCATGTAATCCCCTGTAGTTGTGGTTGCGTAAAACCGTCTAGTTTACACCGCGATCGTGGCCTTCCCAGTAAGGTGCGCGCAACTCACGCTTGAGCACTTTGCCTGGTCCGGATTTGGGCAGCGGCTCCTGGCGGATATCCACCGACTTCGGCACCTTGTAGCCGGCAATCCGGCTTTTGCAGAACTCGATGATGATCTGTGGGTCGACGTTGCCGTGCTCCGGCCGCGGCACCACCACGGCGTGCACCGCCTCGCCCCAACGCGCGTCCGGAATGCCGAAGGCCGCCGCTTCCAGCACCGCTTCGTGCTGGTAGATCACTTCCTCCACTTCCGTGCAGTACACGTTCTCACCGCCGCTGACGATCATGTCCTTGCTGCGGTCCACCAGGTAGACGTAGCCGTCTTCGTCCATGAAACCGAGATCACCCGTCCAGTAGGCGCCGTCTTTGAGCACCGCGTCGGTCTGTTCCGGCTTGTTCCAGTAGCCGACCATGACGTTCGGCCCGCGTACCACCACCTCGCCGATCTCCCGGCGCGGCAGCTCGCGGCCGTCGTTGTCCAGCACCCGCACGTCCGTACCGATGATGGACTGGCCGCAGGAACGGGCACGTTCGGAGTCGAGCAGGTCCTGCTCGTTGCGCAGGCCCGTGGTGAGCGGCGACAGCTCCGTGGCGCCGTACACGTGGATCAGCTCAGCTCCAGGAAAGGCCTGCGCGGTGCGCCGCACGACCTCGGTGGCGATCGGTGAGCCGCCGTGCGCCACGGCGCGCACTGTACTCACATCGCGCGGCCGGGCGGCCTGCTCTTCCGCGATAGCGGCCAGCATCGTCGGCACACCCAACGTCGCGGTAATTCTGTGCTCGCTGATGAGATCCAACGCAGCACCGGGGTCGAATACGTCCAGCGGTACCTGCAGGCCGCCAGTCCAGATGGACGCCAGCACGCCATTGGAACCGGCGGCATGAAACAGCGGCGCCATGACGAGCGTCGCGTCATCCGAAGATTGCGGCACCATGGTCAGCCAGTGAAACGTGTTGGCGATGAGGTTACGGTGGCTGAGCATCACGCCCTTGGACAGGCCCGTGGTACCGCCGGTGTAAAACAGCCCCGCCAGCGTGTTCTCATCGATGCCCGTGCCGAGCGGCCGCCGCTCGGCGCCGGCGAGCAGCGCCTCGTAGGCATCACCAACCCGCACCACATGCTCGACGATCTCCGCCAGCGCACCCACATCGCGATCGGTGATGAGCACCCGCGTGCCGGAATCTTCCAGCGCATAGCGCAGCTCAGGCTCCGCGTGCCGCGTGTTGAGGGGCACGACCACCAACCCGGCGGCTGGAATTGCCACGTAGGCCTCGAGGTAAGCGTGATTGTTGCCGGACAGAATGGCGACGCGGTCACCGGCAGCCAGCCCCAGCCCGTACAGACCACCAGCCAGCGCCTCGCACCGCTCGGCATATTCGGTGTAGGTAAACGTTCTGCCGCCGTCGGCAATGGCCGTGCGGTTCGGCGCGATCTGCAGCGCGCGCCGCAGCGGATCAGCAAAGGTGGTCATGGTCTCCCCCAAACTACGGATATGCGGCGCCAAGTGTCCCAGAGGTCAGCCGGAAATGCAGCCTTGCGCGAGCAGCTTTTGGCACACCGCCGTCAGGTCCGCATCTCCCGCCAAAGAGGCGCAGAGATTCGCCCCTGCCAGGTCGTTCCCACCCTCATCCACCAGGCGCCGCAACGCTGCACCGCCGCCCCGGTGCAGATCCTCCAACACCGGCGGCGAAAGCGCGCCGACCGCATCGCACACTTCGAATTGGACGATGTTGTGCAGCGCGCTCAGCAACTTCGGCCCAACCATCTGCGGCGAGATGCGCGCCGCATCCGCACGTTCAATGATGCTGCGCGTAGCGCGCTGCAGAAACGGCAGCACCACCGAACCCGCGCGAAACGCGCAGAACGCATTGTGCAGGCTGCGATAGACACGCCAGCGGCCGGAATCACCCGCCTGCACCCAGATTTCGCGCCCGAAACAGGCATCCGTCACGCGCACGCAGCCGAGGCGCTTCGGCGCCCACAGCAGCACGTCTGCATCCATCCACACCACCTGTTCGTAGCCTTCGGCCAGTGCCGCGCCTGCCGCCTGCAGGCGGCCCAGGTCGGCGAGAATCGGCAGCCGGTTGCCTACCTGAGCGCGGTAGTGCCGCGGTATCCCTTCAAACAGCTCATCACCCAGCAGGCGATAACCGTAGCCTTGCTGCGCCGCCCAATCCCGCACGCTGGCGGTGCACAGATCGATCCATGTGCCCTTGGCGTCTGCGGCATGACTCTGAATGACGAGGGTCGCGTCCATCAGCGCATGGGGCCACAATCAACGCTGCGACCGCAACCCGGTGATGTCAGTGGCCAAAGGAAAAAAACAAGCGCGCGATCTGCACGCCGTCGTGCGAGACCTGTGTACGTGGATGCCTGAAACAGAGGAGCTGATTTCTCACGGCTCCCCGAGCTACAAAGCTGCAGGTCGGCAGTTTGCGTCATTCACCATCAACCACCATGGCGACGGACGGGTGGCGTTGTGGCTCGTCGCCCCACCGGGCGCCCAGGAGCTGTATGTGCAAGCAGAGCCAGAGCACTACTTCGTGCCGCCGTACGTGGGCCCGAAGGGCTGGCTGGGCGTCAATCTGAACACCGGGCTTACGTGGCAGCGGGTGGCAGAACACGCGCGCGAGGCGTATTGCCACGTCACGCCGCAACGGTTGCACAGCGCCCTTGGAAAAACACCGGAAATCAAACCGCCCGAACAGGATCTCGATCCGTACGAGATAGACCCCCTGACGCGCCCGGACCGGGCGGAGGTCCTTTCCAGGCTCTCGGACCTGTGTCTTGCGTTACCCGAAACCAGCACCGCCCAGCAGTTCGGCAACCCGGCGTGGAAAGCCGGCAAGAAGACCTTCGTCACTGCTTATCACTCTGATGGACGCCTGCGACTGTCGTTCTGGGTGGGCGGCGAACGCCAGTCCATGCTGGCGGACGACCCACGCTACCGCGTGCCGGCCTACACCGGACCCAACGGTTGGATCGATCTCGACGCCGAGCACGGCATCAATGACGACGAGGTGCAGGGCCTGGTGCTCGACAGCTACCGGCACTTCGCCCTGAAGCGCATGCTCAAGGCGCTGGAGGGCTAGAGCTAGCGACCGATCAGCGGCCGGTGCGTACCGTGTGGTTGCGGCGCACCCGTGAATCGTAGCCGCGCCAGCCTTTCTTGTTTTCGAGATTACCGCGATCGAGCTTTACCACCTGGCTTGCGTTGTGCGGCAATCGCACCGGTGCCTGAGGCACATCCATGCCGTTGGTATTGCGTACGGTGATCGTTTCGGCGCCTTGCGCGGGTGCCGCCTGGCGGTCGCCAAAATGCACCACGCCGTCAGCATCCACCCAACGCACAATTTCACCAGCGGACGCGGCTACGGAGAATCCGAGCAGCGCGCCGAGTAAAAGACCAGTCCGAGCTGTGTCCTTCACAGTTTTCATAGCTCACCCCCAGTGGAGCTAGTTGAGATATCTTCTTGTTTTTCTTTCTCTATCAGCCGCAATCCAGTGCGGCTTGAGCCCGATCATATGCCCTCGACACCCAGCCAACAAGTCGTGTGCAATCCAGCGCCGCCGCTCGGCCTTCGGCCGATCGCCGGCGGGGGTAGTAAGCGCCGCCGCTCGGCCTTCGGCCGATCGCCGGCGGGTTCAGCGGCGATTCAGGCCGGCTGTGCTATCCAGTGCGCAGTTACCCGCCGAGGACGTCGCTCATGAGAATTCCTGCTGTCTGTGCGCTGCTGGCGCTTGGGGCCTGTGCGAGCAACGCACCGATCGTCGATATGCGCGGTGTCGACCCGGTGCGCTACGAACAGGACCTGGCGGATTGCCGGGGTTACGCAGACCAGGTCGCCGTGGGCGGCAAAGCCGCTACCGGCGCGGCGGTGGGCGCCGTGGTTGGCGCAGCCGTGGGCGCCGCTGTGGGCAACAGCCGCACCGTGGAGCGCGCTGCCGGAGGCGGTGCGGTAGTCGGGGCGGCCAAAGGTACCGGCCGCGGGCTCAACGAACGGCAGCGCGTCGTGCGCAACTGCCTGAGAAACCGCGGCTACGCGGTGCTCAACTGAGGCACTTACCCGTTCGCGAGCACCGCACGCACCCGAGCGGCGTGCGCTTCCAGCGTCTCGGCGTCGGCCATCTCGCGGGCGTGGAAGGCGAGCTCGATGCCTGCGTTGCGCGGCAGGATGTGAAAGTGCAGATGAAACACCGTCTGCCCCGCCGCGCTGCCGTTGAGCTGCGCGATCATTACACCCTGGGCATCGAATGCCTGCTTCACCGCTGCCGCCACTTTCTTGGTGGTAACGATGGCCGCCTGCAGCGCCTCGTCTGCGAGCTCGAACATATCCGCCCCCGGCGCTTTGGCGATCACCAGGGTGTGTCCCGGCACCTGCGGCATGATGTCCATGAAAGCAAGCGTGTGCTCGTCTTCATAGACTTTGAAGGCAGGCATCTCGCCGCGAATGATCTTCGCGAAGATGTTGTCGGGGTCGTACGTTTGCGCTGACATTGCGCCGCTCTCCTGGATTTGGCGTTTGGCATTGCATGCTACCATGCGCGGCTTTCAGCAACCGGCCACCCTCGGTGACAGGCGAGAGAACACCACAATGAAAAATACCCTCCTCCTGCTGTGTCTTGCACTGGGCACAGCGCATGCGGAACTGCCCCTTGAGACCACCCGAACCGTCGCCTTCAAGACCGAACAGGTGTCGTGGCTGTCGCTCGACGTGCACCCGTCCGGCAACCTGTTTGTGCTTGAGGTGCTGGGCGACCTCTACACCCTGCCCATCGGCGGTGGCGATGCCACCCGTATTACCGACGGGCCCGCGTTCGACAGCCAGCCGCGGTTCTCCCCGGACGGCGAGCGGATCGTCTTCATCAGCGATCGTAGCGGCACCGAAAATCTCTGGACAGTGGCCACCGATGGCAGCGACGCCAGGCAGCTCACCCAGTCCAAAGGCAATGTCGAATACGCATCACCTACGTTCTCCCCGGACGGCACGCACGTGGTCGCCTCCCGCACCACCTGGGATCTGCGTACCTTCGAGCTCTGGGCCTACCACCTCGACGGCGGCAAGGGCGTGCAACTCACCAAGGCAAAGAGCGGCGCGGACACGCCAGCGGCGCAACGGCACAACGCACTGGGGGCCGCCTACTCGCCAGATGGTCGCTACCTCTACTTCGCCCGCAAGGCCGGCGGTTTTGCCTACAACGTGAGCTTTCCCCTGTGGCAGATCGCCCGGCGCGACCTGCGCGATGGCCGCGAGGACGGTGTCACCGCGGCATCCGGCAGCGCTGTGCGGCCGGTGTTGTCGCCCGACGGCAAGCTGCTGGTGTACGCCACCCGCTATGAGGCGCAGACAGGACTGCGGGTGCGCGACCTCGCCACCGGCGCAGACCGCTGGCTCGCCTACCCCGTGGAACACGACGAGCAGGAGTCGCGCTTTACCCGCGACCTTTTTCCCAGCTACGCCTTTGCGCCTGATGGAGAGCACCTCTACTACAGCCGTGACGGGCGCATCGAACACCTGCACATGGCGAGCGGCAAACGCACCACCGTGCCAATGCGGATACAGGTAGAACAGAGTCTTGCCCCGCACCTTTATTTCCCCTACCGCCTGGGTACCGGGCCGGTCAAGGCACGCCTGCTGCTCTCACCGGAACTGTCACCCGACGGCGAACGCGTCGCCTTCTCCGCATTCATGGGTATCTACGTGCACGACTTCGCGGCGCAAACCACCACCCGCATCACTGATGAAGAAACGCAGGCGTTCGATCCCACCTGGTCGCCGGACGGCAAACGCATCGCTTACGTCAGCTGGAACGACAACGGTGGCCATATCTGGCAGGTGAGCGCACGGGGTGGCAAGGCGAAGCAACTCACGGACACACAGGCGCACTACACAGACCCAGCCTACAGCCGCGACGGCGAGCGCATCGTCGCCCTGCGCGCCTCGGCACACGAGCGCATCATGCGCGAGTGGGACTTCGGCCCGCCGGTGGGAGCGGAGGTGGTATGGCTACCGTCCAAGGGCGGCGCCACCCAAACCATCGTACCCGCAGGCGGCCTCGGCAGGCCGCACTTCGGGCCGGATGCAGATCGGGTGCTTCTCTACCTCTCCGAAGGCCAGTTTGCCCGCAACGGCAGCGGCGGGCTGGTATCGGTCCGCTACGACGGCACCGACCGACGCGCGCTGTTCGCAAGCAAAGGGCCTGGCATCTACGCCGCCGAAGGGGATATCCCATCCGAAGATGCGCAGCTTTCTCCCGATGGGCGGCACGTGCTGTTACAACATGCCAACCAGCTGTACCTGGTGCGCACCCTCGGCCAGGTAATCGGTGGCGTGGAACAGACCATCAATGCGCCGGTACTGCCGCAGGCCAAACTCACGGACGTCGGCGCCGACCACTTCGGCTGGGCGGCAGATGGGTCATCCGTGTACTGGTCTGTGGGCCACACCATCTACCAGCGCAAGCTCGAGTCCATCACCTTCGCAGCGAGCGAGGAGGAGGATTCCGAGGACACCGCGGACAGCGGCGAACAAGACAACGGCGACAAGCCGGAGGAAGAAGCGCAAGCTGAGCCAGTCGAAGCGGCGGAAGGGGTCGTTTCCCACCTCATCGAGCTCTACAAACCCCGGCATGAACCCGAGGGTACGCTGGCGCTCACGGGCGTCACCGTGCTCAGCGTGGAGCCAGGATTCGAGCCAGTCGCCAACGCCACCGTCATCATCCGCGGCAGCCGCATCGAAGCGGTGGGACAAGGCATCACACCACCCGCAGATGCGCGCGTGATCGATCTGCAGGGCCGCTACGTGGTGCCCGGCTTCATCGACACGCATGCGCACTACCGTCCGCTGCGCGGCACCATGGACCGTAACAACCCGGCGTTTCTGGCGAGCCTGGCCTATGGCGTGACCACCGGCATCGACGTGCAGCCAAGCACCGTCGACATCATCGCCTATGAAGACATGATCGACGCCGGGCTGATGCTCGGCCCGCGGGCGCTGTCTACCGGTCCGGGGGTGTTCTCCAACAACGCCTTCAAATCCCGCGAACACGCGCTGCACGTGCTGCGCCGCTATCGCGACCACTACGGCGTGCGTAACCTCAAGGCCTACATCTCCGGCAGCCGCGAGCAGCGCCAGTGGCTGGCCCAGGCGGCCGCAGAGCTGAAGCTCATGCCCACCACCGAGGGCGGGCTCGACATGAAGCTCGACATCACCCACATCATCGACGGCTTCAGCGGCAACGAGCACAACTACCCGCTCATCGGCCTGTACGACGATGTGGTGCGGCTCACCGCCGAATCGAAGATCGCCTACACGCCCACCCTGCTGGTCACCTACGGCGGGCCGTCCGGGGAAAACTACTTCTATACCACCCAGTCGCCGATGCACGACGCCAAGCTCGCCCGCTTCACACCGCAGCCACACCTCGCAGCGCGCACCGAGCGGTTGTTCTGGGCGCACGAACGGGAGTACACCTTCGACGAGATCGCCGAGGGAGCGGCCCGCATCATGCGTGCTGGCGGCCGGGTAGGCGTCGGCGGCCACGGACAGCTTCAAGGCCTCGGCTACCATTGGGAACTGCAGCTATTGGCATCGGGCGGCGCGACCCCACGCGAGCTTCTCACAGCGGCCACCCGGCACGGCGCTGAGATGATCGGCGTTGGCGAGGACATCGGCACCGTAAGCGTCGGTAAACTGGCAGACCTGGTGGTGCTCGACGCCGACCCGCTCGCGGACATCACCAACACCACCCGCATCGCCTACGTGGTGAAAAATGGCGAAGTGTTCGAAGGCGAGACGCTGAACATGGTGTGGCCGGAGTCCCGGCCGCTTGCCGATCAGTGGTGGTGGCACCTCGCACCGCCGCAGGTCAGCGGAACGGCTCCGGAGGCCACGCGATGAGCGACACCGAAGTGCGCGTGTTTCGCGGCCTGAAGGATGTGTACTTCGACCGCTCGCCCACGACGAAGATCGATGGTCGCGCAGGCTCCCTGCACTACTGGGGCTACTCCATCCACGAGCTCGCCGAGCACTCCACGTTCGAAGAGACCGCCTATCTGCTGCTGCACGGCGAGCTGCCCACGGCGGCCGCCCTCGCAGCGTTCGATGCGAAACTCAAAGCCGGCCGCGATCTGCCGGGTGCGGTGATCGACATCATCCGCACCATCCAGCACGCACATCCCATGGAGGTGCTGCGCACCGCCGCCTCAGCCCTAGGCGCCGTCGACCCCCATGTGGACGACAAGACGCCGGACGGCGTGTTGGCAAAAGGCATTCGCCTCGCCGCACAGATACCGGCCATCGTCGCCGCTCACCATCGCATCCGCCAGGGCCTCCAGCCCGTTGAGCCGCGCAGCGATCTGAACCACGCCGCCACGTTTCTGCACCTGTTGAAGGGCGAGCAGCCGAGCGACGAGGCGGCACGGTTGATGGACCTGGATTTTATTCTGCACGCCGAGCACGGTTCCAACGCATCATCGTTCACGGCGCGGGTCGTCACCGGCACCGACGCCAACCTGCACGCAGCCGTCACCGCCGCCATCGCTGCGCTGTCCGGACCCGCGCACGGCGGTGCAGCGGAAGACGTGATGAAAATGGCGCGCGAGATCGGCACACCGGATCGCGCAGCAGCCTGGATCAAGGCGAAACGCAAGGCACGTGAACCGATCATGGGTTTCGGACACCGGGTATACCGGGCGGAGGATCCACGCGCCCGACATCTGCGCGAAGGCATGTTGAAGCTGTCCGAGGAGATGGGCGAGCCCCAGTGGGCGGAGATTCTCAAGGCAGTGGAAGATGCCATGCAGCCCTACGCACGCCTCGGCGTGAAAGTGAACGTCGATTTCTACTCCGGCGTGATCTACCACCTGCACGGCATACCGCAAGACCTGTTCGTGCCGATCTTTGCCGTGGGGCGGGTGCCCGGCTGGACGCTGCAGGTGTTGCAGCAGATGCAAAGCAACATCCTCATCCGCCCGCTGATGCTCTACAACGGGCCGGATCCGCGCCCCTACGTGCCGATGGCGGAGCGCGCCTGACGGCTAACGGTCAGGGCGCGAGGCTCGAACGGGCTTGGATACCCCAGCGCCCGTCCACCCGGGTGACGATGTAGAGCGACTCGTAGGTACCGATGGGCGCGTTGTCGGCATTGAAGCGGGTAAAGCGGGTGTTGATGTGTACCTTGTCCGGCGCACTCAGCACGATGTCGCGCGTGAGCCAATGCGAATGGTCCCAGCCGGTGCGCGCGAGCATGGCGAACACGTCGCGGTCGCCGAACGCTTCCGCGTCCTCGTAGACCGACACGGTGCCGCTGGCGAAGCGCACGTGCGGATAATTGAGCGTTGCCGCCCAGGCTTCCACATCCCGTGCGTTGAAAGCGCGCATGAAGGCATCCAGCACCTCCATGGCGGCTTCGTTCGCAGCGTCATCGGCTCGAGTGAGTGCGGGCATCAGCGCCAGCATCAGCACAAGCAGGAGTGCGCGCATCACACCCTTCCCTGAGATTTCAGATGGAAGTAGAGCTGCCGGTCGAAGCGGCTGGTGGCCGACAGCGGCCCCGGCCGCACCCATGGCCGCCACTTCGGCGCGCCCACGCCCTGCGGCTGGTCGCCCATGACCGTGACCCGCTGGATGATGCGCTCCGAATCGAAATCATTGAGCACGAAATGCTGCGTTGCGCGGTTGTCCCACATGCCGATGGTGCCTTCCCGCCAGCGGTAGCGCACGGTGAAGCGGGGGTTCTGCACCCACTGCGTGAGGTAGCGCAGCAGTACATCGCTCTCGGTCGCGTTCATCTCGACGATGCGACGCGTGAAATGCTCGTTGACGTACAGGGCCTTCTTGCTGGTGTCCGGGTGCACGCGCACCACGGGATGGATCATGGTCTTGTCCGGGCGGTTGTGCGGCGCCTCGTCGTGCAACGCGGTAAGACCATCGCACAGCTCCTGCATAGGCGCCGACAGGCCGTCATAGGCGGCACATAGATTGGTCCACATGGTGTCGCCGCCGCTCGGCGGGCACTTGACCATGTGCAGAATAGACATCAGCGCCGGACGCTCGAGGAAGGTGAGGTCCGTGTGCCACTCATCGGCTATGCCACCCTTGGTGGCTGCGAGCTCGAAGATCTCCGGGTGCTCCATGTAGGCATTCTTGAGCTCCGGATGACCCTCCAGCTCTCCGAAGTACCGCCCAAGCGCCACATGCTCGTCCGTGCTCAGGTGCTGATCCGGGAAAAACAGCACCATGTGCTCGCTGAGGAGCGCAGATATACGTTGCGCGTCCGCCTCCGTGGCACCCGCAAGCTTTACCCCTCGCACCTCGGCGCCAAGAGCGCCTGCCAGCCGATCAACCTGCCAATCTGTCATAGCCGTCTTCCAACCTCCCGAATATCTCGCCGCCATTATACGCACGCAGCTGCGCTGCCGACGTACCGCAGAAGCCCTATATGCGGTACATTCGTGCAGAGAGTAACGGAGGATCGACCATGGCCGAAGCCATTGCCCAGGACGCCTACAGCGTGCCGCTCGACGAAATCGACGTGAGCCGCGCAGATCTTTTTCAGAACGATGCGCACTGGCCGTACTTCGAACGCCTGCGCCGCGAAGATCCGGTGCACTACCACAAGCACAGCATGTTCGGGCCGTACTGGTCGATCACGAAGTTCGACGACATCATGGAGATCGAGAAGCGGCACGACGACTTCTCCTCCGAACCAGGCATCACCCTGGCGGACCGGCCGGAAGACTTCCAGACGGTGAACTTCATCGCCATGGACCCGCCGAAGCACGACGCGCAGCGCAAGACCGTGCAGAACGTGGTCGCACCGCAGAACCTGGCGCACCTGCAGCATGTCATCCGTGAGCGTGCGCAGAACATTCTCGACTCGCTGCCCATCGGCGAGGAGTTCAACTGGGTGGATCGCGTATCCATCGAGCTCACCACGCAGATGCTCGCCACCATCTTCGACTTCCCCTTCGAGGAACGCCGCAAGCTCACCTACTGGTCGGACATGGCGACGTCCGGCGAGCTCGCCGGCGGGCCGACACCGGAGCCGGTGCGCCGCGCAGCATTGTTGGAGTGCCTCGAGGAGTTCACCGCGCTCTACGAGCAACGCAAGAACGAGCCACCCAAGTTCGATCTGATCTCCATGCTGGCGCACGGCAAAGACACCCAGAACATGCCGCCCATGGAGTATCTGGGCAATCTGATCCTGCTCATCGTCGGCGGCAACGACACCACCCGCAACTCGATCTCGGGCGGCGTGCTGGCGCTCAACCAGAACCCCGGCGAATACGACAAGTTGCGCGCTGATCACAGCCTGATTCCGAACATGGTCTCGGAGATCATCCGCTGGCAGACGCCGCTGGCGTATATGCGGCGCACCGCCAACCGCGACATCGAGTTTCGTGGCAAGACCATCAGGAAAGGCGACAAGGTCGCCATGTGGTACGTGTCCGGCAACCGTGACGAAACCGTCATCGAAGATCCGGACCGCTTCTGGATCGACCGGCCCCGCGCACGGCACCACGTATCCTTCGGCTTCGGCGTGCACCGTTGCATGGGCAACCGGCTCGCCGAGATGCAGCTGCGCATTCTGTGGGAAGAGATCATGGCGCGTTTCCACAAGATCGAAATCGTCGGCGCCATCGAGCGGGTGCAGTCGAGCTTCGTGAAGGGCTACGCCACCATGCCCGTGGTGCTGCACCCGAAGTAGGCATCCTCCACAACAGCGCAAACGAGAATGCGCATTCCGTTGCTGCGCACGCTGGTGGCCAGGCCTGGCCGTCGCTGGTGGCTGCTCGCCGGAGCGGGCGCGACGTTCACGCTCTATCTCGCGCTCTGGCTTTCAGGCCAAGCGGTCGCCAGCGGCATGTCGCCGAGACAAGCCATCGGCACGCTGCTTATGTTGTCTGTGATGCCGTGTTATTTCTTTTTCTGCATGGCTTTTCTCGCATCACGCACCCAGGAGATTGCCGCTCGGCACGCGAGGCTCACGGCTGCCACCCGTCTGAACGAGCTGCTGTATCACCTGCCTGGCTGGGCTTCGTTCGCGCTGCTGATCGGCGCACTTTTCGGCGCCGATCAGAACGGTCACATCGTCGTCTACTGGCGCGAAACGGGGGACCTTCGCGCGCCGGATGTGACCATCTTCGTTGCAAACACCATTCTCTGGATGTCGGTGGCGATCATGCTGTGCTGGCGGATACCTCTGAGCATCACCCTGTCAAAGCTGGGCCGGGATCTGCCGTTCAATCTTTATGACCAGACAACCCTTTTACCGCTGCGCAAGCTTGCTACCTACGATCTGATGGTGGTGGTGGGGGCGCTCGCGTTCATGCCGCTTCAGGCGCTCGACGCGGAGTTTCGCCTGGTCAACTACTTCTGGGGAATGTTGATCGGCCCACCCGTCGCGGCGCTCTTGTTTCTGCTGCCGCTCAGCGGTATTCGCAAGCGCATGCAGGCCCTCAAGCAGGAACGCCTGGAAGCACTCCAGCTGCAGCTCAAAGGACTCAACCCCGACGACACCGCAACGCTTGAGAGCGTGTGTGCGCACATGGACCGCGTCCGCGGCATGTCCAACTGGCCGGTGGACCTGAAGCTGGTCACGCGTCTGATCAGCTACCTCATCATCCCGCCGCTCGCCTGGGTGGCAGCGGCCGTCGTCGAAGGATGGGTGGAGCGGCTGTAGGCTAATCGGGTCCATGCTCAGGAACTTCACTAGCTTCACCTAATGCTTCGTTTCTACGTATCTGCCGACCCTTCCATAGCAAGGATAGCCTTGCTTGTTTTTGTGGTCGTTGAGCGTCCCATCATGGCTGTTGCGGCGAAATCTCTTCCCGCACGACGTGCACTCAAACACATACACCGGCCCGGTGCTGGAGGTACCGGGCTTCCGGCGGCTAGAGCTTCCCTGTGAGTTGCGCCGCGCCACTTGAGGTCTTGAAACCGCGGGCGCGCTGGAAGGGCCGAAGGAGCGAATTGAATCGGGAATGCGAACGGCCTGATCTGGAGAAAGCTCGATGTCGTGACGCGGCGTGAAGGTTTCACTGCTTACTTCGACACCGCGAATGCGATCAACACGGTAGGTCCGGTGCTGGCGCGTATCAAACTTCTCCACATGCAGAATTATTTCCCCATCCGCTGTTCGCCGCAATGAATAAGGTTCAACACGCCGCACACCTCGGAGGCCGGTTAAAGGATCATAGTCAATATCAACACAGAGCCTGTTCGCCGCTGCGAAGCGGATAATCTCAATGTGTGATTGTGCAGCCGTGCTCAGTGCCAATCCGAGCGTGCGCTCTCGCACTACGGTTTCGCCCGCCGCGAGCCCATAGGCTTGTGGCCGAGGGGGCTCAGCCCCGCCCATCATCCATTGAAAGAAATCTGGAAGCGCTGCCCAGGAGTTTTCCAGGTCGGGCAAAGCCGGGAGCTGGTGACCCAGCATGGATTGCCACGCACCTGCCAGATCCGGCCTGTGCGAAGCAATCGCCTCCATGCTTGGAACATCGACGGATTTGTACGCGCACTTTTGACGCAAAACATCGAGGAGAACTGCCGCTGCGGGCCTGGCATCGCCATTGCGAAACAGGTTCACAACATCATAGAGATCACGGGGTCGCGTCCGCTCACCTAGCGCACGGACTTTCTCACCAAACGCCTCTTCGTAGGCGTAGGACAGCACCGCGATCCCGCCATCAGGTGCATCGCTATAGGGGTGATATATGGGAAGTTTCAGGGGCGGAAGAACGAGCTTTTCATCCGCACTCTAGTCAAGCTTCACGCGCGGCAGCTGTCGATCCGCGCGTGGACTGATAGGCCCCCGATAGGCAATCTTACCCTGACAGGCTGTATGCCCTCTGGGATTGGTGAAGACATCGAACTTGAACAAAGACGCCGGGAGTTCCAGGCCGCAGGCGTCGTAAACCCACTCAGAAATCTCACCAAAGACCTGCGACAGATAGTCTGCATCCAGTTGGGTTTCATCGAGGAGCGTAAAATCAAGGTCTTCCGAGAACCGGTATGTCTCGAGGAAGCACTTCTTAAGGCAGGTCCCACCCTTGAACACCCAGCTCTCAGCAAGCGCATCATGGTTGGCGATGCCAGCAAGAAGCCAGCCCAGAGCACAGTCCTTCTCAACCACATCAGGCCGTAAGGAAAGGGCCGTTGCCGTGTCGACAATCTCGCGCTTATCAATCACCTGCCCGCCCAACTTTCAGGAACGCGCAGACGCCAGCGCGTGACCATGCGCGGACACGCGGTGCTTGGGTCAAGCTCTGCATGTCCTGTGGTCAGCCGCACCTTGCATGCGTGAACAAGGCTGTCGATGCCTTCTAACTCGGCCAAGAGGCCGAGGCGCTTGAAGACAGCGCCGTTGCCAAGCCTTTCTGCACTTTCTATGAGCTTGTCAAAATCCGCATCATCATGGTGGACATAGGCACGGAAACAATGGAAAACATGCACAATGCCACCGCCCAATAGCGGCTCATCGAGCATATCGACAAGGCATCGATGGAGATCGGCCACCAGGACGCGGGTTTGGCTGCGCCAGACAACCTTGGTGCCGAACAAGTGCTCATCTTTGATATGCCGCAGGACAAACGAGACGCCGTGGATTTCAGCCTTACGGCGTCGTAGCGGGCGACACGTTTTGACGACGATATCCCGAAAGATCTGCTCAGTAAGGTCCCAATATTCAGCGGCGCTCCATCCAGAAACAAAGCCGGGACTAAAGAGCGTCGGAACCAGTAACCAGGGATCGGAGAGAACGCGCTCGCTCTCCAGAGCATCAATCGGTACTGGGAGATAGAGCCCCGGTCCAATGCGCTTGAGCCAGCCTTGCTGAGCCCAGCGCGCGAGAAGCTTTGAAGCCTGCCCGTGGCTGATCTGAAGCGCGATAGCGGCTCTATCGGTGCGCACAATATCCCCCGCATCCCGAAGGACGCGGGCTAGTCGCGCTCTTGATTGCGGTATGTCTATACGCACACGCGCAGTATATCCACACCACATTTTTTCTCAAAATAGAGATAAAAATGCACTAAAAATGTACTTTCAACCATCTTAGTAGCGTGATAATTCGCGATAAATGTGAATATTTTCATATAGATTATAGTGGCTGACAGCGCTGCAGAAACGCTCCAGTCGTGGTTTATGGCGTAGGTTGACAAGAGACAATCGAGGCCGTGCAGTTCGTTGATCTTCTCGCATGCGAAGGATGGCTTGAAGTCTGCGTAGTGCGCCTGCACAAGATCCATAATCTGCCGCCGTACGGCCTGCTCAATCGCGTTGTTGGCTGGCTTGCCACGATGCCGAGAGATGAGTCCAGCAGCGCCTTGCTGTCGGTATCGCTACACGATGCGCTTCACCTGTCGTGTGGATAGTTGAAGCCGAAGTGCTGCCTCCTTCTGAGTCAGTTCACCGCGCTCGACGGACTGTACGACCTCCAGCCGATCCAGCTCCCCATGACTCAAACCAATCACCTCCTGCCCCATATCCCCTCCTTCCCGATGAAGGGGACACTTTAGAATTGCAGGAAGGGGACATTATGGCTTTGCGCCTACACGGACAGGGCAGGCGGTTGACAA